>CAYWAL010000013.1:0-12008 GCA_964456605.1 uncultured Candidatus Saccharibacteria bacterium | reverse complement strand
TCCTGCGAATATATGAAAAATGATGAAAAATTTTTGGCGTCAGCCGGGATAGATGTTATGTTGATGGAGTTTGAGGGAGGACACAATATCGCTCCTTCCAAACTTTATGAAAGAGCTATGGAGTGGTTGAGCAAAGAATAGAAGATTTCGTCTAATCAAGCCAAGATATAACAGAAAGGTTGTTGACAAATGGATGTCTATGTTTTTATCAAGTTTATTTTATAAGCATAAAAATATGAAAGGAAGCAGAAAATCATCTTCAGCGCTTGCCAAAAAAGTAATTCTTTTGGTGGGGCTTGTTTTGATGATCGTAACAGTTACAGCGGCAGGAATAATGATTATCAGCATCAATAAACATTTAATGAACAAAGGAGAAAAAGTCCAGGTGCCGACAGTTGAAAATGAAAAGAAAGCCTTTGAAAACCAGTCTAAAAAAGATGAAAAAAGCAGAAATTCCAACCAAACTGATAAACAGAAAGTTTATTCTAATTCAAAGGCAAGTTTTACTTTTAGGTATCCTGACAATTGGGAAATTATAAACGACTATTTTTATCACACAGCAGCTGGAGTTGCGGCAGAAGATCCAACAGTAATTTTGCAGAAAAAAGGAGACAGAAATCCAGAAAACTGGATTATGATTAATTCCAGACAGTTTAACTGTGAAAAAGGAAAGTGCGCAACAGTTGCCAATCAGATAACCGTCGGCACTTACAGCAAAGACAAGGAAGTGTTGAGTGTTTTGGACGAAGTTGTGAAGAGTTTTAGTGTCAAATCCGAGGACTTTTTGACTTCCGCTGACTTTATAACTGATTATAAGATAGAGCCAGAAACAAAAGTGAAAATTGAGATGATAAGTCCTAAAGTGATGGAACGGAATAAAGAAAATGAAGTTAGGGTAACAATAAGCAATGTATCTACACAGGTTGGTGTAAATTTATATCAAAGTTCTTTTTCTGTGATGAATGTGGCAAGGTACAGATTAAGCACTGAGGAGAATGTGAGATGCAAAGAGTTTCAATGTTCTATTTTTATCACACCTCTGTGCGATTGGCCTGACAGCATCACTATACATCCTACTGTTGCTTTGTATAAGTTTGCTCCGGGAAAGGATTCCCGAATTGATTATGATGGTCCGAGTTTTAATATAATCTTAAGAAACCAGAATAGTGAAGTCTGCGGGAACGAAATTGACGATGATTGTAATGGACAAATTGACGGAGCTGATTCAAAATGTTCCGTATTTACCATAAGAGTATTGCCTGGAGAAGGAATAACTAATATTGCAAGAAGGGCAGTGAATCAGTATCTAAAAAAGTTCTATGATGATTCTTATTTGAACAAGGAACAAAAGATTTATGCTGAAGATTATATTAAAAGAAATCTAAAAGACAAGATAGGTGCTTTAAGTCCGGGAGAGAAAATAGAAATTTCTGGTGAATTGGTCAAAGAGGCAGTTGATAGGTCAAAAGAATTATCTGCAACAGAGATAAACTCCATAAGCAAGTATAAAAAACTGATAAATTATAGTGGCTATAGACTCGTTTCAAAATCTGAATCAGTAATGGATGTTGATGCGCTGTGGAAAATTGATGACCATACAAAAGAACAGTTGGTGAAGCTTGGGCGATTCCAGGATGATAACGACGAAGCATGGAAGGTTGTTGATGGCAAGGGAAGCATTGTGGTTTATTATCAGAACGAAAACATAGATAGGGTGTATTATTTAATAGGCGCTTACAAAGAGAATGTTCGCAGTAGTGGTATTATTGAAAGCTTATTAATTCATAGTGTAGAGGTAAGTGATGACGGACTGAACTGGAGAAAAGTAAATGTTGTTTACAATAATTTTTATGACAGGGACAGCTCTAGTAGCGGAGGGGATGGTACTGGAACAGGAAGCTTTTATATAAATGTGGGCAATTATAATAAAGGCAGTTTGTATATAAAATTTAACTTGAAATCTTACCTTTCTGCGACAGGGATTACTTTGACTAAAAATTTGAAAGCTCGCTTGAATAATACGAGTTCAAAATTGGAGGAAGAAGTTGGACAGGTAATTTACCCTAATAAAAGTTCAGTATTAGAACTAGGAAAGACCTATCAAATTCAATGGCAGCCAAACGATGTAAACCGTCTTGTTGGTATTAGCCTAAACGATAACAGAATTCCTTACAGTGAAGAGGCTCTTGTTTGGAGTTCGCAGGAATCTATCCCTGATACGGGTAGTTATTCTTTTACTGTTCCTATGAATCTGGATCCAGGAGATAAATATCAATTTGTGATTGTGCAATATTATCCAAATAAAGTTGGCACAAACATTCTTGTTAGCGAGGAGTTTTCAATAGTTGCTGAAAAATCTGGAGCTGATTGTTCATCTGTCCCTGATGGCATTTGTCCAAAATGGTGCGCACCGGGATCGGATTATGACTGTTGCATAGAAAAAGGTTACAAGTGGATTGAGGGAAGAGGTTGTTACTAAATTTCAAGATAAGGTAATCTAGTTTCTTAATTTAATTTATATGCTTGGCAATTGGATAGATTTAATAGTTATGTTTTATCTCTTGATTCATTTTATTGATGGAGCGCGGAGAGGATTTGTTTCCATTTTGATCAATATGGTAAGCTTCCTCGCCTCTTTGTTTCTTGCTTTCTTGACTTATTCTTACAGCGCTGACCTCATTGTTGCCAACTTTGCTTTGGACAGGGTCTATGCAAATATTATAGGCTTCTTTGTTAATATCTTCATTGCCAAACTTGCAATTACTTTGCTTGTTGAAAGCATTCTGCCGCGGGCAGTCTTTGAAATAAATAGTTCTGCGACAAGCAGAATTATCGGCGGAATTGTTTCGCTTCTTTATGGATCAGTGGTTGTTTTTCTGATATTCTCTATCACACTCTCTTTTTCTCTTCCCTACTTTATAAGAAGCCATTTTGATTCGTCAACAGTTGGCAAATTCGTTGCCAGTGATCCTCTGAAACTAAATGACAGCTTCAAAAGCATATTTGGCGATGTTTTGAAAACAACTATAAGCAAGCTGGATTTTTTGACAGTTGGCACTCAAGACGACAAAAGAATAAATTTTGACTTTAAAGTTTCCGATTTGAAGATTGATGAAAAAACGGAAGAAGAGATGCTGAGACTTATAAACAATGAAAGAGAATCACGCGGGCTTAAGAAATTGGTAATGGACGAGAAAATCAGAAAAGTGGCTAGAAAACACGGAAAGGATATGTTTCAAAACGGGTATTTTTCACATATAAATCTTGAGGGAGAAGGGCCATCAGACCGTATGAAGAAAGGAGGAGTTGAATTTAATATGTCAGGAGAGAATATTGCTCTTGCCAAGGATGTTCTTTCCGCTCACAAGGGTCTTATGAAAAGTCCAGGACACAAGAGAAATATTCTTTTTCCATTTTTTCACAGAGTCGGCATTGGCGTGATTGACGGCGGACCCTATGGAATGATTTTTGTGCAGGACTTTGCAGACTGAAGCTAAAGAACGAGGAACTTTCAGCTGGATTCCCGATTAGGGCTGGGAATGAAGAAGGTAGTTAAATAATAAAAATAAATTACATACTTATTCAACACTTATGAAAAAGTACTCTTGCAAGAAGTGTATAAGAAAAAGAACGGCGTACAGAACGCCGAGCGCTTTTCGCAGCAAGGCGGCCGTGAGAAATAGGTTTTACAAAGCTAAATCAAAGAGAAAATGAAAATAGGAATGTTTATAAATTACTACACACCTTCAAAAGGCGGAATGGAAACATCGGTTATAAATCTCTGCAAAGGTCTTGAAAAAGCGGGGCACGAAACATTTGTTTTTGCTCCTGAATACCCAAACTGGAAAGATAAAAAAAAGAATATTTTTCGCTATAAAAGCATCTGCTTTAATTATGCAGGCTATTTCTATGTGATTCCAGTGCCTTTTCTCTCAAATATGGAGCTGACAGTAAAAAGATTGAGTCTTGATATAATTCACAGTCATCAGCCGTATTCGCTAGGCGACGAAGCGTTGAAATTCTCCAAGAAGTTTAATCTGCCTTTGGTTTTTACCTATCACATAAGATATGAAGATTATTGCCACTATATCCCTTTTGTGCCAAGGTCCATTTCAAAAAAATATATAAGAAAAATAACAAGAGAATACTCCAACAAGTGTGATGCTGTTATAGCTCCTTCCAGCGCTATAAAAAAACTGCTTTTGGATCGCGGCATCACAACGCCGATAAGTGTCATTCCAAGCGGGATAAATGTTGAAAAATTTGGCAGAAATACAGGCAAAAGAGAGGAAATAAGAACAAAATATAAAATTAAGCCGGGTGACATCGCGCTTATAACTGCCTCAAGAATTGCAAAAGAAAAGAATGTAAAGTTTTTGATAGAATCTTTCTTCGCTGTCAAAAAGAAATGCGAAAATGTTAAGTTTTTTATAGTTGGCGATGGAGCAGTTAGAAAGGAGCTTGAGAAGATGGCTAAAAGTCTTGGTATGGGCCAGGATGTAATTTTCACGGGACTCGTCTCAAGAGAGGAAATCATTAATCTTTATCAAGCAAGTGACATTTTTGTTTTTGCCTCTTTGACTGAAACGCAAGGACTCGTTGCAGTGGAGGCTATGGCAGCAGGACTTCCAGTTGTGGCAATAAGGGCAAGTGGAATTGAAGATATGGTTGAAAGTGGAAAAAACGGCATCCTAACCAAAAATTCAACAGATGAATTTTCCGAAAGTGTTCTGAGATTGGTTCAGAATGGCGAGCTCAGAAAAAAAATGTCGGAGCGAGCAAAGATTAGTTCAAAAAAGTTTTCAATAGAAATTTGGACAAAGAGAATGGTTGAACTATACTCATCGCTTGTTCGCAGAAAGGCCGCGCAAGCGAGCGATGGAACAGCTTACTCAAACAATCTATGAAGCTTTCAATTGTCATTCCAACTAAAAACGAAGAAAAATATCTGCCAAGACTCCTTAGAAGCATAAGGCAGCAGACTTTTAAGGACTATGAGATTATTGTTGCCGACAACAGGTCGCAGGATGCGACGAGAGAAATTGCGGCAGAATTCGGGTGCAGAATAGTTGAAGGGGGATTGCCGGCAAAGGCGAGAAATAAGGGAGCGGCAATTGCCGGCGGCAAAGTTATATTATTTTTAGACGCAGACACAAAGTTGAAGGGGACAAATTTTTTGCAGTCCTTATTGGACGAATTTGACAGAAGGAATTTGGACATAGCTGTGCCGCTGGCATATGTGAAAGGAAGCAGACTGGATAAGTTATTCTATAGATTCTGGAACTTGATGGTTGAAATTTTTCAGTATATTTCCCCTTTTGCTGGGGGGTGGTGTATACTTGCAAAAAGAGAGATGCATAATAAAATAAAAGGGTTTGATGAAAAAATAATTCTAGGAGAAGATAGTGATTATGCTCAAAGAGCGGCAAAAGTTGGAAAATTTGGAGTTATTAAAAGCGTTGAAATTGAAGTTTTTCCGCGAAGGCTTCAAAAGGAAGGACATTTGAAAGTCGCTCTTCAGGTTGTTGCAACGGGAATATATTGGCTAGTCAAAGGAAAAAAGGACAAGAAAAACAGAGTTGGCTACAAATTTGATATTTATGACAAATAGTGTTTCCTTGAATAAAACTAATTGCCTTGCATTACAAAATATCTTACAAAATATCCTGAATCTGTTGCGGTTGCAGAGCTATATTTTTAGGTGAAGCGAATCTTGTATGAATAGCATCTCTTGTGGCAATGTGGGGTTTATTTCTTTCTATACGAGATCCTCTACTAGATTCAGGACAATGAGGGTTGTCATCCTGAGGGCGAAGCCCGAAGGATCCCGTAGAAAGAGCGATACTTTTATTTTAGCAGTATGTGCTACTTTTCTCCAGACGGGATCCTTCGCTAGCGCTCAGGATGACAATCTCCAGACGGGATCCTTCGCCTTCGGCTCAGGATGACAGTGTTTTCTCCGTGTCATCGTGTCATTCTGAGCGAAGCGAAGAATCCCGAAGAAAAAAGTGATACCTATGGCAGTATGTCTCGTCTTTCTCCATACGGGACCCTTCGCTAGCGCTCAGGACGACAGTATATTTATATGTATGTCCGATAATATGCTGGGTGTTCAAGTTGCCAGCTAACGGCTGAGGTAAGGTTTAGAGAAAATTTGATTTGGAAAAGCACGACCTTTCTAAGTCACAACCAACCTCCTTTCAATTAGATTTTACACTGTACAATACAAATATCTTTATTTTTTGGAAAATAAGTTATAATAGCTTTCGTTGTGCAAAAGATGGATGAATATGAAGCCTAGTTGACTTTTGAAGACGCGGCATATAAACTAAGCCGTTAAACTAAAAAATGATCTAAGGACATATTATTTATTGATTATTGGTTTCTAGCTTAATTAACTAAAGTATCCTTATGTTCAAAGATTTACTAGCTTTTGTGGAATTGTTCTTTGGTTCAGCCAGGGCGCTTTTCCAGAAAGGAATCTCTACTCTCTTTTTAGGGCGCATGGAGCGCAAGATGACAGCAGTAATTTTTATCATTATAATTGGAATATTTGCAGCGACTTCTTTTTCTCAAGCAAGCAACAGTAATGCAGTCTCCGAACATAATGCGGCTTTGACTTTTCTCTGGATTGCAGTAATTCTTTTGTTCGCAAAGCTTTCAAGCTTAGTAGAGCGTTTTGGACAGCCTTCAGTTTTAGGAGAGTTAGTTATTGGGGTTATTCTGGGAAATCTTGTTATTTTGAATATTAATTTCCTTGAGCCTATTAAGGAAGATCCAATTGTAGCTTTTTTGGCAGAACTTGGTGTTGTTATTCTTCTTTTTCAAATTGGTCTTGAATCCAACATCAAGAAAATGCGCCAGATTGGAAAAAATGCTTTCCTGGTAGCTTGTATAGGAGTTATTGTTCCTTTTGCTTTAGGTACTTATGTGGTTGGGCCTTGGCTTCTGCCGGGACTTTCAAGTAATGCTTATCTTTTCTTGGGAGCAGCGCTTACAGCAACTTCTGTTGGCATTACAGCCAGGGTCTTTCAAGATCTTAGAAAGATTCAAATTCCAGAGGCGCAAATTGTTCTAGGAGCGGCTGTTATTGATGATGTTTTGGGATTAATCATACTTGCGGTTGTTTCGGCTATTGTTACAGCAGGATCTGTAGATATTGGAACTATTGGCATAATTACAGCGAAAGCTGTTCTCTTTCTAGCTGGCACAATTGCAATTGGCCAAGTTTCTGCTCCTCAACTTGGGAAAGTGTTTTCCAGAATTAATGAGGGAATTGGAATGAAGTTTACTTTGGCGATTAGTTTTGGTTTAGTCTTTGCCTACCTGGCACAGAAAATTGGCTTGGCTCCAATTGTCGGCGCTTTTGCTGCTGGTTTGGTTCTTGATCCGGTTCACTTCTGTCATTTCAAAGATCCCAAAATCGTTGACGATTTGCGCAAGATGATAAAGGATCTAGACCAAAAGTCGGCGGAGAAAATCTCGCAGGTAATAGAATTTCATGCGCATCGCCATATCGAGGACATAATTGAACCAGTTGGCCACTTTCTAATTCCAATATTTTTTGTAATGACTGGAATGGCCGTTAAGCTTGAAACTCTGTTTGATTTTTCCGTTTTGGCAGTTGCTTTGGGTATAACAGCAGTGGCTTTTGTTGGAAAAATTGTTGCTGGTTTGGGAGCAGGAAAAGTGAACAAATCAATTGTAGGATGGGGAATGGTTCCAAGGGGAGAGGTTGGATTGATTTTTGCAACAATGGGAAAATCTTTAGGAGTTATTTCTGACGAAGTTTTTTCCGTAATTGTTATTATGGTTATATTAACTACACTTCTAACTCCTCCTATTTTAACTTTTATTCTAAGGAAAAGCGATAAAGCTGAAGCGGCTGAAGCATAGTCAAATCAGAAGTTAGGAATGAAACAGAAGTCCTTCTCATCTTCGGCTCAGGATGACCCAGAGCTGTCATCCTGAGGGCGAAGCCCGAAGGATCCCGCCTCACTGTCATTCTGAGCGAAGCGAAGAATCCCGTAGAAAAGAGTGATGTCTATGACAGTATGTCTTGCCCTTCTCCAGACGGGATCCTTCGCTAACGCTCAGGATGACATCTATCCACCTGCCTGTGCGCTGCCCACAGTCTCAGGCGACGCACAAGCGGGCAACATACAGCAAGACAGGTATTGTCTAATCGAGATATTTTGCAATTCAAGGCAGATAAAAAAGATACGATTCTTATACCGTATCTTTTCTATTCTTTAAGATAGTGCGGCTCTTGTTATTTCTAGTGCTGTGAATAATACCAGCAGCAAGAGTACAAAATGAAGAATAATCACCGATGCATATACACACGTTCCTCTTGATATTATTCCTTCAAATGCTAGCACAAACAGTGCCGCGACCACCATCATCATTAGAAAGCCAATTAGCAAAACGATACTACTATTATTCAGTTTAATTTCCTCCTGTTGCTTTCGAGAAGCTAATGCCAGTTTAGGTCAAACGTAGAATTTGGTCAACTACACTTCTTCAATGACAATTATTGTCAGAATTTACATTTCGTAACTCAAAGCACTCTTAAACCCATTTTTCTTAAAATCGTTCTTTGTTTTTCGATCAGCATTACGTTTGCCGACCAAGATACTGTTGATATGCTTTTCTAAACACTCTAATTGTTTTCTTTGTTTTTCTGTAAAGTTTTTCTGCCAAAATTTCCTGTTTTTCCTAAAGTCGCTAATCTGCTTTCTCATTTGATCAATAAAAATGTAAAAATAGTTCTCCATCTTTCTATTAAATCCTTTTTTCATTTCCTCTAAGTCTGGTTCTATATCCTCCAATTTCAACTCTCCTTCTTTTTGCAATTTCTCTGACTGCAGCTCTTTTTCCACTTCTTCCAGTTTCATTTCCTTAATCAGAATTTTCATTCCCTCTTTAACCTCTTTTTCTGGAAGTGAAAGTAAAAAACGAGGAACTTTCTCTTGTTGCAGTCGTTTTATTTCCACTTCACTTTTTCCTCTCTTTTTGAATTCAATTCCATACCTCAACCAAGTCAATCCTTCCTTTTTCTTTTTTTCTTGTTTGCTCCGCATCCTCTCACCTCCTCTTTTATCAGCTACTTCATCAAGCGCGCAATATACCCCTTCTTCTGTATCAAGCACAAGATTATCAACCCCATTATAAACATCATCATAAACAGAAGAACGAACACTCACAAATCTTTCTCCAAAAAACCTGTTTAGAACTGCCGTTTTTAGAATCTCCAACTGCTCTCCACTTCTAACAAGTTTCTCCCGTTCTACTTCTTCTCTGCTCTTGTTCCTGTCACGCACGCCACGGTGCCTGTTTACAGCTCTGTCCCAATCGTTATAGGCATTCTCTCCAAAAAATTTTTCATTCCTAATATCTACCCTGCCTGTATCATCTATCAATTCAGCTATCAATCTCTTTTTGTTGTCATCCTCTTTTCCTAGAACCGCCAGAATTTTTTCTCTTATAGTGAACGACATTTCTTTACGCATCTTTTCAATATCTCTGGGATCAAGACACTCCGCTATTTCTAAAACAGCCATAATTCTTGAACCTAGTTTTTCTCTCCTTATTTTTCTATACTGCTTCTCTTTCTTGGTGTCTCTGCTGCCATCCCCTCCTTCTTTGTCGAAAAAAGAAAATTCTCTTCTGTTTACTATTGCTGTCATAGGTCCTGCCTTATAAATTTAGTCAACGCCAACTATAACTTTTTTATAACACAATCATATGATCTCTGTCAATTTGACAGTCGCTTTCTTTTCCAACAAGACTCTTCCGCGCTACGCCTTTCTCAACTTCTCAAGGTAACAAGTATCGCCAGATTTTGCGCTATTCATAGCATATGACGACCTAACACTGCTCCTGTAACATAAGCTCAAAATCACACACCATTTCTGGTGTGATCCAATAGAATAATAATGAATTGGAGCACAACAGAAATGCTGAAACCTTGCGCGTTGCCTCTCTGGCAAAGCCAGCTCACAGCGCAACTCGTCCATGCAGGTCAGAATGGTTATGATTTATAAGCATCCTTGCGCAAAACCTTTTTACTAGCCACTACAAAAAAAAACAAAATCCAAAAAAAATCCAGCTTTAAGCTGGAATTTAAGCTGGAAGTTTAATAAGTTTAATCAACCGGACTGCTTCTATGGCAGTTCTTATAAACAACTGAAACAACTCAAAAAACTCTTTTTCCGACGAACAACATTGTAAATCAACACAAGTGACAATCTTTTCCCCGATTACTATTGTCACCGTTAAGTTGTCTTGGATTGCTTCTTGTGTTGTTTTCTCTATAAGCTTTTCAGCTTTTTCTTTTAATCCCTTTAAACAAACACCGTCGTAGCACGATGCCACAGCTTTGTTCGGCAGGAATCCTTCCTGCCGCTTTATTGCCACTATTACTGCTTCTTCTGCAGTAATATCCCTTCGGCAGAAAAAGCATCTGTAGTTCATCTTTCACCTCCATAAGGAGACTATACAAAACTTTTAACTCTGTCAACTCTATCTTACTAAAGTGTGAAAGATAAGTATTGGAAACCTGAGAGGTTGTATTTTACAATCCAAAACATTTCGCTAGTTATCCCTGAAATATTTCATAAAATCCTCTCTATAATCAATATTAAACTGCCTTAAAAACTTCACTTCACTGATCTGGGCGCACCACTCGTCCTCATACATAAAAACTGCTCTTCTGATCTGAGAAAAATATTGATAGTTCGTAAGAGGATTGCACTTCAATTTCAAGAAAGTATAAGTGAGAGCAGCAGCAACAAAACCGCTTTTGTTGTAATTCTTTATGTGTTCCGTCTCGTGTACCAAAAGAGAAGAAAAATAAATTTTATCTTTGAGTGAATTAAAAGGCTTGGAAAAAATAGGGTCAATTTCTATGTAGCTTTCAGGCAGATGAGCCGTGGCAAGTATGGGACTTATGCTTTGCGAAGAAAAAACAAAACGAGTGGTGTTTTTCACAATCTTCTCATACGCTCGCGGATCAACAATTCTGAGAAACTCAAGCGTTTCCTTTATGTTGTTCCGCGCCGAAGGAGGTCCCTCCACACTCCCTACCAGCGACTCCTCCCTTGCTCTCAGTTTTTGATCAACCTCATACCTCAGTATTTTCTGATGAGTAAAAACATCGATCAGGCTGTTAAAAAGAGTAAGAATCACAACTGCATTAATTACAAAAAATATCATAAACGCCTTTTCAAAATCGCGTTCACTTTTAATTATAGATTCATAGAACTCTATAAGCTTGTTGATAATCTTCTCTCTCAACTCTTCTGATAAACGCCCTCTTTTCCTTAAATAGTAAATCACAAATTTTACTGCTCCGTATATTAAAATAAAGCTCAGAGCAAAAACTCCAACAATGCTGGGAAAAAGGCCAAAGTCAAAAATAAAAGACAAAAGAAAATAAGATGTCTTATAGAACACAAGAGCAAAAACGAAAACACCAAGATAGATCGTTATTTCAAAAATGAATTCTCTAAAATTTGTCTTTTTTAATCCTAGAATCCTTTTCCAAATGATAACAAAAATGAATATCAATATTAAATCTCCTATCATATTGTTTTTTCCTTATTCTTCTACTCGCTAACTTTTTTTCATTTTTTTCCAGGTTGTGATGACTATCCCTTTCTGTCAAGAGGATCATACCCTTTTCTCACTTCTTCTCCGTCTAAGTAGCCATCGCCGTCCGTGTCTTTTTCAAGAGGATTTGTTTTATACTTTTCTATCTCTTCTTTGTCACTCAAGCTATCACCATCAGTGTCCGATAAAGTCGGATTGGTTTTGTATTTCTTTTCTACTTTATCGCTCAACCCATCACCGTCAAAATCCATATCTCCCTGGCCAAGAGGATTGGTAAGGTTATCAACCTCTTTTTTGTCGTCTATTCCGTCTCCATCAGTATCTTTTCTAAATCTGTCCGTTCCATAGAACACTTCATCTATGTCCAAGAGACCATCTTTGTCGGTATCTGCCAA
>CAYWAL010000012.1:0-21028 GCA_964456605.1 uncultured Candidatus Saccharibacteria bacterium | reverse complement strand
A
The DNA here is from genome assembly GCA_964456605.1 of uncultured Candidatus Saccharibacteria bacterium. Taxonomy (GTDB): domain Bacteria; phylum Patescibacteriota; class Minisyncoccia; order JAHIHE01; family JAGLIN01; genus CAYWAL01. The sequence continues at coordinate 21,027 of CAYWAL010000012.1, read as the reverse complement.
CTTTCTATCTACGGGATTCTTCGCTTCGCTCAGAATGACAGGAAATGTCATCCTGAGCCGAAGGCGAAGGATCCCGCCTGGAACCTAATGAGACGTAATGCTGTTTAATGACCATTTCTCCTTTCTACAGGGTCCTTCAGAGCTTTGCCCTCAGGATATGAGATATTTCCTATCGTTGTTTGGTTAGTGTTTAAATCATAGTATTCTAAAAGAACAATGAAAAGTTTGCCTAATTTTAAACACTTGACTTAATTTATAGGTAATTCAAGGTAGATAAGTCATTTTCAGCAAGGTTTACTGTTGTGGCCAGATAAACAGGTAATCAAAAGGTGTTTACATAGTTTCAAAAAAGTGCAAAAATATAGGAGAATGGGTGAAAAAGTATTTGTTTAACTTGTTTTTTTATGATTCACTACTCACTGAAGAAAAACCAATCCGATGCTCAAGAAGCAGCAAGTTTGAATCTGGGTTCTTCCGAGTTTGAAGAGTTCAAGAAAGAGAGAAAAAAGATGCTGGCTAAGAAAGCAGCATTGGTTTTGATGACACTTGTTTTTGCAGTGGTAATCACTGGAGGATATCTGATCTACAAAACGAATTCTACTTTTGATAAAGTAACAGGAGAAGAAAATTCTGTTTTTAAGAGTTTTATAAAGATGTTGCCTTTTGGTGGCAGTTTTTTCCAAGTGCTTCCCGTAGAAGGAGAAGAAGGAACAATAGACAAAATAAAAAGCAATCGACTAGAGAGATTGAATATCCTGTTGCTTGGTATGAGAGGTGTTGGTGACCCTAATGGAGGACTTTTAACGGATACGATAATGGTTGTGAGCGTGAAACCACGGACAGGGGAGGTTGCTTTGATTTCAATCCCTAGAGATCTCTATGTAAAAATGCCATACCACAACAATTATAAAGGCAAGATAAATGAAGCATATGAACTTGGGATGAAAAACAAAGGCTGGAAAGAAGGTTTGAAATACAGCAAGAAAGTTGTCTCAGATGTTACAGGGTTGGATATTCACTATGCAGTGAGTGTTGACTTTAAGGCTTTTAAGGAAATAATAGACACTCTGGGAGGAATAACAATCTACCTTGATAAGCCATTTTCGGAAAAGAACCAGTTTGCCGAAGGAGCGATTGAACTACCGGCAGGAAGACAGGTTATAGATGGAAGCACAGCTTTGCTTTTTGTAAGAGCAAGGTTCAGCAGCAGTGATTTTGACAGAGCCAGACGACAACAGCAGGTCTTACTGGCCATCAAAGAGAAAGCTTTCAGTTTAGGAGTCTTGTCCAATCCGATGAAGATAATTTCAATTTTGAATTCTATAGGAAATCATATAAGAACCGATGCCAAGCTGTGGGAAATTCAAGAGCTTGCTGTTATGGCTAGGAGAATGGATATGTCAAACGTTAAGAGAAAGGTTTTTGACACGAGTCCAAATGGGCTTCTGTATGCATCTAGGGACCAAAATGGTTCATACATACTTTTACCAAGGGGCGGAAACTTTGATAGGATTCGTGAAGCTTGCAGAAACATTTTTGAGAATTAGGAAAATTTAGTCCTCGGCAATGGAAATAGCTCCGTGAGACGTCTTGATGTGGTGCAATTTTATTAGCAACAATGATATTTTAATTCAGAAGGGTTTTATGTCTTGGACATCAGCAAGACCGTTTAAAAGAACAATAGTCGTACTTTTGCTTATTATTGTGAGCTTTAGCGCTGGCTTTGTTGCAAATGACTTTATTCGTTCTTTTTATAATGGAAATGATATAAAAACACTATCGGGATTGAATGGTGGTGAAATTGAGAAGAAAGCTGACTTCAGTATTTTTTGGGATGCTTGGAAAATTATAGAAGATGAGTATGCACTGAAACCGTTGAATTATAAAAAAATGGTTTATGGAGCAATTAGAGGAATGGTCGATTCACTGGGCGATCCTTATACGGTTTTTTTAAGTCCTGAAGAAAATAGAGTGTTCGAAGAGGATATGGAAGGCAGTTTTGATGGCATAGGAGCAGAGATCGGATTTAGAGGAAAGTTTTTAACGGTCATTGCACCTTTGAAAGACAGTCCGGCAGAAAGAGCAGGAATTCTTGCTGGAGATAAGATACTAAAGGTTGATGATAAGGAAACGGTAGGAATGAACATAGATGAAGCTGTAAGTCTGATAAGAGGAAAAAAGGGAACCAAAGTTAAACTAACGATCAGTCGCGAAGGGACTGATGAGCTGAAAGAGATTGAGATTGTTAGAGATACTATAAAAATAAGAACAGTTGAGTGGGAAATGAAGAAAAATAGGATTGCGTATATAGCAATAAGACAGTTTAAGCTGGATACTGCTAACGAACTGGATAGGCAGATTGACGAGATTCTTGCTAAGGGACCTCGCGGGATTGTTCTGGATCTTAGAAATAATCCAGGAGGATACCTCGAAGTTGCTGTAGAAGTAGCAAGCAGGTTTATAGAGAGTGGCAAGACGGTCGTTGTTGAAGACTATGGAAACAATAAAAAAGAGATTCACAAAGCAGTCGGGAATAGAAGATTTGTTAATATTCCAGTGGTGGTTTTAATTAATGAAGGCAGTGCAAGTGCGTCTGAAATTGTGGCAGGAGCGCTGAGGGATAATATTGGTGCTAAGCTGGTTGGGAAGAAAACCTTTGGCAAGGGCTTGGTTCAAAAATTAGAAAAACTAAAAGGCGGAGCAGCTTTGAAAGTCACCGTTGCCAGATGGTTGACCCCAAACGGAGTTAATATAAACAAGGACGGGATTAAACCTGACGTTGAAGTTGATTTAACAGAGGATGATTATAAGAATGGTAGAGATCCGCAGTTGGAAAAAGCATTGGAACTTTTAAGTAGTCGAAATTGACTAAATTCAAAGTTGTTCTATATATAATTAAGGCTGTTATATCATAATTTAGTCATTATGGAGGACATAATAAAACGACTTGAAAAAGAGCTTGAAAAATCGGAAGTTTATTTAAAGAATGAAATCTCAACATTGAGTGCAGGAAGAGCGACTCCCTCGCTTGTGGAGAATATTATGATTGACTATTACGGCGTGCCGACACCGCTCAAGCAAGTAGCAACGATTAGTGTGCCAGAACCTCGTAATATACTTATACAACCGTGGGATAAAAAGCAACTGAAAGAAATTGAAAAAGCAATCAGGATGGCTCAATTGGGTTTTAATCCTATAAACGATGGAGAAGCCATCAGAATAGTTGTTCCCCAACCGACTGAAGAAAGAAGAAAGGAGCTTGCAAGACACGTTCGCCGAATATTGGAAAAAGCTAAAATTTCTGTTCGAAATGCCAGAGAAGAAGCGATAAGGGAAATAAAGAAATTGGAAAAAGAAGGTGCTATAAGTGAAGACGACAGATTTAGAAAGCAGGATGAAATTCAAAGGATAGTCGACAGTTGCAACAAGAGACTAGAGGAGAATGCAAAAAAGAAGGAAGAAGAAATTATGACAGTGTAAGCGGTATTGGGAGAAGAAATTTTGTCAAAAGTGAGTTATTCTCAATTAATGATCAGAGTATAGTTGAATTCACTTCAGCACTCTGCCCACGATGATAATTTGCGCAAAGTTAGTGCTGGAAGATAGAGAATGATTAGATAATTCGTTAAAATCACAATCGCTATGATTCTAACTACGATAATTCTATTCTTACTAATTCTAGGTGTAATAGTTTTCTTTCATGAATTTGGTCATTTTTTTATGGCTAAGCTTTATGGTGTGAAAGTTGATGAATTTGGTTTAGGATTCCCTCCAAAAATCTATGGAGTAAAAAAAGGAGAGACTGAATACAGCTTAAACTGGGTGCCACTTGGAGGATTCGTTAAAATTCATGGTGAAGAGGGAGAAGATAGAGAGGATCCTCGAAGTTTTTCCCACCAAAGTGTAGGCAAAAGATTTCAGATAATTGCAGCTGGAGTTGCGATGAATTTTTTCCTCGCTTTTATAATTTTTACCATAATTTTCGTATTAGGTTTTCCTCAGGATATTACGGGACAGGATTTATCTGAATTGAAGAATGCAAGAGATGTAAAGGTCCAGATTTCAGAAGTCATTGACAATACGCCGGCGGCCAAGGCAGGTCTCAAAGTAGGCGACGCCATAATAAAGGCAGATGAAAAGGTAATTAATAACATAAGCGATCTGCAACGCTATACGAAAGAAAATGTTGGAAAATCAATAGTTTTGACCATTTCAAGAGGAAAAAAAATTTTCACTCAGAAGATAGTTCCCAGAAAGGAATATCCTCAAGGACAGGGACCAATGGGAATAGCTCTTGTTCAAACTGCCGTTGTGTCATATTCCTTACCAGAAGCGATAAAGCGAGGTTATGAATATACCGTCAACTTGACAATAATTATACTCCTAGCGTTTGCCGGAGTTATATGGAGTCTCATTTCCACCGGAAAAACTGTCGCCGAAGTTTCAGGTCCGGTTGGAATTGCAGTGATGACTCAGCAAGCAGCAAGTATGGGACTTATGACTGTTTTGAATTTTACGGCTTTGATTAGCATAAACCTTGCTATCATAAATGCTCTTCCTTTTCCTGCTTTGGATGGCGGAAGACTTTTGTTTCTAGTCGTAGAAAAAATAAAGGGTTCACCAATAAATCGACAGTGGGAAGCAAAAATCCATAATGTCGGTTTTGCATTGCTTCTGTTTTTGATGGTGCTAGTAACATTTAGAGATGTAGCAAGGTTTGATTTGTGGAAAAAAATTGCAGCGCTGTTTGGATAGGCAGTAGGAATATAAATTAGAGAGTGTCTTGTATGTTACAATCAAAACTTTTTGGAAAAACAATTCGCGAGATTCCTAAGGATGAGGAAAGTGTAAACGCTCGACTTCTAATAAGAGGTGGTTTTGTTAATAAGTTAATGGCGGGAGTTTATACTTACCTTCCTTTAGGAAAAAGGGTTTTAGCAAAGATCGAGAATATTATCAGAGAAGAAATGGACGCAATTGGCGGACAGGAGATTCTAATGCCTGCACTGCAAAACAAAGAAGATTGGCAAGCAACGGGAAGATGGGATATAGAAGTGATGATGAAAGTGAAACTCAGTATTAACAAGAAGGAATATGGACTAGGGTGGACACACGAAGAAGTTGTGACACCACTTGCCAAAAAATACATAAGATCGTATAAAGAGTTTCCTTTTGCAGTTTACCAAATTCAAACCAAATTCAGAAATGAAAAGAGAGCAAAATCAGGACTGTTGAGAGGAAGAGAGTTCCTGATGAAAGACCTATATTCATTTCATACTAGTGAGGAAGATCTGGATAGGTATTACAATATTATAAAAGACGCTTACTTTAGAATTTTTGACAGAGTAAATATAAAGGACAAAACATATCTCACTTTTGCTTCGGGAGGAGCTTTCAGCAAATATTCCCACGAGTTTCAAACTTTGACTCCTGCTGGCGAAGATGTGATTTACATTTGTGATCGATGTAGAATTGCGGTTAATAGGGAAATTATCAATGATGTGAAAAATTGTTGTCCTCAATGCAAAAACAAGAACCTCAGAAAAGAGAAGGCAGTGGAAGTTGGAAATATATTTAAATTGAAAACCAAGTTCACAAAGGCTTTTAACTTTAAGTTTTTAGACAAGGACGGCAGGGAAAACTTTGTGCTAATGGGCTGTTATGGACTTGGTCCAACTCGCCTTCTTGGAACAATAGTTGAGGTTTTCAATGATAAAGACGGAATAATCTGGCCTAGAGCAATTGCTCCTTACAAGGTTCATCTCATTTGTCTGGGAGACGGCAGCGGCGTTAGGAAGGAAGCTGAAAAATTATATGACTCTTTACAAAGGGAGAAAGTTGAAGTACTATATGACGATCGCTTTGAATCAGTCGGAGTCAAACTAAAAGACTCAGATCTTATTGGAATTCCAATAAGAGTCATTGTCAGTGAAAGGACCCTAGAGAAGAAAAGCGTTGAAGTAAAAAAGAGAGAAGAAAAAAGTTCTAGGTTGCTTAAGATAGACACCCTCATCAGTTCTATAAAGCGTCTATAGGATATAGGACCCAAGCTTCAAACTGCTTGAAAACCAGAAACTGTGAATGGGTCGAATTTACTTCTCAAGGAGCAAGAACATTCTACATTTGATAATCGTCTCTTGCTAAACACAGACGAAATTTTTTGGAGCAAGGTTTCATAATTTAGCATTTCTTATTTTTTCTAGAAAGAATCACTAATCCCACGACATCTCAAAAATGTCTTTGCCTGTCTAACACAAGATGAAATCAATCCAATTTTTCATTTCCTAGCTACTTTAGGTTGTATGTTGAACAGAATATTTAGTTACTTTAGCCATGATATCGGAATAGATCTTGGAACTGCTAACACTCTTGTATATGTCAAAGGTAAGGGCATTATTATTAATGAACCATCCGTTGTCGCTATTAATAAAAAAACGGGGCGTATTCTCGCTATTGGCAAGGAAGCAAAAAAAATGGTTGGAAAAACTCCCAGCCATGTGATAGCAACGCGCCCTTTGGTGGATGGAGTCATTTCCGACTTTGAAGTGACTGAACAAATGCTCAGATACTTTATTGAAAGAGTCCACCAAGAATCGTTCACTCTCCTGCCGCGTCCAAGAGTCGTCATAGGGGTTCCTTCCAGTGTTACTGAGGTTGAGAAAAAAGCAGTGGTAGATGCAGCTATAAGCGCTGGTGCTGGAGAAGCATACTTGATTGAAGAGCCAATGGCAGCAGCCATCGGAGTGAGACTTCCTGTGCAAGAAGCAGCAGGCAACATGATTGTTGATATAGGCGGAGGAACAGCGGAGATTGCTGTCATATCTCTTGGCGGTATCGTGGCAAGCAGAAGCCTTCGAATTGCCGGTGATGAACTGAACGAGAATATAATTCAATTTTCAAGAGAAGAATTCAATCTGCTTCTGGGTGAAAAAACTGCGGAGGATATAAAAATCGCGATAGGATCAGCATATCCTCTTGAAGAAAGAATGGAAACAACAATGCGCGGCAGAGACTTGATAACTGGACTCCCAAAGGAAGTTGTGATAAATGATGAACAGGTACGAAAAGCCCTGTCCAAGTCAGTAAAAATTCTGATCGATAATATAAAAGCTACTATAGAAGAAACTCCTCCTGAGCTTGTGGCTGATATAATGGGTAGAGGAATAGTTCTGGTAGGAGGTGGAGCGTTGCTAAGAGGATTAGATAAATTAGTGAGCGAACAAACAAAAATGCCGGTAAAAGTTGCCGATGATCCGCTAACTGCGGTGGCTAGAGGTGCAGGAATTGTTCTTGAGAATACAGAAAAGCTAAGAGAAGTGCTTGTGCCTATAGAAGATCAAAAACCGCCAGAGTAACATCAATTGATGTTGCGAGGTTGTCTTATGGAAAAAGAAATCAAAGCAAAAGTATCAACATCTCTCTTCCTTTTGGTAGTAACTGTGCTACTGGTTTTTTTTAATAGGTTTGGATATTTGGATCAACCTAAGAATTTTGTAATCTACCTTTCGAGTCCTGTTTTAAGCACATTTCAGGTTCTATCAAACAAAGTGAGCGACTTTTTATACATTGTGGAAAGCATTGGCAATCTAAAAGAGGAAAACATTAAGCTTAGAAAAGAGAATTTGAGGTTGAGATACGAAGTCTCGAGACTTAAGGAAGTTGAGAGAGAAAACAAGGTTTTAAGAAAACAGGCAGATTTTTCTCAGAAAGTATGTTCAAAGGGAATGTGTATAGATTGGAAAGAGGCTAGAGTAATAAGTAGAGATCCAAGTAACTATGGAAAATATATTGTAATTAACCTAGGGAGGAAAGAAGGCATAAAAGAGAATCAAGCTGTTGTAATGGCTGGTGGAATATTGATTGGAAAAGTTGCAGAAGTATTTGATAGCTTTTCAAAAGTTATGCTAATTACCAGCCCTGAAAGTTCTGTAAGTTCTATAACTCAAACCACCCGCGCTGACGGAGTTGTTAGAGGAGAATATGCCGTAGGAGCAAGACTCGAAATGGTAGAACAAAGCGAAAAACTCATAGAAGGAGACTTGGTCATTACCTCCGGGTTGGAGGAAGCAGTACCAAAGGGACTTGTAATAGGTAGGATTTCAAATGTGGAGGAGGCAGCAAATAAAGTTTTTAAGCAAGCAGATCTAGATCTGCTTGCTGACTTTGATCACATTGAAGAAGTGTTTATCGCGTATCAAAATGACTGACAGAAATGTGAACAATTATGTATTTGCGGTGTTATTGTTTTTATTTCTGCTTTCACAACTCTCTCTCTTTCCTCAATTGTTTTATGGAAAAGTTGTTCCAGATCTTGTACAAATACTGCTCATAACAGCATCACTTTTTTACAAGTCATCAGATGTATTTTATATCTCTTTTTTTAGCGGACTTGCTCTTGACGTATTTTCGTCTGCTCCTTTTGGAACTATCACTATCAGTCTTCTTTTGTCAGTTTTTGTCTCATCGTATTTAAGCCACTGCTTCTTGAAAAAATTGTTTTCTCTAAACTTGTTTCTAATTCCTCTAGCCAGTATCGCTGTTTACAATGTAATATATTTTGTTTTAATGAATGTAGGTGGTTTCCAGCAAATTTCAAGTGGTGATGTTGATCGTTTACTGACTGTTATTGCGTTTGAAGGAGTTTATATTGTTCTCTTGATATATCCACTAGCATATGTGCTTTTGCGCAGATAGAGATTACGCCTCTGGCATAAGTACCATATGATTACACTTGTAACATTGGGACTGCTTTGTGGCTTCTTCTTTTTGCAATGAAATTACACAATTCGGGAGTATTTAGAATCACAATAGTTATTCTAGGATTTTGGGATATTACTAACTTGAAAGCAAATAAATGAAAAACAAGTATTTTGTTTATCAAAAAAACAAAGAAACAATAGAGCCGGAAGAAATTCTTCTGGACTCAATGTCGGAAGAAGCAAGAAAAATGGAAGATCCATTTAATGAGGATAGTATAAGAAAAATTGAGAAAATATTTTTTGCTGCTTTGTCTATACTCCTTCTCCAAGTATTTTACCTGCAAGTGATAAAAGGAAATTATTACACCGAGATTTCTCAGAAAAACCATACTAGAACTATTGTGATAAAATCCCCAAGAGGAATAATCTATGACAGAAACAAAAGACAAATTGTTTTTAATGTGCCTGTTTTTGATTTAGTTGTAATACCATCTGATTTTTTTAGGGACAAAAGCGGAGTAGAAGAAAGAATTGAAAAATTGGCTAAAGCGGCGGGAATTAGCAAAGACAGCCTTGAAAAAAAGATGAAGGAAGCAACAGAACGTTACCCAAGCCAGCAACAGCCGCTTCCGATTCTAGAAAACATCAGCAAGGAAAAAGCCCTACTCATAGAGGAAAAGATAAAGGGAATAGAGGGAGTCAGATTGGAAAGTAATGCCATAAGAAAATACATTGATGGCATTTATTTCGCTCATATTATTGGCTATAGTGGCAGGATAAGCAAAGAGGAACTAGAGGTTCATCCAGATTATTCTCTCACTGACACTATAGGCAAAAGTGGACTAGAATTTTTCTATGAAAAACAGCTTAGAGGGAAGAATGGAAAACAGGAGGTGGAAGTAGATTCCTTTGGAAGAGAGATTAGAACGGTAAAAAAGAAGGAGCCAGAACCAGGATACGACTTAATCCTAAATGTTGACTCCGACTTGCAGAAGAAGATTTATGAAGAGATAAAAAAGACAGTAGAGAGAACAAAAGGAGCGTCAGGGGCAGCTGCTGTTGCCTTAAATCCAAACAATGGAGCAGTGCTTGCTCTTGTAAGCTATCCTTCCTACGATAACAACCTTTTTGCGAAGGGTCTCAGCACCAGCGAATATAGTAAACTGCTTAGTGATAAAGCCAATCCTCTTTTTAACAGAGTCATTTCTGGCGAATATCCTCCAGGATCAACTATAAAACCATTGATAGGAGCTGCAGCTTTGCAAGAGAAGATAATATCTCCGACGAAGAAAATTCTGGACAGGGGAGTAATAAATGTAGGTTCTTACAGATTTTTGGATTGGAAAGCTCACGGAATGGTTGATTTGATCAAAGCCATTGCGCAGTCTTGCAATGTTTATTTCTATACAGTTGGTGGAGGATACGGAGGTATTAAAGGATTAGGAATTGAGAATATAAAAAAATATGCTCATCTCTTCGGTTTAGGAAAACCGCTTGGTATTGACATTCCAGGTGAAAGATCAGGTCTTGTTCCTGATAAAGAATGGAAAAAAAAGGTAAAAAGCGAACAATGGTACATAGGCGACACATATCATGTTTCAATAGGACAAGGGGATATTCTGGTTACACCTCTTCAAATTGCAGCCTATACTTCAGCTATTGCTAATGGAGGAAAATTGTTTCAGCCACAGATAGTTGATAAAATAGTGGATTCTCAAACTGGCACTGTCAAAGAAATCAGTCCAAAAATAATAAGAGAGAATTTTATAGATCCAAAGAACTTGAGATGGATCCAAAGAGGAATGAGAGAAAATGTAATATCTGGTTCAGGCAGATTATTAAACGACCTACCAGTTAAGATTGCCGGCAAGACAGGAACTGCGCAGTATGCAGAAAACAAAAAAGCGCATGCCTGGTATACCTCCTACGCTCCTTACGACAACCCTGAAATTGTGTTGACTGTTATAATTGAAGGAGGAGGAGAGGGACATAAGACTGCTGTGCCTCTTGTAAAAGAAGTTTTTAAATGGTATTTTAAAGATAAAGACCATTAAAAAAAGTGTTGACATAAGTGGCTCTGTGTAGTAAACTAGGAAAGCGATCTGCTGAAAAAGGGTTTGACTGAAAATTGCAAAGTGGTGGCAAACAACGACCAGCTCAAAGTGGCAGGTGGTTTTGTTTGAGTGTTTTTTATTTTCAAATTTATAATCTGGAAGCAGAAATGTTGCTCAGAGTAAGAGCAGGAGTAGAAAATAGTCCCAAGGAAGTATTTTTGTTGGAATTACAAGAAGTAAGAAAACTGTTTATTGCTCCTGATTTTAGAATAGTCCTATGAAACTACATTGGTTTAATGTATATTAGCCGCAAGAAAGGAGTAGGCTAAAGCTGAGTGAATGATAAAATAATTTTCATAAATAATTATTTCATAGCAAGGTAAAATAGATCGCTATGACGGGAAAAGAAACAGTACAGCTAGAGGGGATAGTTGTAGAAACATTGCCTGGGACAAAGTTCAGAGTTAGAATTGATGAAAATCATGAATTGCTGGCGCATATATCGGGTAGAATGAGAATGAACTATATCAGAATATTGCCAGGGGATAAAGTCATCGTGGAAGTAAGTCCTTACGATCTAACAAAGGGAAGGATTGTGAGGAGAGGCTAAAGAAAGAGTGTAATACACTGCAGCTTTTGAAAGTTGCGAAAGATGTTGCAAAGTATGAGGAACACTCTTCAGGTGAAAGAGCTCTTCAGTAGGCCTCTGACAAAGTGTGGCTGTATCCACTCAAAGCTCTTTTGAAATAAGCAGAGAGCAAGCATACTTCTGTTTCGAGATAAATAATTAGTAACTAAGTAAAATGAAAGTTAGATCCGCAGTTAAAAGGTTTTGTAATAAATGTAGAATAGTGAGACGTAAGAAAAGAGTTTATGTGACGTGTTCCAACCCAAAGCATAAACAGAGGCAAGGATAGTTATGTTTTAGCTTCACTTTCTATATTCAAAGTTGATTTACTCTGATTCCTTCTGATTTTTCACAAGCAAATAAAAAGAGAAAAAATTTAGTGAACAATTTGGTATTGGCGAGGAAGACTGTTATCAAATCTATGTCAATTATCAATTTAATTATATTATATTTATTATTATTATGCTAAGAATTTTAGGAGTTAATATTCCAGAAGAGAAAAGAATAGAAATTGCGTTGACCTACATAAAGGGGATAGGTGTTTCTTCTAGTAGAAAAATTTTAAAGGAAGCAGGTGTTGATCCCGATAAAAGAGGAAAAGACATAACCCAAGAAGAAATAAGCAGAATTCAGAAAATTATTGAGAAGAATTATAAGATTGAAGGAGAATTAGATAGAATGGTAATGATGAATATAAAAAGACTGAAGGAAATAGGATGCTATAGAGGAATAAGGCACATAAAAGGTTTACCAGTAAGAGGACAAAGAACAAGGACCAATACAAGGACAGTAAGAGGAAACGTAAGAAGAACTGTTGGAAGTGGAAGAAAGAAGGCTGCGGAGAAAACATAGGATGCTTGTGAAGAGCTCTATGGTACAAGATTTTTGGATAAAAATGCAGGAAGTTGGATGGAATGATCGGCTGACAAAAAGCTTAAGAAACGTGGATTTCGAGTTTAACTAAGAATAATTAAATTGAAAAAATGGGAAAAAGAAGAATAGTAACAATTGAAAGTGATAAGAGTGAGAACATAAAGCAAGATTTTGTCAAGGTTTCAAAAAAGATTAAGAGAAAAAACATTGCGAAAGGCAGAATTTATATTAAATCCACTTATAATAATACCATCGTAACCCTAACAGATCTGAATGGTGCTGTTATTGCTTGGTCAAGCGCAGGACTGGTGGGTTTTAAGGGCGCAAAAAAGGCTACTCCTTATGCGGCAACTAACATTGTGAATGCCTTGCTGGAAAAGACAAAAAAGATAGGATTAAAGGAAGTAGATGTTTATGTAAAGGGTATTGGAAGCGGAAGAGAATCTGCAATTAGAGCAATTGCTGCTAATGGATTAAGCATTTCCTCTATAACAGATGTAACTCCGGTTCCGCATAATGGCTGCAGACCGCCAAAACCGAGGAGAGTATAGATTATTACATTATAAATACAATTTCAGAACTAATATCTGCTATCTATGGCTAGAGATCTAAATCCAAAATGTAAAATGTGTAGAAGAGAAGGCAAGAAACTCTTTTTGAAAGGAGAGCGTTGCTATAGTGTGAAGTGCGCGATGATTAAAAGACCATACGCTCCTGGACAACACGGTCAGGCGAGAAGAATTGGCTTGTCAGAATATGGCATCCAACTGAGAGAAAAACAGAAAGTGAAAAGGACTTATGGGGTTCTTGAAAGACAGTTTAGAAAATACTACGAGATGGCAATGCGTTCCAAAGGAGATACAGGGAACGTATTGTCCAGTATTTTGGAAAGAAGATTAGACAACGTTGTTTATAGACTCGGATTCGCAACTTCCAGGAGTCAAGCTAGACAACTGGTTAGTCACGGCCACTTTTTGGTAAACGGAAAAAAAGTGAATATTCCTTCGTACCTGACCAAAGAAGGAGATGTAATTTCCGTAAGAAACGAAAAGAAGAAATATTTTCAGAATATAAAGAATACACTCAAAGATCACAAGCCTCTTTCATGGCTTACTTTGGATCATCAAAAGCTGGAAGGTAAGATTGTCTCTTTGCCGAGAATGGAAGAAGCTGACATCAATGCCAATATTCACTTAGTGGTTGAATATTACTCCAAATTCTAAGTCGTTTGTAGGACAATGCTACACTTGTGATTTGTGCTTATCCCATTATTATCCTGCAAGTTTACCGGTTTAAGTAATAAGTGACAAAAATATGCAAAAAATAACATTGCCGGAAAAGCCGAGAATAATAAAACAAGAAGGAAACTATGCTGTTTTTGAAATCAGAGCCTGTTATCCTGGCTATGGATTGACGATTGGGAATGCTTTAAGAAGGGTTCTTCTTTCAAGTCTGGTGGGATGCGCTATAACATCTGTAAAAATAAGTGGAGTAAGTCACGAGTTTTCAACCATACCTGGAGTAATGGAGGATGTTATAGAAATTATCCTTAATCTGAAAAAAGTGAGATTTAGAATGTACACGGATGAACCTGTAAGATTGACATTGAAGGCAGAAGGAGAAGGAGAGGTGAGAGCATCGGAAATCAAGGTTACAAATGATGTTGAAGTAGTTAACAAAGACGCATACATAGCAACAATAACTGATAAAAATGCAAAATTGGAAATGGAGATAAAAGTTGAAAAAGGTATAGGGTATATGCCGGCTGAGCAGCAAGGAGAAGGCAAGCGAGAGATAGGAGATATTGCTGTAGATGCAATATTCACGCCTGTAAAGAAAGTCAATTACAAAGTGGAAAATATGCGTGTTGGAAAGATGACCAACTACAACAAGTTAATCCTTGAGATAGAAACTGACGGAAGCATTACCCCGGAAGAAGCATTTAAAAAGGCTGCTAGACTGCTGGTGGATCATTACAACTTGTTTAGAGAGGTAATAAAAGAGGAAGAGGAATTTGAAGAAGAAAAAGTAGCTACAGAAGAAAAAGCCAAAGCCAAAGAGAGAATCGAAGAAGAAAAGAAACTGGAAAAGGCAAAAAAGCAAAAAGAAGATATTTTGAAAACGCCTATCACCGACTTAGGGGTGTCGTCTAGAGTACTAAATGTTTTAGGTGAAAATAAAATCAGAACAGTCGGAGGATTGGCTAAAAAATCAGAGGAAAACTTGAGAAAGCTTCCAGGGATGGGCGATAAAGGAATAAAAGAAATAAGAAAAGCTCTTGGAAAATTTGGATTAACCTTAAAAGAGTAGACGAGCGGACTCATTGTGATTTCTGTTGTTTGAGTGGTAGAGTATTTCTGTTAAAGTTGAAAAAGTGAAAGTGAATGGTTTTTTTCAAAATGTGTAACGATTTGTTAATTTTAGTTTTTAGCTATGAAACATAAAAAAAAGGGAAGACAGTTTAAGAGGAGTAAGTCTCAAAGAAAGGCATTGCTAAAGCATTTGGCAGAAGCGATTATTCTTCATGAAAGAATAACAACTACCACTGCCAAAGCTAAGGAACTCTCTTCTTACATTGAGAAACTAGTGACAGTGGCGAAAAAGCAGAATCTTTCCTCAGCTAAATTGATTCATAGCAAGCTTGCCGATCAGGCTGCTAAAAAGTTGATGAGAGAGATCGCTAAAAAATATGCCCAGAGAAATGGTGGATACACAAGAGTTGTAAAACTAGGGAAGAGAAAAGGGGACGCCGCTGAAATGTCTATTATAGAGTTTGTATAGATTGCAAATAATATAATATTAGTATTAACTTTAACTAGTATATGTCAGCCAAGAAGGGAAAAGCAGAAAACAAAAGAAAATGGCATCTTTTTGATGCATCAAAAGAAAATTTTGGCAGGTTAGCTTCAAAAATTGCTATTTTGCTTCAAGGAAAGAATAAGGTTAATTTCACTCCCCACATTGATGGAGGAGATTACGTCGTCGTTGTTAACTCTGATAGGCTGAAGTACACTAAAGATAAAGACAAAAAAAAGATCTATTATAGGTTTAGTGGATATTTAGGCGGGATTAAATCAATTACCTTAGGAGATCAGATAAAAAAGGATTCTAGAAAAGTCATAAGGGATGCAGTTCGTAATATGCTTCCAAAAAACAAGTTGAGAGCAAGAATGTTAAGAAGATTGAAAATATACAAAGATGATCATCATCCGTATGAGGATAAGTTTGACGAAAGTCTGATATCATAAATTCTGAATAACGTTTAACCTATGAGCGAGGACAAAAAAAAGGACGAAAAATACATCTACGCGGTAGGCAGAAGAAAAACTGCTGTGGCAAGGGTAAAAGTCTATGATAACGTTGATGAGAAGGAGAAAGGTATTGTAATAAACAATAAGGACTGCAAAGATTATTTCTCCAACAACAGTATTCTCCTTGAAAAAATTTACTCACCGTTGAGACTGCTAAAGTTGGAGAATAGGTTTAAGGTATCTGTAAAAGTTGTGGGGGGTGGTCCAAACGGACAGGCAGAAGCCATCAGGCTTGGCATTGCAAGAGTTTTATCAACTATGGATAAAAGCTACGAAGAAGAGCTGAAGGTTCATAGCTATCTTACAAGAGACCCAAGAGAAGTGGAAAGAAAGAAACCGGGACTCAAAAAAGCAAGAAGAGCGCCTCAATGGCAAAAGAGATAGAGTACTGCCTTATATCCGGACTCAAAAACTTCGCTTTCCAGTTGTATCAAGCGGAGTTTTTGTTTGTATGTTTCCTACTAGGAATATCATCCACTATTTCTTATCTACTAAAAATTCTTACCAAACAATCATATCAACTGCTTTGGAGACCGCTTTATGATGATAAGGAAATTCAGAATGTAACTACTCAGCACCATAAATCGTTATTTGCAGTTTAAGATTTTTCTACTCCTACCAGACATTATTTTTCGTCAAGGTTAATTTGAACAATTCTGCTATCTTCTGCAAAAAACAAAGAGTTAAGTTCTTTTGAATAGAAGATGCTGTTATTGTTGAGTTTCAAAAGATCAAATATATTTACATTATCTCTGTTGTCAAGCTCTGCAAATTTGAAAATTTCACCCTCTTTATAGAACAAGTGCTCCTCATCCTTATATAAGAATACATTGGTGATATTGCCGCTGTATCTTGTTATCAACTCATTAGTGGCTTCTTTTTTAAAGGGCTGTGATTTTTTTTCTTTGATGTAGTAGATCCAAATCTCATGGCTATTATAGTAAATAACACGTGTGTCATTGTTTGAGAAATAAGCATCTCTTACGGAGGAGTTTATCAAGGATATTTTTCCTCTATCGTCTGCAAAATACAGTCTACCGGAAGCAGACAAAATGAGAAACGTATTTTCACCTGACTTTGCTATTCGCGACGGCAACTTTGGATCAAAGTCATCAGGCATTGTAAATACAATCCTATCACTAAATAAGTTGCCAAAAGTGATTAGATGAAGGCTATTATCAGTTGTTTTCAAATAGTAGATGTTGTTGCCTTCCACTAGAAAGCCTGATATGTTTTCTAATATCTTCTTTATCAGCAGCGTTTTATAGTCAAACTCGTAGAGAACATTACTTTTTATATAGAACAGCGAAGAACCACCGAAATAGAGATTCCATTCATTTTTGACTTCTTGGCTTTCTTCAAAAATATCCCCAAGATTGTATATTTTATTTTTGTTTCCCAAATCAATCAAAAACCAAAAAGACCTGCCACCATTTTTCAATCTCAAAATTATTTTTGTATCGTCTCCAGACCAAATGACATTGTCAAAGCTATACTCATTACCAGATTCTTCGATTGGCGACTCATAGGGATTAAAAACTATCTTTCGATTCTTAGTTTTGAGGTCGAGCACAAAAAGAGTTGTCTTGTCTTCTTTGGTTGCCGCGTATGCTATCTTATCTTTTTTACTACTGGGCCATAGATTGTGAGCAAGACTGAGATTTGATCTTGCGCTGTCTAACAGCACATTTTCTTTATACTTGCTTTTGAGAAGAACAATATTCTTTGCCTCTGTTATATACCCTCCTTTCACTCTTATACTTTTTTTCCAACTGAAATAGCCATCCTTTTTAACTTCAATATCATAAACACCGCTATTCAGTCCTTTAATCTTTATATAGTCATTAAACAACTCATCAATTGTCTTGTGAATTTTTAAGAGCTCTCCATTGAGGTAAATGTCAGCATTTTTTGGAATGGTCTTTATCACTATTGCTCCTGTTTTGATGGTTTTTCCGTTTTTAATGTCATACCTGTATCCAAAACTGTACAGTAAAACAACGAACAAGAGAACAAAAAACATTACTATGCAAAAAAGAAGATAGATTTTGAACTTTTTATCCATAGTTTGTTAGCCAAATTTTTAACCTTTCCTATCTGCCTTTAGTTATACTTTAAGGATCTGGAAAGAATCATTCTACAGATAACTAACTTTTACTTCTTTCAATCTTCTTTCTATTTCATCTCTATTCAAGATTCCATTTTGCGCTCCATATTCACTAACCACGCTCCCGCTGTTTATAATTCCGAATTTCAAGGCTGTTTCGATATCACCTGTTAAAATGTAGCCGCCCGTCAGAGCAGAACCAAATGAATCTCCCGCCCCAGTTGCGTCAATCCTTTCCTCTGAGGTAGCAGGGGAGTATAAGACGCTGGTTCCTTCCTTGAATAAATATGCTCCGTCTTTGCCGTCAGTTACTACGACGACTTTCGGACCCCACCCCTTTATGCTTTTTGCCAAAGTGGCAGGATCATTAATTTGGTTGAAATCAAGATTCAACTTCCTATCGCTCTGAACAAGTTCAATTGCTTCGTCTTTATTTACAATAAATATCTCTGTGATAGCCAAGAACTTCTCCAGCTCTTTTTTTCCAGCGCTGATTTGTGTTGCTCCTGGATTCCAGGCGAGTTTGATGTTATTTTCCACGACTGCTCTTTTTATTTTTTTCAAATTCTTCACCCAATCTCCAGCTAGAGAAGTGAGATAAATCCATTTAGTATTAACCAGATTGCCGCTGTCAATTTCAAGAGAGGCGCTTGCTCCTTTGTATACAAATATAACCCTATCTCCTTTTTCTTCTCTTTTATTGACAATCACCAGCGAAAGTCCCGTTTTTTCGGTTTTGTCAATTTGAACGAGGCTTATGTTTATACCTCTGCTTTTTAAATTGGACATAATATATTCTCCGTTGTCATCCTTGCCGACTCTACATTTTACTGCGGTTTTTAATCCTAGTTTTGCAAAAGTTGCGGCAGAGTTGCAAGCTCCTCCCCCAAAATTAAAGTACACTTCATCGCTTCTAATCTTCGCTCCATATTCAAAAGCCAGCAGAGACTGCTCTGTTAAATTTTCGGGAGTTTCAATAATCTTGCCTTTGTCTGTAACGAAAGTTATATCGCGGGTTGCCCCGCCTATGGTAATAATGTCGAACATAGATTTACATTAAGTTATAGTTTGAGTAATTTTTCCCTGCCATGCCGCAGTCTCTCCCTTGACATCACACCAGAAATAGTGTGTGTATAATCCACGTCATATCTGCCGTGATCCAATTTATGAGGGGTCGGATCACGCCAGAAATGGCGTGATTATTCACAGCATTTCTGCTGTGATCCAGTTACACGGATTATACGAATTATACAATGGACCACACCAGAAATGGTGTGTCGGTGGTGTATCTTCCGTTGGTTCAATCGCGGGATTGAACCATTTGTTTTAATTGCAAAACAAACATTTTTGTTTATGACCTAGTCAGTCTTGAAATCAAAACCTACGGGTTCAATCGTGGATGATTGAACCAACGCAGAGTGCGTGTTTTTGAAAATAAAAGCTTTGAAGATTCAATAAGTCGTCTTTGAAAAGCAATATAGTCCAACTTTTTTAAGAAGTGATAATTTTGAATTTGGTAAACCGTTCTTTTGAAACTGCTTTTATTTGGTATATCTTGCAAGTTATTAAGTTATTTCTTCACCAAACTTTCTAGAACCATTTCCTTTGGTTTTCTGACGTTCAGCATATCCAGCAGCGTAGGAGCGACATTTCCCAAAATTCCATTATCTTTCAGCGTGCAGTTTTTTTTATTAAGACCTCTTTTGACCAAAATAAACGGAACTGGATTTTTGCTGTGCATTGTTAAAGCTTCCCCCGTTTTCAGATCGATCATTTCATCGGCGTTTCCATGGTCGGCAGTAATAATTGCTGTGCCTCCACTTTCCAAAATTTTTTCAACAACTTTTCTTAAGCATTTATCTAAAAATTCTATAGCAGTTTTTGCCGCTCTAAGATTTCCAGTGTGTCCCACCATATCAGCGTTAGCATAGTTGACGGCTATGAAATCGTAGACGCTATGTTCTATATTTGAAACTATAACTTTGGTAATATCTTCAGCTGACATTTCCGGCTGTTGGTTGTAAGAGAAAACATTTGGTGATGGAATCTTTTCTCTATCTTCACCACCAATTGGATTTTTATGCCCTCCATTCAGAAAATATGTGATATGAGGATATTTTTCCGCTTCCGAAATATAAAGTTGTTTGAAACTTTTCATAACTTTAGGAAGAGTGTTTTCAATAGCTTGAGAATAATACGCAACTTGTACCGGCAAATCTGGACCAAAGTCAGTTAAGGTGCAAGCAAAAATATTCTTCAACTTGCGACGTCTGCCTCTATAGCCAGCTATCCTATCAAGAACGAACAACTTTACAAACTGCCTTGCCCTATCACCTCTGAGATTAAAAAAGATAATTGCATCGCCGTCTTTTATTCTTGCCACAGGCTCTTCTTTATCATTGAGTATGACCGTTGGAACAATAAACTCGTCCGTCAACCCTTCCATATAGGAATCTTTCACTGCTCTCTCAGCAGAACTGCTCTTACTTCCTTCTCCTAGAACCATAGCATCATATGCTCTTTGCAGTCTGTTCCAATGCTTCACTCTGTCCATTCCATAATACCTTCCTCCAATTGTGGCTATCTTTCCAATGCCGATTTTTCTTATTTTGTCATTTAGATCTCTTAAAAAAACAAGTGCTCTTTTTTTATAGGTATCCCGTCCATCGGTGAAAAGATGCAAATAAACTTGCCTTATTTTCTTTTTCTTTGCTACCTCTAGTAGTGCGTAGAGATGTTTTGGATCACTGTGTGGGCTATCACTGTCCGATAAAAGTCCAATAAGATGCAGGTCAGTTTTTTTTACCAGGGCATGGTTTATAGTTCTTATTATTCTTGGATTTTTGAAAAACTTTCCAGATTCAATATCTTCATTTATTATCTGAGAATCCTGTTTCACTATTCTTCCCGCACCAATGTTCAGGTGTCCAGCCTCGCTCCCGCTCCTTTCATTTTCACTAAGTCCCACTGCAAGACCTGTTGCATTCAAGGTCGTATAGGGGTATTTTTTAACCAAGCTGTCAAAAAAAGGCTTTTCGGCAAGCTCAATGGCATTGCCTTTGCTTTTCGGTCCAATACCCCAGCCATCTAGAATTATCAAAATGTTTGTTGGTTTTTTAATCATAGTTGCTTTCGCATAATCAGCTGTTGTCTAATAAAGATGCGCTTGTTTTCTTTACTTCTTTCTTATTAGCATCCATTCCTTCCTTATTGGATAGACATTAACTATTGACTACTTTTCAACAGTCTTGGGAGGTGGAAAATACAAGCTTTCTCTCACTTTTTTGTCTTTAAAATAATAGGACACTTTTATACATCTGGAACTTTTTTTATCTTTATAAATCATACTGTATTT
>CAYWAL010000011.1:0-21789 GCA_964456605.1 uncultured Candidatus Saccharibacteria bacterium | reverse complement strand
GTTTATGACTCATCCGCCGGTTGAAGAAAGAATTGCGGCGCTGATGGGGATGGAAGTGAAATAACTTTAGGTTGAAATAAACAAATCTTAAAAATAACAAATAAACAGCAAAAGTGAGAATAGCATTTTATTGCACTAACGAATTTCCCTGTCCTTTGCCAAGAAAGATTGTTTATGCGCCTATGAGTTTAGCAGAGAAGGTTGTGAAGGAGCTTGAAAGACGCGGGCATAACATTGTTTTTTATGCCTCTTCCGATTCAAAAATCAAGGTTAGGAAAATAAGCTGTGGTATGGTTTCTTACTACCGTCTGAAAGATAAAGCAGTCTCAGGTGGATTTCATAATCAGCAGCAGCTTACATTGTATGAACAGATCCTAGCTTCCAAGATGTACGAAGATTCACAGAAAGGAAGATATGATGTTATACATGTTTTTCATCTAGCTCCAAAGATATTGCCGTTTGTAAATTTGACAAAAACGCCGACAGTTTTTACTTTGCATGATCCGATGTCAGCAAGCTGGAACAGGGTGATAAAGCACTGCAGGTGGAAAAACAAAGCTTACTATGTTTCCATCAGCAACAACCAAAGAAAGGGTATGCCAGGCCTTAATTATATCCAAACGGTGTATAATGGGATTGAAATCAAGGAATTCAAGTTTCGAAAGAAGCCAGGCGGGTATCTGGCTTTTCTGGGAAGATATTCTTATGAAAAAGGAGTTGATACGGCTGTTAAAGTGGCTAGAAGAGCTGGGGAGAAATTAAAGTTGGCAGGTAGTGTTTGGGGGAGTGGGTTTTACAGCAAAAAAGTAAAGCCATACTTGAAAAGCGGCAAGATTGAGAATGTTGGATTTTTATCTAGAAGGAAAGTGGTTGATTTTCTGGCTGGTGCAAAGGCTTTACTTTTTCCAATCCGTTGGGAAGAACCGTTTGGATTGGTAATGATTGAGGCTATGGCTTGCGGCACACCAGTTATAGCTTTCAAAAAAGGATCGGCTGGCGAAGTCGTAAAAGACGGAAAAACAGGGTTTGTAGTCGAAAGTGAGAAAGAAATGGTTGAGGCTGTCAGAAACATAAATGCAATAAATAGACTGGATTGCAGGAGATATGTTGAAGAAAATTTTACAGTAGAAAAAATGGTAGATGGGTACGAACAGGTATATAGGAAAGTGATTTTACAGTCTAGAAAGTCTAGAAAAAAATGATGTTCAGCGGGAAATTTTTAACGGTGATCTTGGAATAATGTGTTTTCAAGACTAGTCAACTGGATGTTGTGGTGCCCAGCGGTTATTCCTTCTTCTTACAGTATCCTTTCGGGCTTCGCTCTCAGGATGGCAGGTCTTATGTCATCTCAAATTCTAATTGCCTTGAGAAGAAAACTTACCATTCTTTTAATGTTCGTTGTATGATTGAATTTGAGTTTTCATCTTAGCATGGAATGATTAGCTTTTTTTATACTTTCTATTCTGCGCTAAAATGAAGGTTTAGGGTATTT
Source organism: uncultured Candidatus Saccharibacteria bacterium (assembly GCA_964456605.1). GTDB lineage: Bacteria > Patescibacteriota > Minisyncoccia > JAHIHE01 > JAGLIN01 > CAYWAL01. The sequence goes on along the minus strand of CAYWAL010000011.1, from coordinate 20,297 downwards.
TGTAGTTCAAGGAATTTATAAACTTTAACAGCAAAACAAAATGAAAAACAGAAAACAAAAAAACATTCTTTGGTTTGAAGAAGTGAGTAATAAGGATGTCGCTTTGGTAGGCGGGAAAAACGCTTCTTTGGGAGAAATGTATCAGAAGTTGACTAAGAAGAAAGTAAACATTCCAAACGGTTTTGCACTTACAGCGCATGCTTATAGGTATTTTATGAAAGAGTCTGGACTAATGGATAGGATCAAAGAAATTCTGAAAGATCTTGACACTCATGATATAAGAAATCTGTCTGAGAGAGGAGAAAAAGTAAGAGAGGCAATTATGGCGGCTGAGCTTCCAGAAGATTTGAAGGAAGAAATCGCAAAGGCGTATCAAAAAATGGAAAAACAATATGGAGAGAGAGTAGATGTAGCTGTCAGAAGTTCGGCAACCGCGGAAGACCTTCCTGATGCTTCTTTTGCCGGACAGCAAGAGACATATCTCAACATAAGAGGGGTGCATAATGTTCTATACGCAGCTAAACAGTGCATAGCGTCTCTCTTTACTAATCGTGCTATTTCATATCGTGAAGACAAGGGTTTTGACCATTTCAGCATTGCGCTTTCAGTGGGTGTTCAAAAGATGGTACGCAGCGACAAAGCTGTTAGCGGAGTTATGTTTACAATTGATACTGAATCTGGCTTTCGCGATGTGGTAGTCATCAACGCTTCGTATGGATTGGGAGAGAATATTGTCAAGGGAATGGTTACACCGGATGAGTACTATGTCTTTCAACCTACTCTTAAGAAGGGATTTAGGCCAATCATTGAGAAGAACCTTGGTTCTAAGTCGTACAAATTAGTGTACAGCAGGGAAGGAAAGTCGCCGACAAAGAATGTAGCAGTGCCTTGGGAAGATAGGAAAAAATTCTGCTTGGAAGATAAAGAAGTTCTGCAGCTTGCTAAATGGGCAACAATAATAGAGGAACACTATAAGCGACCTATGGATATAGAATGGGCAAAAGATGGAATAACTGGCGAGCTTTTTATTGTTCAAGCGCGACCAGAAACAGCTCAAAGTGTTCGCGATACAAGCATCCTAGAAGAATATATTTTGAAGGAAAAAAGCAGGATTCTTTGTTCGGGTGCAAGTGTTGGATACAAGATTGGAAAAGGAAAGGTTAATGTTATAAAAGATGTTAGCAATATCGAGGATTTTAGGGAAGGTGAGGTTTTGGTAACTGAGATGACCGATCCTGATTGGGAGCCAATTATGAAAATTGCTTCTGCTATTGTAACTAATTCAGGGGGCAGAACATGCCATGCGGCAATAGTGTCCCGTGAGCTCGGAATTCCCTGTGTTGTTGGAACGAGGAACGCAACAGAGGTTCTAAAGGCTGGCAAGGAAGTGACAGTAAGCTGTGCTGAAGGAGAAGAGGGATATGTCTATGAAGGCTTGCTTGATTTTAAGGTAAAGAGAACTGATTTGAAAAATCTCAAAAAACCAAAGGTGAAGATAATGATGAATCTTGCTGAACCTGATCAAGCATTTACTCAATCGTTCATTCCGAATGATGGGGTTGGGTTGGCACGAGAAGAATTTATTATCAATAACACTATTAAAGTTCATCCTCTGGCGCTTATGGCTTTGGACGGCAAGATTAGAGATGTCAGAATCGATCGACAGACAGTTAATAGGATAAACAAAATCACTGCTGGCTATAAAACTAAAACAGAATTCTTTGTTGATAAATTGGCACAGGGAATCGGAAAGCTAGGTGCCGCTTTTTATCCAAAGGATGTTATTGTGAGGTTCTCTGATTTCAAAAGCAACGAGTATGCAAATCTGATTGGCGGGACCTATTTCGAACCACGTGAGGAGAATCCTATGATTGGTTGGCGCGGCGCTTCAAGGTATTATGATCCCAGATACAAAGAAGCGTTTAAATTGGAGTGCAAGGCAATTAAAAAAGTGCGTGAAGAATTTGGACTTACCAATGTTATTGTTATGGTTCCTTTTTGCAGAACTGTTGAAGAGGGAAAAAAGGTCTTGGCTGTAATGAAAGAAGCTGGTCTGGAAAGAGGAAAAAACGGCTTAAAAGTTTATGTTATGGCTGAAATTCCCTCGAATATAATTCTGGTGGACGAGTTTGCCAAAATCTTTGATGGATTTTCAATTGGAAGCAACGATTTAACACAGCTTACTTTAGGAATTGACAGAGACAACAGCAATCTTGCCCATATCGCTAATGAAAAGAATGAAGCGGTAAAGACACTTATAAAACAGCTTATCAAAGGCGCGCACAAGCGAAAGAGAAAAGTCGGTATCTGCGGCCAAGCCCCATCGGATTTTCCAGATTTTGCCCAGTTCTTAGTCAAAGAGGGAATTGACAGTATTTCGTTGACACCTGACACAGTTTTAAAAACAATACTTTATTTGGGAAGGAAGAAAAAATAGGGTCTCCTCAGTCTTTTATTCCTCCTTATGTATCACATAACTGAATCTCTTCAAAAAACACTGGATGTTTTGTGAGAACAGTCCAGTGTTTTTTATAGTATTTCCATCTCCACTCTTTTTACGCCGAAAGCCTTTGCCTCCTCTCTAGTTGGAAACCAGATGTCGACTTTGTGATTACTTTTCATTCTATCTGCGACAACGAACACCTTCTCTCCGTAGAGGGAGGGAAATCTTACTTTTGTGCCAAACTTCAAAAAATTGGCGGCAACAACTCCGTCATGAACCACGATTCCACTGGCAGTAATGAATGGCGTTGAGTCTGTTTGATCAACTGTTGAAGAATAGGCTGTCACTATAACGATCTTTTTGGCAACTGGCTTTGCGTTCCTGTCTTTAGATTGATTTGTTGAAATTCTTTCTTTTTTTCTGCTGCTGGCTACTGTTTGGTAGCCACTTTGTGCTAGTACAGCGCTTTCTTGAACCAGAATCATCGATTCGGGACGATTGTTCAAAAAGTCAACAGAAGGATTAGCAGTGTTTTTTATACTGTTGTTTGTTTTGGGATCGCGACCAAGTTTTGATATTGCCATTTTTGGAAACGTAAAGTATACAACAGTTACTGCTATTGCCAGAAGCGCAGTAACATATCGAATTTTTCTGGTGCTTGCAACAGTGCTGTTTCTGCTCATAACGTTTCTTACCCAATTAAAAAATCCCCTCTATAGGGAATTTTCACTGAAGCCTAGCACAAGTATTCTATTTTGTCAATGTGTTGCACAAGTCCATAACATTTTGGAAAATCCAAGGTTCTCAATGAGATATTTAAGAGGAGGTTTTTTGTTTAAGGAAGTATGGGGTTTGATGGTATTATACCACAGGAGCCAATCAATGAGTTTATGATTGAATTGGTTGAGGTTGTAAGCTAGCAGGTGGAGATTATAGTCAATGAATTCCTCTTGAATATATCTGTTGAAATTTTCAATATAACAGTTCATTTGGGGTTTTTTAGGATAATTGAAGAACTGAACAACATTTTGTTTTAGAAGATAATCTTGGAAATTTTTTAAGAATTCTTGACCATTATCATTCTGAATATGAGAAATATCAAAAGGGGCTGCTTTTTGAAGCTTCTCAAAGAAATCTTTGGAAGTATTACTAGATAAAGAAGAATAAGCGTAAGCAAAGACAAATTTTGACTTGATATCTATGGCAGTAATGATATACCTCTTAATGCCATTGATAAACTTAACAATAGTGTCAATTTGCAAAAGATCTCCTGGTTTTTCCGGTTGATATCTTTTTCTTCTCAGTTTTTTCTTTGGCTTTTTCCTTTGTTTTTCTATTATTTTCCCTGTTTTAGCATAAAAAGAGACTTTGATGCTGTTTTGAGGGATTTTATTTGTTTTCTTAAGATAAGCAATAATTCTGCCTATTGTTGATTCAGAAATAATTGGGACATTATTCTTAACACAGAACTCATCAACTAAAGGTTTAAGAAGAGATTTTCCTATTCTGGGATGTTTTATTCTTTGTTCAATGATAAAATCAACTACTTCTGGGGACCATTTTTTAGCTCTCTTCTTCTTTGGAGCTTTGGATTTCTCATTAAGGCTCTCTATTCTTCCTTGATTTTCTTCTAAGGTCTTGTGCCAAGAATAAATTGATGATTTACTTACTTTGAAGGCTGCGATTGTTGGCTCAAGACCATATTTTTTAAAGAAGAAAACAATCTCAGCCTTCTTTTTTGCTTTTTCTTGGATCATATACTGGTGTTTAATTGTATAGTTATACAGGCGCATAAAGCCCTTAACACTAGTATACTTGCAATGGGTGTGATTGAAAAACTCCATAGATTTAATATTTAATGATTTAATCAAACTTAACTAATCAAACTTAATCTTTGGAGTTTTCCAAAATGTTTTTGAACTTATGCGTGTGTCATCTTAAAATGTCTGAAATATGCCAAGAAAGTGACAAGTATCGTAATGACCATGCAGCACCTATTTTTTGTCAGCCTGACAAAGAATACTACAACGATTTTTCATAAGTTTTAAGGCGTTTTCCACTTTGTTTGTAGTGTAACCACTTTTATGAGTTTTTGAACGACTTAACTAGTCTTTCCTTCTTAGAGAGGAGTCTATCTACTAGTGTAGGAGAAGGTTGAAATGGAGTACAACTTTCTAGAAGAAGTCATATCGCTTCTTGCACTTCTTGCGGCTTGCAGAGGATACGGAGTGTTCTTGTCTAGCATTTACTGAGATATTCTGCAGAAGTGCAGAATGTCCTCTGAAATGAATGGAACGAAGACAAAGTTTTTCCTGACCTAAATTGGAAAATTGCAGAAATATTGGATACTTTCTCCTAGGTTCTCTGGTTAATCTAAGTCTTCTGATTACTTCTTCTGAAGCATCTTTGCCAAAAACCTGTGAATGTTCAAAAGTGTTTCTGGTGCTTCTAGGCTGAAATTGTTGGCAACGGTTCTTAGTTCAAAATAAAGCAAGGCAAGGAATCCGACGAAAACAATGGCAACATTGATGAGCCTAAATATTAAGCTGAAAGCAAACCCGCTGCTTCTGCCAAGTCCAAGGAGATCGAAAACAAAAGTCAATAATGCCTCGAAGCTTCCTAGTGATCCTGGAATTGGAACGAAATTAGCAAGGGTCAATATAGAGAGGATAGATATGGAGTAGAAAGCATTGATTGTTTTATTCAGATAAAAAACAATAATTAGAATAACTACAAGGTAGAGTATAACTTCGGCAATGGCAAGGAAGAAGGCTTCTACAAATGTTCTTTTTTTATTTTTAAAGAAATCCAGGATTATTTTCTCTGTTCTGTCTATATTTTCCTCTCTGTCTTTTATATATTTAATCCTATCCAACCGGAGTGTCTTTATTAAAAACTTAAAGAATCCTTCCTTGTTAGAATCCTGATTTGCGAGACGTAAGTAAAAGAGATAAAGAACGGTAGTACTTGAGCCGATAATTATCCAAAAACCGTAGGAAATACTTCTTGGAAGAGAAAAGTGGTCAGCCAAAAATAAAAATCCTATTGTCATAAATAGGAATAAAGTGAAGAAGTATATTGCCTCGTCAATTATCACAGAAGCGAAAGATTTTTCCCAGCCATAGTTGCTTTCTTCTTTTAGAATATAAGCTCTTACTGGTTCACCTCCAATCAGAATTGAGGGAGTGATATAGCTTATAGAAAACCCAGCGAGCTTTGCCTTAAACACTTTCAGGAAACTTATTTCTCTATGGTTTTGAGATTTAATAATTATCTTCCATCTTAGAGAGCCTATTCCACATACAGCAATAAAGTTTACAAAGAAAGCAATTATTATGATGTGAGCGGGAAAAAGCAGGATGGCTTTCACAACGTTGTCAATTCCAGCTTGCAATATTGCAAATGCAAAAAGGAGAAAGCCTACAACTAAAGATATGGAGAAGGCAATCTTTTTCATACTTTAACAAAAGTGTCAGAGTAAATTATTTTTAGCAGGAGATTCAATTTGAATGCAAATACTGTAAGTTGTAAGAAGTTTATGTTCAGAAAGGAGCTGGAAAAAGGTACCAGAACCTTTTCTGGATTTCTATCTAATAGCGCTTGAAAATTTGACCTAGTACCGGAGGAGGGAATCGAACCCTCATGGAACATAAGTCCAACGGATTTTAAGTCCGTCGCGTCTGCCAATTCCGCCACTCCGGCAGGCTAATATTAGCCACCTTGAGGCCTGGATCGGATTTGCACCGATGTACGCGGTTTTGCAGACCACTACCTAACTACTCGGTCACCAGGCCATATCTTCCTTGACACTTTTGTTATGCATATTAAGATATTCCACTTGACCACATCTAAAGTTAGCATAAAAATAAGCAAGGGTCAAACTCGAGGCGATCTTCGAAACCGTATAACCCTTCTTGGTCTGGTTGTTATTTGAAACAACTCTGCAGGAGTTTGAGTCTGATATATATCTTGACACAGATCTTTCAGATTCCCAATCTACCCTGTTCAAGTTTGTTTTTTTCTCTCTCGTTGTTTTCTATTTTGTCCTTCTTTATCATCTCCAGCAGTCTGGGAATTTTCTTAAAGTCTTTTTCTAAGGCGTCCAGAAGCTCGTTTCTATAAAGAGCAGCGGCTGGATGGTAAACTGGGTAGTAGACATAGCCATTTCGTCTTTTTGGCTTACCGTGATCAACGGAAATTTTATGATTCGGCAGAAATCTGTCCATAGAATGCCTGCCAAGCAAAACAATTAACTTTGGTTTTATTATTTCGATTTGCTTTTCAAGCCAGGGCCAACAAGTTTCAATTTCATCTGGCAGAGGATCACGGTTTTGAGGTGGACGACATTTTATTACGTTGGCTATAAAAACCTCTTCTCGTTTCAATCCCACTGATTGAATAAGTTTATCCAGCAACTTGCCAGCTGCTCCTACAAAAGGGCGTCCCAGCTCATCTTCTCGTTGACCAGGACCTTCGCCAATAAACATAATCTCAGCTCTTGGATTCCCCTCGCCTGGCACAACATTTGTGCGCACTTTAGAAAGCGCGCATTTTTCACACTTTAGAATTTGATTGTTAAGCTCTTCTAATAGCATTTGTTGCTGGTTTACTTTCGAATTGTAGCTTTTATCTTCTATATCTTTCAAGAAGTTGCAAAAAGCTGATAATTTCAACAAAATGAATATTGGTTTTGTCTGATAAATAATCTTAATATCTGATTCCTATATTACTGTTTTCTCTTCCTTTGCCAATTAAAGCTGATTCTTTCTTAAGTCTGAAATCGCTGTTTAGATAGTCGATAAATAGAGGGTCTTCTGAGATATTGCTTTTCTCTATCACACACTCTCCCAAGCAGATAAAGTCGTTCTTATTGTTCCAGATGTCATTATAACTTGCGGTTACATTTTTGCTTTCTTCGTCAACAATTACGCCGGCGCATAGCTCGCAAACGCCATTGTCTGTTATGATGTTATTTGAAATTTCTGCGGAAGATTTGCTAAGGTGAATTCCGTAGGTAGGTCCCAGGTATGTCTTGTAGTGATTATTATAGCTTATGGTGTTGTGGTCTATCAGTGCTGAAGAGTTGTAAAGGTCGATTCCTATTTTGTTGTCAGTTATTAGATTGTCGCTTATAAGCGGTCTGTTTTGATTTTTCTTGTCTTTCAGCAGGTTATAAACTTGAATTCCTTTGCTGCCGAAATGTACTCTGTTTCTTTGTATTATAGGGGAGGAGTTTCCTGTTATGTAGATATTATATTCGTTATCTGTGATAACATTGTTGCTAATTAAGGGAGAAGAATTTTCAATCAATACTCCGCTTAAATTCTTTCCGGCGTTTCTGATTATAAACCCCGAAAGCCTTGTTTTATTTGTAATGCCATCCTTGAAAGTTACAACATTGCCAAAACCACCGCCGTCAAGGATTGTAAAGGTGCCAGTTTTACCATTGGAAGTAGTTGATTGAGGAAGTTGAACTTCTTCTGCGTTTTTCAAGTAAAAGCTGTCTGAAAGCCTGTTTTCTACATTGTCCTCTTCTTTACAATCAGCGTTAGGCTGAATTGACGGATTGCTCTGGAAAGAATGAGGTAAAGACAGTTTTGTTTCTTCACTATCTTGCTTACAAGAAGAGTTGTTTAACCCAGCACTTGAAGAATTAGGAGGAAATCCTGCTCCAATTACGCTTACACCATTTTTCATAGTTATGTTTTCCCTATACACGCCGCTAGCAACTTTCACTATATCTTTCGGCTTTGCATTATCTATTGCCAGCTGAATCGATCTATAGTCTTCAGGAACTCTTATTATTTTTGGTGCTCTATTTGAGTCCTTGCTGACAAAATGCGAAATATTTTCTAATGTTCTGCCTGCTTCTACAATTGCTTCTAAAAATTCTGACTTATTGCTGGGAGCGTTGTTGCTGCTGTCTGCACTGTCACTACTGACGCTTTTTTCATTATTTTTTTTCTGATGAGAGTTAGGGTTGCCAACAATTGCAAGTTGCGGAGAGTTGTCTATAACTTTGGGAGTACTGAAAGCACTTGAGGAACTGCTTTTAGTTTCGAGAGAGCTGTTTTTTGCCTCTCCTGCAATATAATAAAGCTGGTTCCTTTTTTGAAAGGTGAAAACAGATCCGCTTATGATTATTACAGCGGCAATAACCAGCATACCTGCTGTTTTCTTATTTTTTCTTGGCTGTACAGAATTGGCTGAATTATAGAAATGAATCATAGCTCGCCTTTTTTCTTTTTTTCTAAAATCATCTCCTTAATTTTAGAAATGCTATTTTTTATGTCTCCATCGATCTCGAACCCAGAAGCAAGTTTGTGTCCTCCACCTCCAAAACTTCTGGCTATTTTAGATACATCAACCCCTTTATATTCTTCGCTTCGCAGACTGCACTTTATTCTATGGTTGTCAAACTCGGTCAAAAGCAAGGAAAACTTTGCATTGCTTGCGGTGTTTATTATTCCAGCAAGACCAGCAATATCCTCCTGTTTTGCACCGCATTCTTCTATGTCTTTTTTGCTGATGTATGAGAGAGCCATTCCTGTTTTCTCATCAGTCTGAATTCTCCTGAGAACTTTTCCCCATAGCTTTATAGCAGGCATACTTTTGCCGCCGAGCAGGCTTCTGGCTATTTTGTCTATTCTGGAGCCTTTTCTCAAAAGATCAGCAGCTATCCTTAGAGTTTGCATATCCGTATTGTCATGTTGAAAACCACCGGTATCTGTAAAAATTCCACACAGCAGACAATAAGCAATGTCTTTTGTGATTTCTATGTTTAATTCTTTTAGTAAGGTGTAGATTAGGATGGCAGTTGAGGACGCTTTGCTGTCAACTATACATACGCAGTTTTCTTGCCTGTTGCCTTCTTCTTCCAAATGGTGATCTATAATCAAAAGATTGTCAAAAGAAACAGCAATTTTTTTGATATCATCTATGCCTGTTCTTGAAAAACTAGCGCAATCCAGCAGGACTATTAGATCATATCGGTTGGATTCAATTTGATTTTGAATAATTGAAATGCTAGGCAGGGAATTAAAAATTTCAGGTATGTTGTCGTGTGAAAAACATCTTACCTTTTTTCCCAATGATTTGAGCGCAGTTGCCAAAGCCAAAATAGATCCAACAGCATCTCCATCGGGATTTTTATGGGTCAAAATCAAAATGTCGCTATTAGATTTTATAAGGTCAACCGCCTGCTGCATAAAATTAAAACAACAATTATTTTCTTTGACACTTGCTTTTTTCAATCAACTTGTCTATCTTTTCAACATATTCACCACTTTTTTCGGATTTGAATCTTATTTTTGGCACAGGTTTCATTAGGAGCTTTTTGTTGATTTTTTGCTGGATATGATAGATATTTTCATTCAATATTTTCATTGCCTCCTCTCTCCTGTCAGTAGGGAAAACACTTACAAAAACATCCACATAGTGAAGATCAACAGAAGTCTTTGTACGGATTACTGTTGCAAAAATGCTCTTTGGAAAATTTATGTCGGATAAAATTATTTTTCCTACTTCTCTCTTTAGAAGTTCATTTACTTTTGCGGTTCTTACACTCATAAGAATGAATAGTTAGTGGTCAGTAGTCTAACAGCAAAGAGTGAAGGAATAGTATATGCTTCTCTATTTTGTTTTCCGCCTTTTTGTTCGCCACTTTTTACCTACTATCCCTTAAAAGATGGGTATCCAAAGGAATGCATAACATTCTCGAAAGACCACATCAGAAAGTTTAAACTCCTTTTTGCAAGTCTTTAAAGAAGTTAAAGAAACTCTAAAAGATAAATTTCACAATATGAAAAAAAAGTCTTTCTCTACTTGTGAGCAACGAAAGTGTCTAAATTTTTTCTTTTACCTCTTCTTCTTTGTAGGCTTTAAGGATGTCTCCTATTTTTATTGCAACATCTCCTTCGTAAGTTATGCCTGCATTATTTCCAACTTTTACTTCTTGCACCTCTTTTCTGTTGTATTGAAGCTCTTTAACAACTCCTTGTCCTATTTTCTTACCTTTTCGGAAGACATCGATAAGAGACGCTTTTTCCACTTTCCCATCTTCAACCTTTGCTCCAATAATCATATTGTTGATTGTGGCTGATTTCTTTGCGGATCTGAAAATAGCAATTACCTTGAGGGTTCCGATATCGATTCTTACGATTTCTGGTTCGATGATTGAAGAAAGACTCTTCTTGATATCGGCTATTAGATCGTAGATAACGTTGTGTATTTTTAGATCAACTTTTCTTTTTTCAGCAAATTTTCTTATGCTAGGGTCTATGCCGATATTGAAGCCTATGATTTTTGCGTCGAAGGAATGCGCCAGTTTTATGTCAGTTTCTGTTATGTTTCCTACATCTGTTTTTAGTACACGAACAATAGCTTTATCCGATCCAATTGATTTTAGAACCTCTTTTACAGCTTCCAACGACCCTTTAGTGTCGGCTTTGACAATAATGTCTAATTTTTTAGGTAGATCATTGCTGGCAATTTTCTCAACTTTCACTTTGTTCGATGCACCAGTTTCGAGCGATTTTCCTCTTTGAAGCGCGGAAAACTTTCTTGCCTTTTCTTCTGCCAACAAACGGTTTGGTTCTTCGCTAAAGAATGATCCAGCTTTCGGAACTCCATTTAAGCCAATTATAGTTGCTGGTGTTGACGGAGTGGCTCTCTTGATTTTTTTGCCAGTAAAATCTTCCATTTTCCTTATTCGTCCCCAGAAGGATTCAGCATTGATGTAGCTTCCTTCTTTGAGTGTTCCGTTTTGAACGAGAACAGTAACCACCGGGCCGCTTTTTGAATCAAGATGAGATTCAATTACAAACCCTTCTGCCAAAGAATCATAATCTGCCTTTAACTCTTCCATTTCTGAAACCAAAATTAATGTATCCAAAAGTTCATCTATACCTTCTCCAGTTTTTGCTGAAATGTTTACACATATTGTTTCTCCTCCCCATTCTTCAGGAGTGAGTCCAATTTCTGCCAATTCTCCTTTTACTTTTTCAATATTTGCTTGGGGCTTATCAATTTTATTTATTGCCACAACAATTGGAACTTTTGCACTTCTGGCGAAATTTACGGCTTCTATTGTTTGAGGTTTGACACCATCGTCTGCAGCTACAACAATTAACGCCAGGTCAGTGATGTATGCTCCTCTTTGCCTCATTGCTTGAAAAGCTTCATGTCCCGGAGTATCCAAAAAAGTAATGGTTTCTCCTTTTCTTTTAACTTGGTAAGCGCTAATATATTGGGTGATTCCTCCGTATTCTTCAGCCGTGATTTTGGTTTTAAGAATTTTATCAAGAAGAGTTGTTTTTCCATGATCAACATGCCCCATTATAGCAACGACAGGAGGCCTTTTCTTTGCTTTTGCTCCAATGTCTTTTTTCAGTTGCTCCTTTCTTTTCTCAATCTCTGGTTTCTGTTTTCTTAGTTCAAAACCAAAATCATCTGCCACGATTGCAGCTGTGTCAAAATCTATAGTCTCATTTATGCTGGCAAAGATTTTGTTCTTTATGAGTTCTGCTATAAGATCAGTTGCTTTGATGTTCATTTTCTCTGCTAGATCCTTGACAACTACTGTCTCAGGAATTTCGAGAATGATTTTTTCTTGTTTTTTGTTTTTTTGTAGGTTAGTCATTTTGTTTTATTGATATTAGCTGTGGAGAAATTGAGTCTCTATTTTTGTAGGCAGTAGCAATTTTATAGCAAGGAGACTCCTTAGCGCAACAAAACACACCATCCTCCACAAGCTGAAGCGTGAATTCTTCATTATGCTCCATTCACTTTTCACTATCTGCTAATTTTATTGCTTCTTCTTCTTCCTTGCTAAGCGCATATTCAGATTTTCCTTCTTTGATAGGTTTAGAGTAGATTTTTACTCTATCCCTTGAATATAAACTTAGTATGGTAACGCCGTTTAGATGACTGTCAAGGAGGGCTACGGCAAAACTTTGATTTCCACCGACATCTTTAAACGGGTTAAACCTTACAACTCCTACTTTTTGAACGCATTTCGATAAATCTTCTCTTATTTTCTTGTTGTTTTCAACCAACTTTTTAATCTCGCTGTCTAGTTCATTGGTTTTCTTGATTTGTTTGTATATTATCTCTTCCAAATCCTTTGCTTCACTGCTTTCAAAAAAGATACGAGTTTTCTTTTTTATTTTTGATAAATTGTATTGGAGATAAATATTCCAGAGCAGAAGCAAAACCAAAACAGCAATCAAGAAAATTGTCAAAGTCTCCTGATCTTGGTTTATAAAATTTATTACTTCGGTCATTTATGTTCTCTAAAAATTAAAGTTTTTATGGTTCGAAGTTATGAGATTACAACTATGATAACTTTTGTATATAGATAAGTCAAGCATCAACAGCGTAAAACATAATCAAAATGGGTATGCCTGTGTTCTAAAAGTGATTGCTTTGAACTACGAAATATCGTACTTGCCTGCCTGTGCGTTGCCTGCCTGTGCGTCGCCACGCAGACAGGCACGCAGACAGGCACACAGAGTTGTCATCCTGAGGGCGAAGCCCGAAGGATCCCGTCGCAGAAAGAATGGCTGCAGCAATGTGTCTTGTCCAATTTCCAAACGGGATCCTTCGCTAGCGCTCAGGATGACACCCTCTCGTCATTCTGAGCGAAGCGAAGAATCCCGGAGGAATGGCAATATGTCTATGGCAGTATGTCTTGTCTTTCTCCAGACGGGATCCTTCGCTAGCGCTCAGGATGACACAGAGTTGTCATCCTGAGGGCGAAGCCCGAAGGATCCCGAACTCATAGGGATAGCTTTCTTAGAATAGTTTACGCTTTTCTACCAACGGGATCCTTCGCTAACGCTCAGGATGACAATATCTTTTCTCCAAACGGGATCCTTCGCCTTTGGCTCAGGATGACAAATCCTTTCTCCAAACGGGATCCTTCGCTCTCTTTGGTCGCTCAGGATGACACTGTTGCATTTCGTAATGCTATAAGTTAAGTATAGTGTTAAAGTTAGACAAAGGTCGACATCAACATTTAACCATTAAGATACAAACCTATGTCTAACAATGACACATATATTCAAGGTAACTAAAAAGCGAGCGATTTTGAAGGATGCAGAGCGGGGAAGAGCCACGATTTATCTTTTCTCTACACAGCTTAACACCCAGTGTGCACAGTCACTGGGTGTCATCTCTCTTGCACCTTATGCGTGAAACATATTTGTGCAAACAAAGTGCAAGCTTTGAACAAGTTCTAGCTGGACTTCATTAAGCATAAATCTGCAGTTCAAAACTACATCTTCAACAATTCATCGAACCCTTCCAATGCGGCTCTAACAGTTCTGATTGAAATATCTATAACTTGCTTTTTATATTTCCTCTTGCATAACTTGGAGTTCCACTTTATTTCTGCCATAGCTTGTTCTGCAGCAACAACTCTAAATATTTCTCTGAAATTTTTTTTCTCTTGCGAAGAAAGGCTATTCAAAAATTCTAAAAGCAGCTGCGATCTCCATTTTGGATATCTCCAAGTTTGAACCCACAAGTGTGTTATATCAGCTGCTATATTGTCTATTCTCACAGACTCCCAATCCGACAAATAAACTTTTTTGTTTCTTCCTATGATATGATTGGCGAGTGTAAAATCACCATGGGAAACAACCAGGTTATTGTTGAAAAGTTCCTTATTTTTCTCAAGCAAATTGTGCACGGAATCAAAGTCAATTTTGCCATCGCCAACTTTCTCTCTTTTATAAAAATCAATCGTGTCCTTATAGTCGCCAAAGCTTCTGATTTTTATGTATTTCATTACGCCGTTTTCCTTGGCTTTTTCTATGAAAATAGTTGATATGCTTTGCAGGTTTAGCAGATTTTTAACTATGCTCTTTATATACGTATATCTCTCGTTCTCGTTCGGCATCTCGTAGAAATCTCCTAGAAGTTCTCCTTCAATATATTTGTGAGTGTACCACTCGGGAACTTCTTCCAAAGAACCATCTAAATACTCTGTAAAATTGACCTTTTTTGCTATTTCTTTGTTTCTTGTCATTATCTTCAAAATTTCCATTTCTTTCTCAAGGCCGATAATGGAGCCGCTGTCATCCACGATTCTCGCTTTCAAAAACACTTTTTTGCCGTCAGCCAAAACACTATGCGCGTAAAATCTCTTTTTTTTATTTATAAAACTTCTAACTGGTTTTATTACCTTAAAACCTTTCTTTTTGAAGAGATTTCTCATTTTTCTGGCAATGTCGGCAATTGGTTTGTAGGTCAGTCTTTTTTTGTCTTTAATCTTCATAGCCTTTCTATAAAGGATTACATATTTTTTTGCGGGAACTTCCCAAGTAAATGATTCTTGCATTCCTTTTTTCACCAATTCTTTCCAAACATCTTTATATTTGTAGTTCTCTAGTGCTCTGACAATTGCAACCAGCAAATCTTTTGGATCATAGGTTTTGAAAGTAAAACCATTGCCTCTTCTTGTTTTTGGATTATAATTGGTAATTGTGTCCGACAAGCCGCCTGTTTCTCTGACAATCGGAACGGATCCATAACGCAGACTTATCATCTGTCCCAAGCCACAGGGCTCAAATCTTGAAGGCATCAAGAACATATCGGAACCGGCGTAAACTTGAGTTATATCTTTGGTTTTGAATTCGAGATGGGTGGCAATTTTTTTTGGATTTTTTTTACTGAGTCTTCTAAATATTTTTCTATAATAACTGTCGGCGCTTCCTATCAAAACAAGCTGCATCTCCAATCTTATTAGAGCATCCACTATTTCAACAATTAAGTCGAAACCTTTTTGTTCTGTGATTCTGGTAACCATTGCGATAACAGGAATTTCGTCGTTAACTTCAAGATTGAAAATTTCCTGCAAGTGTCTCTTGTTTATAATTTTTTTGTCTAGCGAATTGTAGCTGTAGTTTGCCACAAGTCCTGGATCTGTCTGAGGATTGTATTCTCTGTAATCAATTCCATTTATTATTCCATAGAATCTTTTTTCCTTGTATTTCTCCAGCAGTATGTCATGCAGTCCCTGTCCAAATTTTTCCTGTATTATTTCTTTGGCATACTGTTCGCTCACTGTGTTGATCATATCCGCATTCATTATTGCACGCTTTGTGAAGTTTATCCTTTCAACCATGCGCTCGTCGCTAAAGTCAGGCAGTTCGCTTATGCCGTCATCTTGTTCTCTTTTGTCTATTTTCCACCAGTCTCTTCCAAACTGAAAGGTCAGATTATGAATTGTGAAGAGAGTTCTTGTTTTTTCAAAAATTTTTTCTTTATCAAATCTTGTCTTGAGCAAATAGGGAATAAGTCCTGTATGCCAATCGTTGCAGTGAATTATATCCGGCACCCAACTGTCCATATTTCTTACTGCTTCCAGCACGGCAAAACAAAAAAACATAAAGCGCTGATTTTCGTCCTTATAGACATAAAGCCTGCTTCTGCTTCTGAAATATTTGTATTTATCTATAAAGTAAACAGGCAAATTCTCGACTAACCATCCTTTCTTTATTCTGAAAGATATTTCATTGTTTTCGTCAATCTTTGCCACTAGGTTGTCTTTTACCAATTCTATGTTATGCTTTTTTTCATCTATAACGCCATGGAGGGGCATAATAATTCTTACATCATGTCCCATTTTTGAAAGCGCTTTAGGCAGAGATTTTGAAACATCACCAAGCCCTCCTGCTTTGCAGAAGGGAGAAAGATCAGTTGTGACAAACAAAATTTTCAAAGCCCTGGTCATATTGCTCTTAGGTTACTTTTCAAAACCTCTTACTATTTTAGCATACTAGCCTTTGCTGGTTTTTTCTCAGATTGTTGTTTGAAAACCAGGCAAAATTAACAAATTGTTCCCTTTTTATTGTTCTCTTATGGTTTAAACACTAACCAAGCAACGGTAGGATATTCTATCACCTTGAACTGCGAAATACAATTCTTCTAAACTTTTACTGCTTAACTCAGACAATCCAAAGGTAATGTCATATTATATTATAGTGTCATCCTGAGCGACCAAAGGGAGCGAAGGATCCCGTCTGGAGAGAAGATATTGTCATCCTGAGCCGAAGGCGAAGGATCCCGTTGGTAAAAAAGCGTAAACTATTCTAAGAGAGCTATCCATATGAGTTCGGGATCCTTCGGGCTTCGCCCTCAGGATGACAGTGGGGTGTCATCCTGAGGGCTGACTAAGAACTCTATGTGCAGAAGAGCTTAAGCTATTCTGAGAGAGTCATCCCTATGAATGGGGTAGCGTAAGCATAAGCATAATCAGAAGTGCGGCTTTTTCTCGAAAAGCTATTGTATCGACTTTTCAATGAACTCCTCTATTTCAGTGATTGGAATAACCAGATTTCCTCCTTCGCTAATACCTATTACTTCTCCTTTAGTATTTATCGCAGGAGCTCCAATAAAAGAGTCGTCTACTTCAAACCTAGTTTTTATTCTTTTCTTTCCCGCTGGCTTTGCTTTGTCATCTTTGGACCTCTGTGCTTTTTGGACTGGCGTATAGTCATCAATAAGTTTTGATATTGTGTCCACTAATACCGAATCACTTATGAAAATTACTTTTTTCCCTAAATTAATGGAAGAAGAATCGGCGAACGGCAGAACAGGAAGGTTGTCTTTGTCAACCTTAATAATTGCAAGCCCTGTTAGCAAATCTTTGCTGATAAATCTGACATTGTAGCTGTTGCCATCTTGTGTTCTAACTCTGAAAGTTTTATTCCTGCTTGCTGTTTTTCTCTCCTTGTTTTTCTTTTCCTTTTGGTTTCTCTCTTGACTTTCGAGCACCTCGTTTGGAGTTATATTTTCCAAAGATGTAATTATGAATCCGTTGCTGGTCAAAATGAGACCGGGACCTTTCTCTATAAACTTTCCTGATTCATCTACTTCCAATATTTGAACAATAGAATGAGAAGCCTTCTTTATTGTTTCCGCAGTTGCATTATCTTCAGATATTTTTATTTCCTTGGTTGTTTCAATTACAGTTGTGTGTTCACTAACTCTTTTTAAAAATTCGTATCTATTAAGTTCAGGATATTTTACCAGCAAATAAGGAAGAGCAAAGCGGTCAATCAAAATTCCACCAGTTCCTCCCACAATTAAAACAAAAAGAAAAGAAAAAACAAAATTTGCAGCTTTTCTAATTCTTGTTGGTTGGTACGGTTTTTCTTCCAGGTTGTCAATTTTATCTTTTGGTTTTTTGAAAAAGCCTCCAGTGGATTTAAGAGTAGCCTTTTGTCGCTCTCTTAGCGATTTAAGAGTTATGTCTCTCATAGGAATATGATAACTAATTTCAATTACGAAGCACTCACTACTTTTATCATTTCAGACTTCAGGCTATTCAAGTTATTCGGGTGTTGTTTTGTAACTATTACTCTAAAGACAAAGTTTTGTCTTTACAATTTTATGTCTGTGGCGCAGTTATGAAGACAAGATTTTGCACATCCCTGTTGCTGGGAAAAGCTTGCGGCGTGGCGGAGTAGTCTCTTGGCGGTGGGTAGTGGAATTAACATTCCTACTATGCCTGACAGTGTGTTAGGCAATATCCCATTTGGTCGTAGCAAGAACAATGCTTGCTGCGACTGCGAGAAATATCAGATTCAGAGTGATAATTTTTTTTGTAAGTTCATTTCTCAGATAACTTTTAAGAATGTTCCAGAAAAAATAATATAAAAGCAGTACGATGATCCCGACAGTCAAGTGGTTAGCAGGCAAGAAACTTATTGCCCAAATTACCTCTGCCAAAAGAAAGCCTACTAGAAAAGAATAAAAAGCAAAGGTTCTGTTTTTTGATGAGTCAAGATGAAGTTCCAGTGCTTTGCTTTTTAGGAAATTAATTCTTGTCAAGTATATAGTCGTGAAGAAGATGCTTGCAAAAACTGCGGACATAACTGTCCATGTTGAAAGATCGAGATCGATATATATTCCATAAATGCCGCTTGACAGTAGAAAAATAGAGAGTAGGGCGATCGTTTGATTTATGGTGAATCCGCTCTCAAGCATTTTTAGCTTCTTTTTCTCTTTGCTGTTCCAGTTTTCTTGTTGAGCAAAAAATCTGTTCAATCCTATAAGGGAAAGCATAAAAAGCAAGGAAGAGATTATAAGGTATATATGCTGAAAACTGTTTTTGCCTAGAGTTATGAGGAACAAGACACTGCCGGCAGAGAAGAGAATGACAAGCGTAATCGGAAAGAATCTGTATCTTGTGACCCAAAAAGCGCTAAGGGCTGAGACGGTGAACAAAATCAACATTGATGAATATGAGAAATCAGAACTGCCAGCGAGAGACTGCAAAAGTGCGAAGAAAAAGAGAGTTGGGATGATAAACTTTGTATATTCTACTGTATGTTTTTTAATTTCATTTTTCACTAAGGTGAGCATATGATTCAACAGTGGTAGTTGTAACTTTATCTGACAAATCATAGATATGGTGCCAAACGATTTTAAGGAATCTTGTGTCATTATGCATAAGAGGACCTATGTCTACAGATTGGGCTAGTAAGATTTTTCCACTTTCATCGCGCGCTGTAATCACAATATCGACCCTATCAAAGTCGTTGTTGCTGTTGTTTGAGACAATGCCTGAGAATTCAGCGTTGACATTGCCTCTCTCCTTTTTGAATTCCAGCCTAGAATCTGAAAAAGAGACGCTTGGCTTTGAAGAGCCATATATGTAGCCAAACCTTTTCAAGTTAAAGTCATACATTTCAAATTTTACTTTATCTATTTTTTTGTCAACATTTGATACATTTTCAATGATATACTTTTCTTCCGAAGGATAAATGAAACCGTATCCTTCTATCTTGCGAAACATTTTTTTGTCCTTCCCATATAGGCTAAAGGAGTATTTGAATGAATCTGCTCCTACTTCTGTGTTTGGATTGTTAACATAAGCAAGTAGAGAATATTGGTTTCTGCCAATTTCAATGATATCTACGCTTCCCCATATTATGTCATTCTTAAGATCGTTTTTGCACGGTGGACAAACTCCGCCACAGTCTACTCCTTCTTCGTTCTGATTCTTAACATTATCACTGCAGCTTGGCTTATTTTTATTATCAAGATAGTCGAGAACCCAGTGGCGCACGTTTGCTAAATTGGCTGCGAAGGCTGTTGCCAGAAAAGTAATCAAGAAAAGAGTAATTGTTTTTATGGCTTTAGGTATAGTTCTATCTTTCATTCTATATTATGCTTATAAATAACTTCCTTACTGTCTTTTACAAATTGCACTTTGTCAACTCTCCAATCGTAGAATTTCACGAACTCTAAAATTATGTCCTGAGTAAATATTTCTTTCGGAGGATCTCCAATTGTGCCGTCCGGATTGCGCCAGACTACCGTAATCCAATTCTCATCAAGATAGCCGTAAGTCTTGGTGATTTTCACAAAGACATCAACTTTTACTGTTCTTTCTTTAAAATCCAGAATAGAGACTTTAACAGGCTCTACAGTCAGTGAGTATGGTTGTTTTTCTTCAACGGAGTCCTTCAAATTGGAATCTTTCAACTCGTCCAACTTTCTTACAAGATTTGTTCTCATATCTTCAGAGATGAGCTTTTTGGTCTCCAGTGTCGATCTTATACTGTCTGCGTTGCCGTCCTTATAGGTTTTAACAAATCTTTTGCTTTTTTGTTCTATCTCTTTTCTAATTTTCGCGGGAATACTATTTTTTCTTGTTTCTGTATTGTTCTGGTTATTATTGTTGGCATAATTAACCATCCCGCTGAAGTATAGCGTTATTGCAGACAAACCAATAATAAGCACAGAAAAAGCGATAATTGTTTTTTTGTTCACTGTTGTAATTAAAATGGGTAAAGTTCGATTATCCGAACCAAAAATGTTTAATTATTAGCTTAAATAA
>CAYWAL010000010.1:0-23106 GCA_964456605.1 uncultured Candidatus Saccharibacteria bacterium | reverse complement strand
GCCATAGACATATTGCCATTCCTGCGGGATCCTTCACTGCGTTCAGGATGACACGAGGACACGGAGAAAACACTGTCATCCTGGGCGACCAGAGAGAGCGAAGGATCCCGTATGGAGAAAAGATGTCGTCATCCTCCGCCTTCGGCGAAGAATCCTGTAGGAAGCTGACAAAACGCAGTGCTGTTTAACAGTTGTTCTTTTTTATCACGGGATCCTTCGGGCTTCGCCCTCAGGATGACAACTCTGTGTCATCCTGAGGAGAGCGAAGGATCCCGTCTGTAAGGTAGGTAAAACATACTGCCATAGATGTCATCTTTTCTCCGGGATTCTTCGCTTCGCTCAGAATGACGGGGAAGTGTCATCCTGAGTGCTAGCGAAGGATCCCGTTGATAGAAAAGCGTAAACATTCATAGAAAGGCGTAAACATTCTAAGATAAGAAAGCTATCCATATGAGTTTGGGATCCTTCGGGCTTCATCCTTAGGATGACAGGTATTGCCAGATTTGAGGTATTTTGTAATTCAAAGTCTGTAATTCAAAGTCTCTTAGAAAAACAATCCTGATTTATTCTGTTCCTAGAATAGAAAACCATTTCACTAAGCCGCCTCTACTGAAGGAAATAACTTCGTGTTTTCTAGAAAATCCTAGGACAGAATTAATTTCAAATCACCGCAGGAGGTTGATGAGAAAATTGAATGGTTTAACAAATCGCCAGAAAGCATTTGGGCTGTGAAAAACCAAAAAAGGAGATATCAGCTGCAGAAAGTTATTCCTAATCCATTTTACCAGACAAGTTTTGGAAGATCAGAAAATGTACTGTTGCAGAATCAAAGTTACCTTTTGTGGATAACCGGCAGTGTATAAAGAATGAAGTAATGTAGTAATGTCGATGCTGTTTTCAGTTGAAGGATCATTCCATCTATAGCATATAACATACTCAAAGCGAACAAAAGCAAAGGCGCGTACAGTTGATTTATTGCCAGATTATAGTACAATGACAGAAGTTTATGTTTGTCAACTCAAATATGAACAAGGAAAAAATATCAATAAGAGGCGCCAGAGTGCACAATTTGAAAAATATCAATGTGGACATCCCTAGAGGAAAACTTGTTGTTATAACAGGACCTTCCGGTTCTGGAAAGTCATCCTTAGTCTTCGACACTATATATGCAGAGAGTTTAAGAAGATATTTGGAAAATATTTCCAATTATCCAAAGCAGTTTCTGAATCTTTTGAACAAACCAGATGTGGATTATATAGAAGGACTATCTCCAACTGTTGCCGTTGATGAAAAAAGCTCTGTCAAGAATCCCCGTTCAATAGTTGGGACGATGAGCGATATTTATGACTATCTGAGAATATTGTTCGCAACCAGCGGAAAGGCATATTGTGCCAATTGTCAGGGAGAATTAGTAAAACACAGCAAGGGGCAAATCGTAGATAGGATAATGGAGTTAGCAAAAGACGCCAGAGTTATGATTATGGCGCCAAAATCTTACAGAGAAAAAGAGGAATATCATTCAATAATAAGAAAGTATGAAAAAGCTGGATATCAAAGAATAAGAATTGACGGCGAAATAAGACAGGTAAAGGAAGTAGTTAAAACTAATCTAAAGAAAAACACCCCGGGACATATTGATATTGTCATTGACGAACTTGTCGGACAGAAAAATAGAATTGACTACGCAAATATTCTGGATTCCGTGGAAACTGCTATTGATATCTCTGGCGGATTTGTAAGCATCATCTATTTTTCCCTGAAAAATCAAAAGAAAAAAGAATCATTTTTTTCCACCCGTCTTTACTGCAAGAAGTGTAAAGCCAGTTTTCCCGCTATTGAACCGAGATTATTCTCGTTTAACAATCCCTACGGAGCTTGTGGCGAGTGCACTGGACTTGGAATTAAACTGGAAATTGATCCTGATCTTATAATTCCAAACAAATCTTTAACCTTGGCAGAGGGCGCAATAAGACCATGGGCAAATTTGTCCAGCAAGTGGAACGAATACCAAGATATGATGAAGCATATAAAGGAGAAATACAATATTCCCATTGACATCCCTATAGAGAAATTAAGCAAAGAAGATTTGAATTTTGTCTACTATGGTCAAGCGGGCAGGAGCGGCAAAAAAAGTGCTCTATCTTCTGCCCAAGAAGAAAATTATTTTCCGGGAGTGGTAGAAATTCTTGAACAGAAATACTATCAAACAAATTCCGATTACGTCAGAAGCGAGCTTGAAAAGTATATGACGAAAAAACTTTGTCCCGCGTGTGGTGGCGACAGATTAAACAAAAATGCACTTGCTGTAAAAATCAACGGAAAGTCTATAAGTGAGGTGGCGAAAATGACAATCTCTCAGGAAGTTGAATTTTTCCAAAGCATCCTTCGGGCTTCAAGCAAGCACTCAAAGCCGCTAATTGAAGAAATCATAAAGAGACTCAATCTTTTGATTGATATCGGCTTGGACTATCTTTCTCTTTTGAGATCGTCGGATACCATTTCATCCGGCGAAGCGCGAAGAATCAAGCTTGTTTCGCAACTAAGCTCCAATCTGCAGGGTATTCTTTACATTCTGGACGAGCCGACGGTTGGACTTCACTGTAGAGATAACAGCAAGCTGCTTTCATCAATAAAACGCCTAAGAGACTTAGGCAATTCAGTTCTAATTGTCGAACATGATGAATTTTTTATACGCAATGCTGACTATGTAGTGGATATGGGTCCTGGAGCTGGAGAGAATGGAGGAAAGATTGTAGCAAAAGGAACACCTAAACAAATTACAAAGTTAAACTGTATTACAGGACACTACCTTTCGGGAAAAAAGAAAATAAATCTTGTCAAAAAGCCTAGAAAAGGAAATGGCTTCAGTATAGTTATAAAAGGAGCCAGTGAACACAATTTAAAAAATATTGATGTTAAAATCCCTCTTGGAAAGCTTGTTTGCATCACAGGAGTTTCAGGAGCTGGAAAATCCACGCTCATAAGCGACATCCTGTCTAAAGCCCTTGCCAAGAAACTGCACAGAGCAAAGACTGAGCCAGGTAAATACAAACAAATAACAGGAGATGACAAAATCAGCAAAGTGATAAGCATAGACCAGTCTCCTATTGGAAAAACGCCTCGTAGCAATCCTGCCACATATACAGGAATATTCACACATATCAGAGATTTATTTGTTAACACCCAGGAAGCTAAAAGAAGAGGATACAAAGCAGGCCATTTTAGCTTCAATGTAAAAGGAGGAAGATGCGAAAGCTGCAAAGGAGATGGAGCTACTAAAGTAGAGATGCACTTTCTGCCAGATGTTTATGTTAAATGCGAAGAATGCAGCGGAAAAAGATACAACAGCAAAACTTTAGAAATCGAGTATAAAGGAATGAATATCGCAGAAATTTTAGATATGACTGTCAGCCAGGCTCTTAAATTCTTCAAAGAAACCCCTGCCATTTACAAAAAGTTATCCATATTAGAAAAAATAGGTCTTGGCTATATGAAGCTTGGACAAAGTGCTACTACCCTCTCAGGAGGAGAAGCACAAAGAATAAAACTTGCTTCTGAACTCGCGCGTCCTGTTAAGGAAGGTAAAACATTATATATACTGGATGAGCCTACCGTAGGTCTTCATTTTGATGACATCAAAAAATTACTTCAGGTTCTGGACAGACTTGTTGATAGAGGAAACACTGTTCTGGTTATAGAACATAATATGGAAGTAATCAAACATGCTGACTGGATTATTGATCTTGGTCCTGAAGGGGGCGAAAGAGGCGGGTATGTTGTTGCAGAAGGAACACCGCAGCAAGTTGCAAAGTGCGCAGAAAGCTGGACAGGAAAGTACTTAAAAAAGTTTATTTATCAATAACAAGCCCAACCTTTGTTTTTACTTCCTTCATAGTTTCTTGCGCAATTATTCTTGCCATTTGGGCTCCTCTCGTCAGAACCTTCTTCACATAGCCAGGATTAGCTTCTAGTTTTTTCCGCTTTTCCCGAAAAGGTGCAAAGTAATCAGCAATATCCTCAGCAAGAACTTCTTTCAGCTCAGAAAATTTCACGTCTTTCTTTTTGAATCTTTCACCAAAGTATTCTTTGTGCTGTTGAGTTCCAAAGTTTTCAAGAAGAAGCTTCAAATTTAATACCCCGTAAATCATTTTCAACTCTTCAGATGGTATCTTTTCATCAGCCATATTCCTTGCATATCCATTTTCTCCAGTGTTTGCGGCAATCCGATCAAAATAAGGAAGACTTTTGATGTCTGTTGCCGAGACAGCCTTTCTAATTTTGTCCCTAATCACCTGCGGTGAATCATTAATTCCAATGTAAGACTTCCGTCCTCCCGATTTGCTCATCTTTTTTAGCGGATTGATAAGAGACATAAGTTTCGGTGTTTTGGTGAGCAGCGCTTTTGGTTCTGGGAAGGTGCTGCCAAATCTGTTGTTAAAAGAACGGGCTATTCTTCTTGTAAGCTCAATATGTTGGAGTTGATCCTGTCCCACAGGCACTAAATCCGCTTTGTATATAAGAATGTCCGCAGCCTGCAGCACTGGATAGTCAAAAAGTCCCATATTTATATTTTCTTTTTGCTGTCTTGATTTATCCTTAAATTGTGTCATCCTTTTCAATTCTGAAACCGCAGTTACAGTGTTAAAAATCCATGTGAGTTCGGTGTGCTCTGGAATTTGCGACTGCACAGCAATAGTGCACTTTTCTGGATCTAGTCCAATTGCTAGAAAATCCAAAGCGAGGTCCATAATCTGCTTTGGTTTTTCTTTTGGATTATAATTCTCTGTGAGAGAATGATAATCAGCAATGAAAAAAAAGCAGTCATACTTCTCTTGAAGCTCTATAAAATTTTTTAAGGCTCCAACATAATTTCCGATGTGGAGCTCACCTGAAGGTTGAATGGCACTAAAAATTCGCTGTTTTTTATTCATACTTAACTGTTCTGATTAGATGCTTATTAAAGGATACTGGCTTGTTCTATTGCTTTTTATTGGTTCAGTTTCAAAATTGAATCTAGATTTCGGCTTCACTATTGTAAAGATAAGAAGGAAGGATTGTCACACCCTGAGCCGAAGGCGAAGGGTCCCGTGTGGAGAAAGGATGTTGTCATCCTGAGCGCTAGCGAAGGATCCCGTTTGGAGCAAGGTAAGCCGTGCTGCGGCAGCTATCACTCTTTTCTGCGGGATTCTTCGCTTCGCTCAGAATGACACTATTGAGAAAGTCATCCCCATAAGCTCGGGATCCTTCGGGCTTAGCCCTCAGGATGACAACTCTGTGTCATCCTGAGCGATTGAAAGGAGCGAAGCCCGTCTGTAAAAGATAGATAAGACATACTGCCATAGATATTACTCTTTCCTGCGGGATTCTTCGCTTCGCTCAGAATGACACAATGACACAGAGAAAATACTGTCATCCTGAGCGCTAGCGAAGGATCCCGTTTGGAGCAAGGTAAGCCGTGCTGCGGCAGCTATCACTCTTTTCTCCGGGATTCTTCGCTTCGCTCAGAATGACACTATTGAGAAAGTTATCCCTATAAGCTCGGGATCCTTCGCCTTCGGCTCAGGATGACAGGTGTAGCACAGCCTTGGGATCCTTCGAGCTCCGCTCTCGGGATGACGTTTTGGATTCCTAGTGAAATTTGATAAGTTTTGCAAAAATCCCCCTTGCCGTCAGACAAGTGGGTGAATGTTCTGTCTAAAAAGAAATTCAATTTTACTTAACAAAACAAATCGTATCCAAAACTCCAAGTGGGCGCTGAGAGATTCGAACTCCCGACCTCCTCGGTGTAAACGAGACGCTCTAGCCAACTGAGCTAAGCGCCCATCTGATTCTAAAGGCTTGAAACATTTAATTTCTTGCTCTACTTGAACCGTGTGCTATAACTGTGATTGAGGGAGCTAAAAGCTCAACATTCAGGTTCGAAATCCAATGTTCAAGGCTATGTGCCGAGAGAGGGACTTGAACCCTCACGCTCAAAAATGAGCACAGGCCCTCAACCTGTTGCGTATACCAATTCCGCCATCTCGGCGAGTGAGAGTGAAAATCTTGACTAACTTTATGTACAAAGAACTGCAGATTCTGTAGAACCTGCTCTCTGACATATACATATATACAACATTGAAGAAAAATGTGCTTATATATGCTAATAGAACACAATGATCGCTCACTACCCCAATTTAACCCTGATGGTTTGGCTTTAAAGCACTGAAAGTTATTTAAGAGTTGCTGCCTTCATCTCTAATTATCTCTCCTTTTGGCTGAGTTGCTCTGCCAATGCGATTTCTCATATAGTAAAGCTTTGCGCGTCTAGCTTTTGTTATCTTGGATAACTCTATTTTTGCTATGCTCGGAGAGTGCAGGGGGAATATTCTTTCTACTCCTATTCCGTCAGAGATCTTGCGAACTGTAATAGTTGCATTTATTCCACTTCCTCCTTTTCTGCTAATTACGAGTCCTTCAAAGACTTGGATTCTCTCTTTGGCTTCTGTCTTTTTTCCATTGTCTTTGGTTTCCATTATCCTTTGGTAGACCTTAACAACGTGTCCCGGTCTGATGTCCGGCAGGTCAGTTCTCAGACGGCTATGATTAAATTCTTCTAAGGTAATTGTCATAATTTGCAACTTACGTATTATTTGCGTGAGAGATACCACTGACTAGCTTAATAATGAAGACATTTCCAAATGTGTCACAGTCATGCTTGCCTAAAAATTACAGTGAAACAAGGAAATTACGCACTGAACTGTGTCCCCTAACTTTCTCAAGTCGAGTGAAGAAAACGGCTTTTTTGTGATTTACAGCCCAAAAACAATGCCTAAGGCACAAATTATGTTAATGTATAAAGTAATATTAGTCAAGGAAGAATGCTTGTCCTCGTAAGACTCCAAAGATCTGGAATCGACAACTGACTGCAGAGACATTCAAAAAGGAAGTTAGTGAACAGGCAAAAACTAATTTCTATCCACTATCTTTCACAACAGCTGCCAGTCCAACTGTAAGCCAAAACATCAACGACAGATCGTTTTTCCAGTATGTTGTATCAATAAGGCCGTGAACCAGTGTATACACCATCAGGGCGCAAGCAAGTTTATAGAGATGAGGATAGGATGTCCTGTTTCTGCCAGTAAAAAACCAGATCAAAATCAGGACAAATCCTATGAATCCAATTAGTCCTGTTTGCAGATAAAAAGCCAAAAACGTGTTGTGGGGTTGAGGAACTGCCCACTCAAGATAAGGTTCATCGAATCTATCAGCATAGGATAGATAGACATCTTGAAAAGTTCCCGGTCCAATGCCAAAAAAGGGGTGATCTTTCAAAATTTCCACCGAAGCTCTCCAGATCATCAGACGAGAATGAAAGGAAGACCTGCCAGTGGAATCTATTATTTGATTAAATTTAGCTGCCGTTGTAAAAATGAAGCTGACAAAAACTATTAACACTATTGCCGCCAGCAAGCAGTTTTTCCTAGTCAGGTGAAACTTTTCGGCAAGTTTGAGATGGCGTCTTTGAAAGGTTTTATCACTCCAGTAACTACTTGCAAAGATATACAAAACGCCAGCGGTGATTCCCAAAAATGCTCCATAAGAATGAGTGAAATACAGACAAATGAAGATAATAATCAGGATAGCGATTCTGCTTAAAAATTGCACGCTTTTCCAATTTTCAATTTTGGATTTTTGGAGCAATTTCCAATTTTTTCCTTCTAGTAGAAACCAAAATGCAATCAAAAAGGCAGGTGCTACATACATTGCCAAATAGTTGGGGGACAGAAAGAACGCTCTCAGGCGACCATCATAAGTAAGCTTACCGCTCAATAGATAAAAAATACCAACTAGAGAAACAAAAGCTCCGGAAAGAAGCCAGCTTGTTAGAGACGAAGCAATATGTTCTCTTTTTTCGATAGAACTAATAAAAACAATAAAAAACAAAAGTGGATCAAAAAACCAGCCTTTTAAAATTCCAAGACTTGTTCTTATATCTTCAGAATTAGCGGTTGAAACTACAACTCCTGCAAATAACAAAGCTACTCCTAAAAGCAAAAGGGGTCGCTTTTTTTCTAATTTGAAGGATGCGATTGTTTTTATATTGTTTCTAAGCCATAGCAAAAACAAAATATAAATCATAGCCTCCAGAGCAGTTGAAGGAACTGTCAAAAACGAAAAACGCCAAAGATAAAGAGGCATTGAAAAAATAACAAAATAGATTCCCGCCCGGAAATTATACAAAGTGGCTATAGAGAAAATTGTTATAAATAATGGGAAAAGCATATTTTTATACTGGATATCCTTTAATTGCGAAATACAACAGTATCATCCTGAGCGCTAGCAAATGATCTCGGCTGGAGAAGTAAGGATATACTTGCTATAGGTATCACTCTTCCTTCGGGATTCTTCGCTTCGCTCAGAATGACAAGATGATAGAGAGAAAACACTGTCATCCTGAGCGCCAGCGAAGGATCCCGTGTGAAGAAAGGTAAGACATATGCTATAGATACCTCCATTCCTGCGGGATCCTTCACTGCGTTCAGGATGACACGATGGCATAGGGAAAACACTGTCATCCTGAGCCGAAGGCGAAGGATCCCGTCTGGAAATTGGACAAGACACATTGCTACAGTCATTCCTTCTTCTACGGGATTCTTCGCTTCGCTCAGAATGACAGTGAGGCGGGATCCTTCGGGCTTCGCCCTCAGGATGACAGAAGGAATACAAAATAGCATAACGTCCCTATCATACCTAAATAATTTTATAAGAAGTGCAAAAGTGCAACATATTGTGTCACTTTTCTATCCTTACACTTTGAAGATCAGTAACTAAATTTTATAGATAAAACGGATAAGGAGATAACAATCACAAACATTGCCAAAATCGTCGGAGAATAAATCGGAGTGTCAAAAAATGAATGTGCAGAGAACCATACTAGGGATCCAATTAGCCCAATTGTCAGTGCTTTCATCTCTATCTTATCATTTTTTCTTCCTGCTTCATATAACTGCCAAACAGTGGTTGCAACCAAAGCCAGCCACGCTGCTAAGGCAAAAACTCCCATTTCTGCTCCAATATCCAAATATAAGTTGTGGGCATAGATTGGAGTTCGATAGTGAGCTGTCGGGTACAAATAAATTGAGTAATTTCCAATGCCGACTCCTGTGACTAGGTTATCAGAAAACACTTCCCATCCCTCTCTCCAATTTTTTATCCGCTCCGCATTTGATCCTTCGCTAAAATCAAAAGAGGACAAAAATCTGTTCACAACAGATTGACCGCCAAATAGTATGAATAAAATCGCGCTTGTGGCTGCCAATCCCAAAATTATTTTTTTATTAAAATCTATATATCGCCAAAGCAGAATTACAGTCACACCAACACCACTGATCATTCCTATATATCCACCACGAGAAAAAGTAAAAAGTTCAGCAAGGAACATTGAAAGAAGAATGAGACACAGAGCTTTCTTGTTTAAAATTATAAAATTGTCTTCTTCCCCAGGGCTGTTACTGTTTTTGTCAACAAGAGCAGCTGCCAAGACGATTGGGATTAAAATTCCCAAGTAAAAAGAAAACATATGAGGATCCGGGAAAAGAGAAAAAGCGCGCATTATAGTTGCACCGTTTATATTCACAAGCCAGCTTGGGTGAGAAACAACTTCAGCTCCGAAAGTCTTACCATAAAAGAGGGGAGAGATGTATACGCTCCAGAATCTCACAAGTGGATCAATGCCAACGAAAAATTGAAGCAGAAATTGAGCAATGCCGACTAAGGACAAGACAAACCCGCTAATAACTAGTGTGTCCAATATTTGCAAAACACGCTTTTTTTTAGCTTCCAGTGAAGTGACTATGAAATAAAGAGGAAATATTGAAAGAAAAACCAATATCTTCCTAAGCGCTCTTTCTGTGTCCCAAGCCTGCAATATGGAGAAAGTTGCCGCAGATAAAAACAAAAAAATCAACAAAGTTTGCAGATTCAGCCTTATAACGAACCTCTTTTCAGCCAACGACTTAACAGCCCAGACTGCAAAAAGATAAAGTATGAAAACTCTGCCTGAAGCAAGATCAACTCCGGCAGAAATATTGAGAGCAACTTGAAAGGGAATGTATAGGATTAGCAGAAGTAGAATATGGTTGAAGTACCTGAAAGAAGCTGTCACAAATAAAACCAATGCCAGCAAAAACAAAACTGACAGGTTGTAAAAGGAAATCATTACACCTGATAAAACCGCCAAGGAGAAAATACCTATATATTCAAGATACTCAGACTTGGTTTTTCTTACATTTAGAAACATTTTTTTCTCTCAGTTTTTGCTAATCAGCTTCTTAATTTCCTCTTTTGAAATCCCACCAATGAAGTAGATTGTTGGAAGATAAACTGCAATGCCAATAAAGAGAAGGTAGATGATATTCAGGTAGTTGAAATAATAAAGCACAAGAGCCATAAACAAAGATGCAAGAAGTGCCTTGTAAAAGATTCTAAAAGAGGGGATATAGTTGAGTGATCTATGAACAACCAAGATCATCAGAACGGTTACTAAAAATTCTGTGCCCACAGTTGTTGCCGCCGCTCCAAAATAAGAGTAGTGCGGTATAAAAACGATGTTGGTTATCACGTTAAATATCATTCCAATAAGATATATTTGTGCCAATCGTTTTTGTCTATTGGCGGCAATGATAATGTTGGAGAAGAGAGCTCCTAAAAATATGAAGCCAAGTGCAATCATCAGAATATCTAGAACAGCTGGGGAATCGTGAAATCCGTCTCCTGCAATCACCCTTATAATTTTGTCAGAGATCATAATAGTTCCTATGATAGCGGGAAGAGCGGCGATAATTAGAAAGTCAAGTGTTCTTTGTACAACTGACTGGAACTTTAATCTGTCGGTAAAAATAAACCTGCTCATAATTGGCATAGTAAGTCCAACTATCATTGCCGGGAAAAAGATAAGATTTTCCAAAATTTTGTACGATATGCCATAGATTCCTACTGCATCACTTGTCTTCATAATTGACAGGAAGATTGTATCAAGCCTGAAGTATATCAAGACTAGGATTGCAGAAACTGCCAGCGGCATAGCTTGAGCTAGCAGTTTTTTCCAAAATCCAAAATCAAATGCCGGCTTTATTTTCACGTAGGCGGAAACAAAGTGCAGGATCAAAATCAGGTTCACAAGCGCACCCAAGAGTATTGCAAGCACAATGTACAAAAAACCGAGATTTTTTGATATAAAAAACCAGATGAAAAGCAATTGGGCAATTCTCCCTGTTATTTCAGCAATAGCAACTTTGTCCATAGCTAGATGCTTCTGAAACACTCCCATAAGAAGCTGTATGTTTGAAAGAATCCAGAATCCAAAAGCAGCTACGGCAATGCCCTGCTTCACGCTTTGGGAATAAGGAAACAGGAGCGAGACAAAATAAGCAGAACCCAAAATAAAAAAGCCTGCCACGACTCTAAGCGTGAAGGCATTATTCACAATTTTTTCTTCGTCGGCGCCTTTTCGGGATATTTCCCTAACTACAATAGAGTAAAGACCCAAGTCAGCAATAACTGAAAAAATATAGACAAAAGCAAGCACAGTCACGTAATCACCAAAGCCGCTTCTGCCCAGATATCTAGTTATGGACCCTGTAATTACTAAAGCAAGGGCTACTTCAACAACGCGAGCCCCTGCAGAAAACACAGCGTTATATGCAATCTTTTGTGAAAAATTAAAGTTCATCGCTGTCTAAAAACAGCTTCTCATCTGAGCTTATTCTTCAAAAATGAGACACTTAGAAGTAAATTTTCTAAAGGAAAGCCGATTTTGTTCAGCCTATTTGCTTTTTAATCTTGTCGATTACTTCCTGCGGGTCGAAGTGGGTTTTTACGAGATAGTCCCTTACTCCCAACTTCAGCGCTC
Source organism: uncultured Candidatus Saccharibacteria bacterium (assembly GCA_964456605.1). Classification (GTDB taxonomy): domain Bacteria; phylum Patescibacteriota; class Minisyncoccia; order JAHIHE01; family JAGLIN01; genus CAYWAL01. Next base: position 11,213 of record CAYWAL010000010.1, on the reverse strand, counting down.
TCTCAATCTCTACTGGCTGGCCCGAATTAGAAATAATGATAATCGGCACTTTCTTCAAGTTCAGTTCAGGATCCTTGTTCATTTCCTCCATTACTTCGAATCCTCCCATTTCAGGCATAATGACATCCAGCAGAACTAAATCCGGTTTTTCCTTTCTTACCAGTTCCAGTCCCTCTTTTCCATTTCTTGCCACTATTACTTCGTAATTTTCTTTCTCCAGTTTCTTGGTAAGAAGATCTGTCATAATTTTTTCGTCTTCGATCAATAGGATTCTTTTCATAAGTTCTGATTAGAAACTATTTGTTTATGGCAACTGCCAAGCTGTGACCAATTCACATTTCTTTAAACTAATAGTACTTGCAGGAATATACAATTCAAGAAGTTACACGAGTTTATTTAAGTGCTACCTTATTAAGTTCCACAGCAATTTCGTTTTAAACTATAGGTATTTGAAGTTAAAATGACTAACACGCACTTTGCGGCTGGCAGTCTGTTTTATCTTCATACTCTGTGAATTGGGAAGCGACCGTATAATGTGTAATGAAAAAGCCGTTTAAAAATTAAGCAGGGATATAGAACAAATGAGAACAAACTCTCAACAATTTCTAATATTCTCTTGGAATAGCCATTGAAAGACTAAAAACTACAAGGAAAGAAGGGCAAGAACAATTACACTTGATACTAAAAACTTGATTGTGCAGAAATGGCACTGAAACAGTAGCAATCTCTTTGCTTGCAATTAGTTCCTTTAATCGTATTCTATTATTATGCCGAAAGTTGTCAACCATAACGAAAGAAAGCATTTAATGCGCAGAGACAAGGTCAAAACTTTCTTAAAAACTCCTTAAATTCGGTTTTTGCCGGTATGGTAAAGTAAAAAGTGGTCCCTTCATTCTCCTTAGACTCAAACCAAATTTTTCCTCCGTGAGACTCAATAATGTTCTTTGTGATATAAAGACCAAGACCTGATCCTTCGGTTCTTATCTTTTTTGCCTTGGCGCTGCGAAAAAACCTGCTGAAAATTTTTTTCTGCTGATCCTGCGGGATTCCAATACCGGAGTCGCTCACTGAAAACTTTATTTCTTCTCCGTTAAAATCCAGGGAAATTTTAATTTGACCGTTATCTAGGGTGTAGTTTACAGCATTTTCAATAAGATTTTGGACAGCTAAACCTATTTTCTCTTTGTCTGCCAAAATCTTTGGAATTTTTCTTAATTTCTTGAAACTGACTTTCAGGTTCTTCTTCTTTATTTCTGTCTTAAGTGATTCAATTGTCTTCTCAACAACTTTATCAAGCTCAAAGAATTCATCTTTTCTGACATATTTGCCCTCTTCGATTCTTGACAAATTCAAAAGATCGTCAACGAGATTAATCATTCTCTCATTTGACAGATTAGCTTTCTCCAGATATTCTCTTTGTTCGGGATTCAATTCGCCAAAATCGCCCTCAAGCAGGGTTGTAAGCGTCCATTTGATAGCGGAAAGAGGAGTTCTCAACTGATGGGCGGCTATGGAAACGAAATCACTTTTCAGTTTTTCAATTGCTTTTTCTCTGGTAATGTCGTGAAGGACAACAAACTTGCCTATTTCTTTTTTCTTTCCGCGCATAGAAACGACTGAAACTTCCAGAATTAAATTTTCATTGATTTTAAGTTCCTTCCTAAAAACCTCATTAATACTTTTTCCTATAGCGTTTATAAGAAGACTAAAAGCCGCAATGTTGGACAGCTCTTCTATTGACTTGCCGATAACTTTTTTACCTTTCAGTCCCAGAAATTCTTCAGCTCTCTTGTTCATAACCAACAATTTGTTTTTGTTATCAAATACCAGAAGACCATCGGGAAAGCTGCTCACAATGGCAAGTGTTTTTTCTTTTTCCTCTTCTGCTCTGTCTCTCAATATCTTAAAGTCTTCCAATATGTTGAGAAGCGCTTTATTTGAGTCTTCAAGTTTTTTTGTTTTCTCTTTTGCTTGTTTGTTAAGGATAGAGATGATTTCTCTCAGCTGTCTTGTTCTTGCCCTCAGTCTTATTTCTAAGATATCGTTCATCTCTCTCAACTTTTCTTCATCTTCTTCCAGCTTCTTTATCTTTCTGGCTAGCTCACTTTTGACTTTAGAGAGTTCCAAATCACGCTCAAGCAAAAGTTTTGCTGTTTTGTCTACTCTATCTGGCAGTTTGGGGCTGATTTCCTTGTTGGAATCCTCTTTTTTTACAGAAGCATCTGGATGCATACAGGATTGATATTAGCAAATTACGAGACAAGTGTTTATTCTGTAACCTACGATAATTACTAACGGTAAGCGGCATCTGGGCGGGAGGTTCAGCCGCTACTGTCGACTGCAGCATTAGCAATGGAGCAAGTAGCGGCGAGTGTAGATGTTTTAGTCTCAAGTTTTGTTTTTTCAGTTTTTAATTGTTCACTATAACCACTATAAAGTGTAAGTAGCGCGAGAGTGAGGAGTTGCTTCTTCTTTCTTCTCATCTTTATTCAGCCTTTTGTACCAAGGACACTTTGTGCAATCTTCAAAACCTCTTTCTAATAGGCGAGGGCATCTTCCTGCAGAAACAATCCAACATGATCTTCCAGAGTCAGTTAAGTATGCTGGGCAATTATCTCTTATCTCCTTCTTGCAATTCCAAAAATCCCAACAGTTCATCTTCTTTTCTTTCTTGTCAGATTTGTCCGAGTCATTCTTTCTATCTTTGTTGTCTTTTATTCCTTTTTCGCGTTTCAGTCTATCAATCTCTTGTTTAAGCTCAATCATTCTAAGTTCTCTGCCCACGGCAAACTCATTGAATTTCTCCAGCTGTTTCACTTTCTCATTAAGCTCTTTTGTTCTTTCTTTGATTATTTCCTCTCTTCTTTTGACTAGTTCTTCAAGTTCTCTTGTTCTAGCCCTAACTTTTATCTCAAGAACGGTCTTTGCTTCTTCTAAAGCTGCTTGAGACTTTTTTAAATCTTCTATCATCTTATTAAAAGCGCTGGCCAGTTCTCCAATTTCCGTTTTTGATTCTATCGGCACTTTTGTTTCGAGGTTTCCTTCTCTCACTCTTTGACAGGCTTCGGTTATTTTGTCAAGCGGAAGCAAAATACTTCGCAGGAAGAGCAGAAGAATCAAGCCAACAAAAGTTGAAACACCAAAAGACATTAGAAAGTCCTGCCAGAACATTGTTTCAGCTATCCTTTCAACTCTCTCCGTGGAAAAGCCGATAAAGATAGTCTGGGTTCCAGAGCTTGGATAAGCTACCACTTTAATTTTTCTTCCTCCAAAAACTTCGTCTTCAACCTGCGGCTTATTTGTTTTTAGAGCATTTTCTATCAGGGTTTTTTCCTTGACTTTCTTTCCATATTCTTCTTCAATGCTACTCAAAATGATATTCCCATCCATATCTACTACTCTGCAAAAGACTACATCCTCAAACCTGCTCATTTTCCTGATGAAACTTTTTGATATTCCGGGGTAGCTAGCCAAGCGCGTAGTCCATATCGGAGAAGAAATCGTCTCGTCAATGACTCGAGCCAGATGAATTTTTTCCCGAATAGCGCTTTCCACAAGGTCTTTTCGATACTTAGACGCGAGAAAGTAGTTAAGTGCAACACTAATTAGGATGAGCAGCCCCACCACCAAAACCACTATGCTGTACAAGGAATATTTCCTTTTCATAGTTTGGATAAGCGATTAAAATCTTCTGCTTTATCTGGAAAAAACATCAAGGCATTAAGGAATATAACATTGTGCCTAGAAAGGAGAAGTTCCAACCGGCGTAGCAGAGCTGGCGTGGACAGCTGGTACCATATGAACTTTTATTCCGCCGATTTTTTCTGTTGGAATGCCACTCCTTTCAAAAATTTCTCTGTCTGCTGTGGCTCCTTGCAACATTGATAGTATATTTGACTTATCCAAATACTGTCCTAGCCACACTCCTAGTTCATACTCGACTATCACCGTGGGATGAAAAGCTTTCTCCCATTTTCTCATATCTTCAACGGTCATATGATCAAAGTGGCCATGAGTTATCAGAATCAAATCAACCTTCTTGAACTTGCTTATGTCTTTTAGTCCCTGAGGCCACTTAGCATTATAGGTCATTGCCGGATCCACTAAAATAACTTTTCCTTCCGGAGAGACAAACTGCCAGCTTGCATGTCCCAGCCAAGTGGCTTTAACTCCCAAAACCTCTTTCTCCTCGCCGGGTTTAAAAACCAAAGCTTTATCCCTTAAGCCGTAGTCTTCCAGCTTGTTCAAAAACTTATTTGGACTTTGATCCAAAAGAGGATAGGTGCCATAGTGCATCGGGATAATGTAGCGAGCTGGACTTACCAACTTAGCGGCATAGGCTGCTTCCTTATATCCCATATTATACATATCGCCAATGTCCAGAATTGCCACATCGGGCTTGTAGAAATCGCCGATTACTTTCATTTCAGCACTTAGGCCGGTATCTCCTGAAATGTAAAACTTGCTTCCGTTCTCGAATTCAATTACATAGCCTACAGCTTCTCCTGTTGGCACATAAGGAGGAATTCTTGAATCCAGTCTTTGAGTTTCAGAGCTGAACTTTTGATTCAACTCTGACAGCCTCTTTTTAATCTCCTTATTGACGTTTGCTGTCATAGAGATGCCGATCAAAGAGATGAGCAGCGCTATTACTATGCCTGCATAAGCAATTTTGTTCTGCATATTTTTTGGTTAACGGCTTAAATAATTTGCATTATCCAGCCACTTCAAAGCAGAGTGGTCGGATAATAAACTGATAATTTTTCACTCATAACTGTTTTTGACTAAGCTTCATTTTTCCCCAGTCAATCAGAATCAGCGTGCCTGCTACACTAAACAACAGAAACAAAAAGAACTTATCCCATTCTCTCCTGTCAGCTTTGGGAATCAAGGAATCTGTATCTTTCTTCACTTCTACATCCTGTTGGAACCTTGGCAGAACTCTATATCCTGCCGAAGTTCTACTTACCTGACCAGTAATAACCGCATAGCTTCCGATCTTCATTTTTGGTCTTACAATTCCAGTCTGGGGCTTTATGTATACTTTTACGTTTCCGCTTCCATCATTGAGAAAAAATACATTTCCATCTACCTTTGTAATTCTGCCCCTAATTGTCACCAGATAGCCTTCTATGGGTTTTCCCACATTCCCAGTAGAAACAATTTTCGGTTTCACTAAATTATTATGACTTACAACTTTCACATCCTCGGTTTTATTGAGCAGTATTCTTTTTTCTCCTCCTACCTCTGAAATCCTTCCAACTATTTCAACCTTGTCTCCAATGTTTAAGCTTGGAATTTTCGCCTTGTAGCTGTGGACTTGAATTCCGCTTCCCCAGAGGTAAAAAGTGTTTGGAGAGAATATTCCCGGCGGAGTGGAAACGATGCCGCTAGTTTTCACCAATGTGTATCTTGGCAATTTTTTCGCTTCCTCAACACTAACTCTGGTAATTTCAGCATAACTTGATTCGTTGTCTTCTCTGCGCTCTATATTTTCATCTTCGCTATTGATCTTGCTGGGGAAGCTTTGTTCTGAAGCAGAACTGCTACTACCCTTGCGTTTGCTGCTTGTGTCCGCATCAGCGTTGATGCTCGCACTTTCTATTTTATTCTTGCCTGCTGGAGTAGCTTTGGAGCTCCAGATCCACAAATCTTCATCTGACAGGCTAAATGACAAGCCTTGAGCGGCTTTGCTGTATTCCACACTGTCAACAACAGTTCCGTCAGGCCAAAGCAAGTTGACCTCATCGCCAGAATTGTTCAAAATCAACCCAGTGTCACAGCCGCTGAACACTATATATTGTTTCGCTCTAATTATTCTATCGCTCTCTATTACATAGGGTTTGCTTCCTTTCCCTAGAATATCATCAATCTGCCATCCTTTTAAATTTACATCTCTGTTAGAATCGTTATACAGTTCTATCCATTCGCAATTATTGTCTCGGTTGTCTCTTCCTTTTGGATTAGGATAAACTTCTGAGATTACTATTCTGTCTGAGAAATCGTATAGGTTTTTGCCGATTTGGTTGTCGCTATTCTCGGCGTTCTTGCTTTGAATTTGTTCTGAAATTTTATTATTGGCTTTGTTACTTTCCCTTTCACTGTCATCTTTTGCTTTTTTATTCTCTGCATCTCTTTCCTCTTTTTTCCAAGGAGCGTTTTCACTTTGCAAGTTGAAAACATTCTTCTTGCCGGGCGTTGGCTTCAACGACCAAGTCCATTTTTCGTCTTCTTCTAAGGCATAGGATACACCCTCTGGAGCCAGATTGCAAACGGGGGTTTCGCTTATGATTTTACCTTTGTCATTTTTTAGAACAACACCATCTCCAGAGTTGTTCAAAACTATTCCAGTTTCGCTGCTGTAAAACGCTTTATATTCACCTGGCTTTATTCTTACACCTTTTGGAATCTTAAACTTTCTAGTCTTGCCGATTTTATCTTCCAGCTGCCAGCCTTCAAGGTTTATTTCTGCTTTGCAACGGTTGTATATCTCAATAAATTCATTGTCTCTATCGCTGTCTTCCGGATTTGGTAAAAACTCTGTGATCACTACTCCTTTTTCCACACAAAATTCTGTTTGTTCACCGTCTACCTTATTAGTTGTGTTTTCTTCATCGATTGCTGTGTTGCCATTGCTTCTTCCTTCACTGCCTTCTTGCGCAAAAGTATGTTCTTTTTCGTTGCTCACTACCTCAATTTTTATTTCTTTAGTTGTTTTCCCCCCGCTGCTATCTATAGCCTCCAAGACTATGTTGTGAATTCCAACGTTGAGGTTGTTTGCTGCAATTTCTCTCCCATATCCCAAATTTATATCTCCATCTTTCCAGACAATGTTTTCGTTGCTGATTTCACCGTCTTCTGGATCAAAAACTTTTGCACTAAAGTTTATGGTTTCTCCTTCAAAATAAGTGGAACCGTTTTTCGGCGACAATAGTTCTATGAAAGGAGGCTTATTTTGATACCATTCTTTCTGGCTTTCTGAGTTCTGAGGGTTGGGAGTGTCTCTGACTTCAAAATCGCTGATAGTACCAGTCTTGTCACAGCCATTGCCCAGCAGCTCGCCATTTCCCTGAGCTGATACGCAAGTGCCGTTTTGCAAAGCCTTTCGTTCAATACTTTTTCCCTTGGGAATCGTGCTGTAGGAAACAATATCAACAATTGAACCATTTTTATGGTCTTTGTTGTAAAGAACAACGGAGTTATTTGAATAAGCAAGATCAGAATCAGTAGAATAAAGCAAATCCGGTTTTATAGGACCTTGATAGTCCCTGTGAGCAATTAGAAAAAAACTTTTGGGAGCAATGGAACCCAAAAACTTTCTACTGTCAACTAAATTGGTTTCGCTGCCACTGGAGCTTCTTTTCCGCAGTTCCCAGCCGTTGAGATTAATTGTCCGATCAGTGGGATTATATAGTTCAACAAACTCATCTTTGGCGCCATTTTCACTGGTACCAGCTTGGATTTCGCTTATTACAACATAATCAGGTTCGTCGGCCAAAACAAAGTTTCTAGAGACAAAAAAATTTCCACAAGCAAAGGTCGCAAACAACAAGAAGCAATTGATTTTTTTGATCTTGGTCATTTGCAGTTGCTGACTATTTCGGCTCCGTTTTTCCTACTTTCCCATCCCCATAAGTCCGATAACAAGCCCTACTGCGGCCATAACCCAAGCGATAATCCAGAATCTCATTGTTATTTTACATTCAGGCCAGCCAAGGGCTTCAAAATGATGATGGATTGGAGCACTTTTGAAAACCTTTTTGTGTCTGAACTTCTTTGAGGTTATTTGAATAATGACTGATAGAGATTCAATAACCAAGATAAAGCAAACAAACGGCAAGATTAAAAATGAATTAGTAAGCATAGCAATTGTCCCCAAAGTCACTCCCAATGCCATAGAACCAGTATCTCCCATAAAAAATCTTGCCGGCTGCACATTGAACCACAGAAAAGCAAGAAGCGTTCCAATTATGGCAGCACAAAACATTGCTAGTTCAACTTTTCCTTGCGCAAACGCGATCGCTCCGAAGACTCCAAACGCGGGCAGAATAACTCCTCCAGCAAGACCGTCGAGCCCATCTGTTTCATTGAGAGAAAAAGAAGTGGCAACGATTATGAAAATGAACAGGGGTATATACCAAGCGCCTATGAAAAAATCGCCGACTGCAGGAATATGAACCATATCCCATCCCAATTTAAAGTAAAACCACCAGGCACCGATTGCTGCCACAAAGGTGTATAACAATACCCGTTCTTTTATCCCTAAGCCTCCGCCTTTTGGACCAATTCTTAGAACACCCATAACATCATCTACCGCTCCAACTATGCCAGCTAGAACCAAGACTCCAAGAGGTAAGTAAGTCTGAGCACGGTCAAGAAAATTCATACTGCTAAGAGCAGGATTGTTAAATGTGGCAGAAAGAAGCCAAAAGAGAATTGCCAAAGCAGGAACCACTGTCCAAATCAAAAGTCCTCCCATAGTTGGTGTACCCTCCTTTTTTTTATGGAGCGCCGTAAAAATGGGGGTATCGCCGTCTGCTCTGATCTGTTTTCCTATTTTATACTTGTAAAGAAAGTGGGTGAGCAGGGGAGTGAGTGCCATTGCGGCAGTAAAAGATATTGCCAAAATTGCAAAAACTCGAGCTACTTCAATTACTATAAGTGGATTTTCAAAAGAGAACATATGGTTGAGTTTAGAATTTTGAATTTAGAGTTTAGAATCTCGAGATTTACTGTAAACTCTAAATTCAAAGTTCGAAATTCATTTTATCTTATGCTATCACTTTATAATTCTCTTGTAAACCAGAAGGACAGTAAAAAGAACTCCGATTCCATCTATGAAGACATCAAAGAGGCTGCCATGCCTTCCAAGGACAAAAAGTTGATGATATTCGTCACTTGCGGCAAAAGTAAGTGAAAAGAGGGCAGAATACATGCTTGATTTTGCAAATTCCAGATTCTGAACGGCTGCACGGAAAAACAGAAATGTTAGTATTCCGTATTCTGCCATATGTGCAGCCTTTCTTAGAATGAGATCCAGTTGGTTTGGAAGATCAGATTTCAGATTGGGAATAGATGAAAGGTAGTAAATAACTCCACACCAAAAGAGAACAGGGAGCCAAAATTTAATGATTTCAGATATTTTTGAGCTTGGCATAGATTTTTTAGCAATGCATCTTGGGAAACTTGCTTCACCAGTTTCCATAGACAAATTGATAAACTATTCCTAAGACGAAAATAAAGATCATAAAAACTGACAATATTTTTGGGATTTTCACTTCATAAGCAGGTGTCAGATCCCCCATTCTTTTTGCTCTATAGAAAGAAGCTATAATGAGAATTCCCACAAACCCGCCAGCGATACTCCCTGCAATGCTGACTACGGTTATAAAATTGCGAAGGCCTAGAACAAAAACGACAAGTGGTGGCAGGCAAGCAAGTGCCCATGCCTTTTTCTCGCTCAAGTGATAGTCATACCAAAATATCTCTTTTAGATTCAACCCTATTACCAAAAAAGAAGTTGCAATAGCAAAAACTCCAAAAACTAGGCCTAGTGTTACGATGCCATTGTCAACAGACATTCCCAGTCCCAAAAGTGCTTCTTCTGAAGTGTTGGATCCTGTCACTCCGAGAACAACTGCTGTGAACAATATGTATATAATAACTGTGACTATGCCTGCCCAAATTATTACTTCTTTAATTCTCCTTTGCCTTCTCTTTATTATATGTTCAAGTTCCGGAATTGCGGAAAGAGCGCTTAGAGAAAAAAGAATTGCGCCAAATGGAAAAAAGGATTGTGAAATGTTATAGTTCAACAAGTTTTCTGGGTTGATAAAAGAAACTCCTTTAATAACAATTCCGAAGATGGCGGCAAAAAGAAAGATAACCATCAGCAACTCTACAACACTTATAAGTCTCAGACTAATGTATATGCCGGCTGAAATAAGAAATGCCATTGCCACGCTGTATACAAACTCATCTCCTCCAAAATAGGAGGAGAATACGGCGTTCAGAAATTTCCCTCCGATTATGGTATACGCAAGCATGCTGGAGTATAGAGAAAAAAGAGTAATAAGCGTCGCAAAATTTTTCCCGCCGCTTCCCAAGTATTTACTGCAGTATCCAACAAGTCTTCCTTTTTCTGTGGTCCTTAGGGTTATTTCTCCATACATAAGGCCTAGAATGATGGTGGCAAATCCTAGGATAATAATAAGGATCAAGAATATAGGGAATCCTGATTTGGATGCCACATATGGCAAACTGAAAATCCCCACGCCTATTGAGGTGCCAATCATTGTGGAGATTGCATACAGATAGCTTTTGTCCATAATCAATTAGATAATTTATAATCTACACTTGGATTCCTGAGCAAGTCAGGAATGACAGAATTGCTGCAATTGCGACAGCATCAGTGTATTTCATACAAGTATATGTTCCAATTATCCTTTGAAGAGTTGATTTTTTTAACAGGTTTTAATCCTTTTATTGAAAAAGCGTAAGAAACGATCCTTACTCTCTTTTTAAGTCTGGCTTCTTCTATCATTTTCCCCACTTTCTGCATAAGCTTCGGTGTTAGAAAACAAAAGATGACATCCGCATTTTGAATGTCGGCCCTGAAAAGGTTTCTGCATCTTATCTCTATTTTCCCAGATTTTCCAGACAATTTGACTCTCAGTTTTGCAGCCAGATAATATGGAAAAACAAGTTCATACCCAATTCCATAGCAGTCATATTTTTCCACAGCTCTAATCAGAACTCTTCCATCACCACACCCAAGATCATAAAATTTTTCGCCGGGCTTGATATTAGCAAGTTCCAGAGCCATATCTATACCTTTTTTGTGCGAAGGTATTGGACCGACTGCAATTATTGCAGGCAAACCGTAAAGGACGGCTATCAAGGCAGATAAGAAGAGTCCAATCCATACTACCACAAAAAGATCAAGCATTGTTTCGGATTAATTGCTTTTTATGGTTGCTTTGAATTGCGAAATATCTCAACTCGACAATACTCATCGTCCTCCTGAGTATAGCAACGAAGAATCCTGTGGTAAAAAAGAACAACTGTTAAGCGGCACTGCGTTTTGCCCAGCCAGCTTCCTACGGGATTCTTCGCTTCGCTCAGAATGACAGTGAGGCGAGATCCTTTGGGCTTCGCCCCCTCAGGATGACAGGTAGCTCTCACTCTGAGGGGAGCGAAGAAATCCCACAAGT
>CAYWAL010000009.1:0-23616 GCA_964456605.1 uncultured Candidatus Saccharibacteria bacterium | reverse complement strand
CAAAATGGAGGAGTTGAAAGGAATATACAAAAAACTTGCCGATGCCGACAGGGCGATTAAAACGGGGAAAATAAATCCTCGACTGGCGCTGGATCTTCTGCTTTTGTCTATATAAGTAAGAATGGTTAATGGTTGCAGCGCGAGTATATTTACAATTTTTTACGAATCAACAGAGATCTTTGGTTGTTACAGGACACCCAGTGTTGCGGGACACCCAGTGTCCACGGACACTGGGTGTCTAGTATTCCGTTGGTTCAATCGCGGGATTGAACCATTTGTTTTGATTGTTTTGATTGCAAAGTAAATAGTCAGTTCTGAAATCCAAACTTTTGGTTCAATCGTGGACGATTGAACCAACGCGGGAGAGGACGATTGAACCAACGCGCTGGATTCCTGCCTTTGTGGAAATGACGAAAGAATGGAATGGTGAAAAATAAATTCTATCTCTCTGTTTTTGCCAAATGCGGGTAAATAGGCTATCATTATAAATGATGATAGCTTGGATTGCGCTTGCGCCAAAACATTGTAATTATGTATCAAAAAGCAAAGGAAATTTGTAAGTAAATGGGTTAAGTTGCTATGGCAAACCATTTTCGTAAAAAAGACTCGGCAAGACTTGTATGGGACACCAAACCCAAACGCGCGCCGAATCCTAGGGACATTGAATTTCAGACTGCGGAGGTTGTGATTCCCAATCCGGAAAAAGCCGGGCAGTTGCCGTTTTCATTTCGCGACAAAATTCTGGGTGAGGACGAAATTGACAAACAAAAGCTGAACCGGCTCATTTGGGGCGACAACTTGCTTGCGATGCAGGCTCTTTTGGCGCAAGGGTACGAGGGCAAAATTAATCTCATCTACATTGATCCGCCGTTTGATTCCAAAGCCGACTATTCGCATAAAATCAAAATTGACGGCGCGGAAATGACCAAAGAGCCGAGTATAATTGAGCGGCTTGCTTATAAAGACACTTGGGAAGGCGGTACGGACTCCTATCTTGATATGCTCTATCCGCGTTTGCAATTGATGAAGAGACTTCTTGCTCCCAACGGTTCAATCTATGTCCATCTTGACTGGCACATTGGACATTATGTCAAAGTGATGATGGATGAGATTTTTGGGAGGGAGAATTTTCGAAATGAGATTGTTTGGCGATACAGAAGATGGCCTGCCCCTTCACGGGATTTTCAAAAAATGCACGACACTATTTATCGCTATACTAGAAAGGATGAGGGGTATATTTGGAATCAGTTATACGAGCCAAAAGCAGCATCTACGCTGAAAGCATTTGGGGATACTAAATTGACAACAGAAATTACCGAACGAGGAACAGTTAAAAAAATTCGTACAGAGGAAAAATCAGAAGGTACGAATATGTCTGATGTTTGGGAGTTACCAATGATTCAGGGATCAGCGTCGAAAGAGCGAACGCATTATGATACGCAGAAACCAGAATCGTTATTGGAAAGAATTATAAAAGCGTCATCTAATAAAGGGGATCTTGTTGCCGACTTCTTTGTTGGTTCCGGCACCACTCTTGCTGTTGCTGAAAAACTCAACCGCCGCTGGATTGGGTGTGAACTTGGAAAAGTCGGCATTCAGGTAACGCGCGGGAGGTTGGTGCAGATGGAGTCAAAGCCGTTTCTCATTGAAAACATTGGCAACTACCAGCGCGAGATGATTTATCTCTCAGGCGGGAGGATTTATGAAATGCAGAAAATTATCTTGAAACTCTATGGCGCGGAGCCGCTGGAGAATAGAAAAGATTTAGGCGCGCGGAAGGTAGATAACACTCTTGAGCTGGTCTATTGCGGCTATCCCGACCGTCCGGTAACCGCGCGAAAAGTTGAAGAGTTGGCGCGCGAAGCGCAGAACTTGGAAGGCGCGGGCTACAAGCGGCTGGTGGTGCTTGCGTGGGATTACGAATACAACTACGATGAGCTTTTGAAGTCGCGCTTGCGCGCCGAGGGTAAAGACATCAAAACCGAGGTCGTGAGCCGACAGATACCGCCGGACATTTATGAATACCTCAAAAAAGCAAAAAATGAGGAAGAAATTGAGTCGCTGGCAGAAAAGGTGAAATTCTTTGAAAAGCCGTATCTCAAACTTGCCGAGCCGAAAGTGGAAGGCAAGAACGTAACAATCGGCATAGACAATTATGTGCTGTACGATTTTCCTCTTGGTTCTGGCAAAAAAGCGGACGAGGCGCGCCAGCAGCTTCTTAAAATAGTCAAGGATAATTTTGCGGTTTTGATTGACTACTGGGCGGTGGACTGGAACTATGACGGCTTTACATTCAAAAGCCAGTGGCAGGATTTGCGCGGCTTGGGCAGAAAAACGAAAGTTGTAAGCACGCAGACTTCGCATATATATGAAAAGTCTGGTAGATATACTATTGCTGTGCGCGTTGTTGATATTTTTGGAAACGATGCAACTGGCACGCTTAAGGTAACTATCAAATAATATGCCAAGGAAGTCCGCACAACTTGTTGTTAATAAATTGCCCCTAGCAAAATCGCTTGAGGAAGAAGTGCGCGCGTGGGCGGATCAAGGATGGCCCGGTGTTACACAAACCACTCATAATCTTTTGGCATACTGGTTTGAACGCGATGAGGAATATGCTGAGCGATTTCACGATTGCCAGCGCCGCGCGATTGAAACGGTTATTTACTGCCATGAGATTCTGGGATTTACATCGCTCAAAGATGCTTATGAGCGACTGGCGCCGGACGCGCTTGCGCGCAGCGCCGCGCTTTCGGATGAGGTTTCGTCAATTCCGTTTCCAAAATACGCGCTTAAAATGGCGACGGGAACAGGCAAGACGTGGGTGCTTGCCGCGCTTTTGGTGTGGCAGTATTTCAATTTGCTTAATGGGGAAGGCGACAGGAAATACTCAGCGCATTTTATGATTGTCGCGCCGGGTCATGAAGTGTTGAACCGCCTGCTTGATATGTTTTTGGGAAAACACGATCCCAAAACCGGGCTTCGCGACAAATCGCGCTCGGATTTTGAACGCAGTTTGTTTATGCCGGACGGCGAGCGTTGGCGAAGCCGATTTAATTTGCGCGTCCTTGAGCCGTCTGATGTGCGGGCGAATATGACGCCGCCGGATGAGCCGTTTGTATATATCACTAATTGGCAGCAATTTCGTTTGAAAGAAAACAAAAGCCTGTGGGACCAATATACCGGCGCGGATGTGGAAGACCAGCCGCGCGGCGAGATTATTGCCGATTTTATTTCGGAATATCCAGACTTAATTGTGCTGAATGACGAGGCGCACCATGTCCACGGCGCAAAATCAAAGACAGGCGATGAGCTTGTGTGGCGGCAGTTTATGCAGTTGCTTTTTAGACGCATTGGTGAGCGCCATAAGGAGAAGCGGGGACTCTTTTTGCAGATTGACTTTTCAGCAACGCCGTTTTTTGGAAGCGCCCACAAAAAAGAGTTTTTTCCTCATATCGTCTATGACTACGATCTGGTGAAGGCAATGCGCAATATGCTTGTCAAACAGATTTTTCTTGAAGAGCGGCAATTGATTGCAGGAGAAAATATCAATGAGTTGAAAGTGCGGGCAGAACGAGCCGAGCCGGAAGAAGGCCGCCGCCGCGGAGCCGTCATTGGACTTTCATCAGATCAGAAATTGCTTCTTGATATTGGGAAGAAAAAACTGGAAGAGATTGCCAAAGAATTCAGACAGCGCGGCATTGAGAAAAAACCGGTGCTTTTTGTTCTTGCAGAAAATACTGAAGTGGCAGATATGGTTGCTGAACACTTTTCTCATCTTACTGATGAGCGCGGCAGGAGTTATGAAAAACAAATTTTGGTTATTCATTCAAATAAAAAAGGAGAAATGGGCGACAAAGAATGGGAAAAATATCGGTTGCAGCTTGAAACACTGGACGAACCTGAAGAAATAAATCCTATTCGTGTTGTGGTAAGCGTGCTTATGCTTCGCGAAGGATTTGATACGAGGAATGTGGCAGTTATAGTTGTTTTGAGAAGCGCTGAAGCAGATCTTCTTCTTGAACAAGTTGTGGGACGCGGACTTCGCCTGATGTTTCCAGCCTATGAATATCCGGAATTGCAGGAGTTGAAGTGTGAAGCGCGCAAAGACATAATGCAAAATAAGCCGCCCAAAAGCTCTCTTGATTTTCTCTTTGTTGTTGAACATCCTAGGTTTAGGGAGTTTTATGCCGAACTTCGCGCGCAAGGGTATGGCATTAGTATCGGAAACAGTGAGGGCGCAGGTGTGACAGGCGACTTGGAATCTATTGAAGCTCTGCCTGCCCGGATTGAAAGGTATGATATTGTATGGCCAGTGCAGGTGTATGAACAAGCTTCGCGGCTTGATGTAAGCAGAGTTGATATAAGCAGTCTTCCTTCTTACAAAGTTTCGTTTAGCGTTCTGCAAAAGCAGCTTTCCAAGCTTGCTGTCACAGAAACACATACTGAAACTGGCGGCAAAGTGAGGACATGGAAGTTGAGAAACGAATACTTTGATTACAATCATTTTTTGCGGCAGGCAACCCGTGCTGTTGCGCGCGAACGCGAGATGCAGATACTCACCGGACAAATGTCGGAGATTACTTCTATTATTGATGAGTATGTAAGCCAAAAGCTGTTTAGGCGGAAAATAGATTTCTCAAAACGCGAAAATTATATTGTGTTGAACTATTCTGATTTATTTGATTTTGTTGTCGGCATAGTGCGGCGCGCTGTGATTGAAATGCTTGGCAAGATTCATTATGAAACAAAAATTGGGAAAGTCGGCCGCGCCAGCGATGTGAAAAAAATTTATGTGCGCAAGTCGCTTGCTGTTTCAACAAAACGCTGCATTTATCCCAAGCTGGGATACAGAAAAACCGGCGAGGGTTTTGAAAAAGAATTTATTGAGGAAGTTTTGAATGTGTCCGGCGAAGTTGAAGCATTTGTTAAGCTACAGGAATACAAACATAATCTTAATATTTCATACCGCGATCGCTATGGAATTATGCGTCCGTATTATCCTGATTTTATTGTCAAAACCGCAAAGCGAATGTTTGTTGTAGAAACAAAGGAAGAGGGAGAAATAGAAAAAGCTGAAAAAGATGCCGATAATCCTGTGGTTCTCAAAGCGCGGGCGGCTAAAAGCTGGTGCGAAACAGCAAGCAGAACAAGCATTGAAAAACAACCAACACGGTGGGAATATCTTGTAATGTCAAACAAGGATGTAAGAGAAAACCGTCAGCTTGGGTTTGAGGGTTTGGTGAGTATTGCGCGAGCAACGACTGAACGGCTTGTGCGGGCAAACAAAGAGCGATTAATTTAGATGTGAAGCTTGCAATTAGAGAGGCGCAAACTATTTTTGTAAAGGCAAGTTTATATGAGAGTAATACTGGGACATTGTTTTCAATTCTGATTTAAGGATGCGCTTTTACTGCTTACGTTTACAGAGTGTCCAGCGTTGCGGGACACCCAGTGTCCACGGACACTGGGTGTCAAGAAGCGGGAATGACGGGGAAAGCCATAACATTCTGGAAACTGAGCATAAGTCTTTTGGAAGGAGATTTACTCCTTTTTTATTTTCGGCTTGTATCTTCTCATCAAAAGCGCGTTTGAGACAACACTCACTGAAGAAAAAGCCATAGCTGCCGCCGCAATCATTGGATTAAGAAGCAATCCTGTGAAAGGATACAAAACTCCTGCGGCTATGGGAATTCCCACCACATTGTAGAAAAAAGCCCAGAAAAGGTTTTGTTTTATTTTTCTGATTGTATAGCCGCTCAAGTCAATAGCTGTCACAACATCTCTTAAATCATCCTTAATTAAAATAATCTCTCCTGTTTCCATCGCTATATCGGTGCCAGCGCCCATTGCAATTCCCAAATCCGCTTGAGCCAAAGCAGGAGCGTCGTTGATTCCGTCGCCTACCATTGCCACAACTTTGCCTTCTTTCTGCAGTCTCTTGATCTCCTTGGCTTTATCTTGAGGCAAAACTTCTGCCAAAACCCTGTCAATTCCGACTTCTTTGGCTATGGCTTTTCCAACTCTCTCGTTGTCGCCGGTAATTATAACTGTTTCCTTTCCCATTTTTTTGAGAGCGTCAACCGCTTCTTTGGAAAACTTTTTCAATGTGTCGGCAACAGCGATTAAGCCAATTACTTTTCCTTCCACAGCCAATATCATAGCTGTTTTTCCTTCTTTTTCCAGTTTTTCCATTTTTCCTTCTGCAAGAGAGAGATCAATTTTATTCTCTTTCATTAAAGCTCTGTTGCCGAATAAGACCTTCTTTCCGTTAATTTTGCTGACGACCCCTTTTCCCGGCACAGCTCTGAAGTCCTCCACGGCAAGGAGTTTCAATTTTTTTTCTTCGGCCTTGTTGATTATGGCTTGAGCAAGCGGATGTTCAGAATTTTTTTCCACGGAAGCCGCAATTTGCAAGACAGTTAGATCTTCCTGTGATTTAGAATCTGCGGCATTCAAAACGCTTTGAGATTGGGCCGTTTGAAATAGATCTGATGCTGGAAGTTTTGCAACAGACATAAAATCTGTCACAGACGGCTCGCCTTTAGTGAGAGTTCCTGTTTTATCAAAAACTATTGTTTGAATCTTGTGAGCAGTCTCTAGAGCTTCCGCGCCTTTTATCAGGATGCCGTTTTCCGCTCCAAGACCTGTTCCAACCATAATTGCCGTTGGCGTGGCAAGTCCCAATGCGCAAGGGCAGGCGATGATCAGAACAGCGATCAGAATAGTCAGAGCAAAGGTAAAAGGCATTCCTGCCAGAGCGTACCAAAAAACAAAGGACAAGATTGCAATCAAGATGACTGCTGGCACAAAATAAACGGAGACCTTGTCGGCGAGAAGTTGAATCGGCGCTTTTGACATCATTGATTCTTCAACAATTTTAATAATTTGAGCCAGCACAGTGTCTTTTCCAACTCCAGTCGCTTTAATTTTAAGAGCTCCTGTCTTGTTCATTGTCGCTCCGATAACTTTGTCTCCTTTTCTTTTTTCAGAAGGAATGCTTTCGCCTGTGATGACTTTTTCATCGACACTGGAGTATCCTTCAATCACAACTCCATCGACTGGTATTTTTTCTCCAGGTCTCACCATAATAATATCACCAACTTCAACATCTTCGGCTGGGATCTCCAGTTCTTTGCCGTCTTTTAGAACCCGAGCTTTCTTAGCCTGCAATCCTACTAATTTTTGCAAAACAGCCGAAGTTTTCCCCTTGGTGACTGCCTCTAGATATTTTCCAAGCAGAATAAAGAAGAGGATAAAAGACGCTACTTCGTAATAGAGATCTTTGACGCTATAGCCGCTTATTCCACTCCAGATGGCAATTGACACCGCAATGCTGTAAACATAAGCTGCCGATGTTCCAATAAAAACCAGTGAATCCATATTCGGCATTCCCTTTCTCAAGCTCTTATAGCCGGAAGTGTACAATCTGAAAGCAGCCGCTATAACAGGCGTGGTTAAAAGGAATTGAATCAAAGCCTGCAGGGAAGCGTTTTCTTCCCATGGAACAGGAAGTCCCACCATCCAGCCCATAGAAAAATACAATAAAGGGACAGAGAACGCTAAAACAATAACGACTCTTTTCTTGAGATCCCTTATTTCTTTTTCTTTTAATTCTTTTTCTCTTTCAAGAGCTGTTTCTTCTCTTGCTTCATAGCCGACATCTTTGATCGCGCGGATTATCTTATGAATTTTGATTATTTTGGGATCAAAGTAAACTTCAGCTCTTTCCATTGCAAATTCTGTCTTAACACTTGCTACTCCTTTTGTTTTTTTCAAAGCTCTTTCAACTATGCCGGCGCAGTGTGGTGAAGCCATTCCTTCAACTTTCAAATTAACCTTGGCTAGTTTTTTATCCTTGTCTTTCTCTTCTTGGGATTCCTGCAAAAAAGCTTTATATCCCAGTTCAGAAATTATTTCTTGAATTTTTTTAGCTTCGGTTTTTTGGGGATCAAACTCCACAATAGCCTTTTCAGATGCAAAATTGACATTTGCCGAGATAACGCCTTCTTCTCTTTTAATGGCGTTTTCAATGTTCACTGCGCAGGAAGCGCAGTGCATACCGCTGATTTTTATAATATTTTTTTTAGTCATAGTACAACTGAATTAAACATATTAATTATTTTGAATTGCGAAATATCTCAATCCGACCAGCGCCTGCCTGTGCGTCGCCTGCCTGCGCGTCGTTTGCCTGTGCATCCCGCGCAGACAAGCGCGCGCAGACAGGTATGCGGATAGATCTCTCTATATCTAGACATCCAGTGTCTTGGGAACGCTGAGCGCGCGGGGAACAAAGATGCAGTAAACGACAGCCAAGCGGCAATGCGTCTTATCAGATTCCATACGGGATTCTTCGCTCTACTCAGGATGACACTATTGTATTGCTTTTGAATTGCTTGGATTTAAGCAGTAAAAGTTTAGAAGATTGTATTTCGCGGTTCAAGGTAATTTATGCTTTATTTTTAATATCAGAGATAAAAAATTTCAAGGCAGGTATTACTTAGAGCTTTAAAATTTTTTAGAAAGCCGCTTGAAATTTGCAAACTTTATCCTTGCCGAACAAAAAGCCAACGCAGTTTTTTCACAACTACTCCTTGCAACAATTAATCAAGTCTTGAACTAGTTTGTTTAATCTTTTGTTTAGATCGTTTCTATTCTCGTCGCTTTTGTTTATCTGATTGTCATCAATTTTTTTAATCTTGCCAATATCTAAAAGCTGCAGATTTATTCCCCAAAAAAGACAGTACAAGTCATATGCTTTGGAAAACATGTTTTGCGCTTCTTTTTTATTGCCTTGACTGTAATATTTGGTTCCAACCTCAATTAGTCGCATTGAAGCAGCAAGCAAGTGTTTACTTATACACCATTTTTCTCCTTCTCTGTCTTTGACAATTTTTGCAAGCAGTTCCTTTCTCATCTCTCTTATTTCCCCAAGCAAGTCGTAATATTTTTCCTTACCCGTTTTAACTCCAGTAAAGAAAAAATGTTCTTCTAGGCTGACAAGATTCATAATTGCTATGCTCAGATCCTCGTCAGAAGAGAGGTCTAATTTGTATTCTTTTTTTAACCTTTCTGCCTTTTCTATAAGCTTATTTATTTCTTCTTGTTTATCCATATTTATACTTCATTAACACATAAAGTTAAACTCAACCGACTTGTTTTTACTTCTATTTGAGTTCCCATCTGAACAGCCTATCAACCCCATTAATGCCTTTTATTTGCAATTCAACACTTTTTGCTTGTTGGTTAATTTTAGGAAATATAATATCTCCACTCACATGGTGCCAGCCTCGATTGCCTGTCCACTCAATGGCAGGGTAGACATTATTAAGATCGTCTTTTAAAATCATAATTTTGGTAAAGTCAAAATCTAGTTCAACTGAATGGGTATTCAGACTGACGGCAAAAACATTTTTTTCTTCCTTAACTCCGAGCTGTTTGGGAATAACATCAACTGTCACTCTGGCTTGGTTATCTGTTTGGGCTTGATATTTACTGCTTCTGGTGCTGTCAAACTGTGTGAGCGTACCACTATTGCGATAGGTCTTATTTGATGGCTGATCACTTACTTTGCTGAAAGCAAAAATAGCCGCTATCAGTATCAATATTCCTGTGCTCGTTATTAAAATTATTTTCTTCATGTTTTTATCTTGTTATTAGCTTTTTAGTAAACAAACCAAGCCTGATATGCGTCAACTTGGATATTATATTATGTAAACTTGCACATAGAACTGTAGAATTTTCAAGCTGTTCAGGTCCAGATGATGAGATTTATCTCTTCAGGATTAGCAGGTGTTCAAATTTATGCGATAAACTAAGTTTGTTTCCTTTTAAACTTTAAGAAACTTGGGCACTTTTTTGTTTTTATTATATAAATCATCAGTGCTATTCCACCGATATTTGAAATGATACCAATCAAAAAGAAATAAGTTTGATATTTACTCAAAAACGGTGTGATAGCTATAAATCCCAAAATTGGCAAAACATCTGTCAGGTGATGAGCGCAGCAGGCTACCATAGATACAGTTGATGCACCGGCTCCTGTGGCTAACGCTGTTTTGGAGTGGCTATCAGCTAAATGCATTCCGGATTTGATATACCAAAACAAACCTGCTTGTATCCCGAAGCCCAAAATCAACGTCACAATCCAATATTTGAAAGTGACAAATTGTTCAATAGCGTGGTTAACATCTCTGGTGGCTGCGTATATTATTAGAACATAAACCACAATCAAACCTAACATGCCTAAAATACCTGCCAAGAGAGACTCTGAGTATCTACTAGTGTTTTTATGTTGAAAGATCTTTGTTTCATTTTTATTCCTTGACCACATATTTGGCAATTTCCAAATTACGAGCTTTGTTCTTCCTGTGTTATGCTTTGCTATTTTTCACTACGTTCTTTTTTCCAACTCTGCGTTTCGCGCGCTTGCGTGGTGAGCATGTTCCAGTTCTACTTACGATCTTAACAGCAGCTACATTTATTGCCGGATTGCTCTTTTGCTAAATCCTTTTTGTATTTCTCCTGGCACTGCGGCGAACAGAATTTCTTTCCATCTTCAGCAGGATAATCTTTTCCTTCTTCCAGTTCCATTTGGCAGACTGGACATTTTTCTTTTTTGAAGATTCTTAAAAATTTTTTGAGCATTGGAGTTGATTAGTTGATTAGATATGTTGCGTTTTATATCAAAAAGTGTAGATGGCGGGGGAATAGAAACGAGGGAATTTAATCAATTTAATCAAGAAAGCGGCTAGCGGCAGAATTGACAGCTTTATTCAACTCATTTGGTGGAACATTCTTTTTTTCGTCTCAGGAACAAGATAAGAGACAGCCCTATTAGCAGAATACCAGTGATGATAAAAACTCTGCTATAAGCAATCAAAAACATAGAGCTGATTCCAAATATTCCCAGAATTCCCGCAATCCAAGGGATGCAGCACCAACCAGCAGATCCAATTATTCCAAGTCCTCCAGTTAGTATTCCTCCAATTGATGCTATAGCCGCAAAAAATTTTTGTCTCAATCTCTTTTTTGGTTCTTTATCCTGTGCCTTTTCCATAGCTAACTACTTTGAATTGTGAAGTATCTCAAAGTCCGCAATACCTGTCGCTCTAAAGACAAAGCCCGAGAAAGTCTCGAAGTTGTACCACACCCGTCATCCTGAGGGCGAAGCCCGAAGGATCCCGTGGGAACTAAAATAACCGTTAAGCAACGCTACGTCTTATCAGATTCCAGGCGGGATCCTTCGCCTTCGGCTCAGGATGACAACTTCTTTTCTGCAGGCGGGGATCCTTCGCCTTCGGCTCAGGATGACACTCCACTGTCATTCTGAGCGAAGCGAAGAATCCCGTAGAAAAGAGTGATATCTATGGCAGTATGTCTTATCTATCTTACAGACGGGATCCTTCGCTAGCGCTCAGGATGACAACTTCTTTTCTCCAGGCGGGGATCCTTTGCTCTGCTCAGGATGACAGTGTTTGAATTGCTTGGTTTATTAACTATTGGAAATTTGAAAGGTTGTATTTCCCAGTTCAAGGTAACTAGGTTTAGACGAAAAACATCAGAATAACACTGCCTATAATTATCATAGCAAGACCCATTACCAATTTTTGCGTTTTCTTATGTTTCTGTTGCCATTCGCCAAGTTTGACCAAGGTGTAAGGGTTGGCTGCCAGGGCGAGAATAATAATCAAAGGCATCACAAACATCAGGTTGTAAAGCATAAGATAAGTAAAACCTATAAAGAAAGTGGTCCTGGATGCCAAAAGAGCGGTAATAGCAACATATATTCCTCCAGAGCAGGGTACTGAACAAAGACCTACCAGAAAAGCGGCGACAATCACGGTGGGCAGAGTGGCTTTTTGCAGATATTCTTTTATCTTTTCATTTGAAACTTTGGGCGTTTTAATTCCCAACTTGAACTTTGGAAGAAAATAGTCCCTGAGGTTCACCGCTCCCAAGAAAATCAGGAGTAATGATCCAAGTTTGGCAAAAAAGTGATGTTGTCCAAAGAGCATCATACCTGAGAGGAGACCAACTCCGATGGCAAGATAGGTTAGAAAAATGACAGAAATATAAACCAATCCTAAAAGTAAGATATTTTTAAAGTTCTTGTGCAGTGTCAGTAAAAACGCAATGAAAAAAATTAAAATGGCAATAGCGCAGGGATGAATGCCGTCCAAAAAGCCGCTGATAGCAATCAACGGGATCATTGTTGACGGATCAGCCGAATTGATGCCGGCGCCAATGTTGTCAATCAAGTTATCTAACATAAGCATAAATCATTACTTCAACCTGCGGGCTAGCTGGGTCGTTGCTTTTTATATAGATTATTCTTTCCTGCTTTCCTTTGCCGTGCGGGCCAGAACCCATTGCGCCAGTGTCATAGGTGACCAAGAGTTCTGCTGTTTCTCCAGGATTAATTTTCTCTTTGGAAACTTTGGCGCTGGTGCAGCCGCAGGATGTGGCTACTCTTTTTATTTCTAAAACTCTGTTGCCTGAATTTTTTATCTTGAATTTATGACGAAGGACATCTCCGTATTTGGCTTGACCAAAATCAAAGACTTTTGGCTGAATTTCAATCTTTGGGGAGTTGTTCTCTTCTTTGGAATTTGGGACGGACTGGAAATAGCCGAAAGCGGCAATTCCCAGAATAACCGCCGCAATAACAAAAACTGGAAAAAATTTAGATTTTCTTGTCATACTCCATCACATTAACAGCAATAGTAAACAATTTGATTTGGGTGAGCTACGTCTTAGCAAAACAAACTTAGCCTATAACCATTTCAACTCCAGTATTATTTAGGAAGACAAATCTTTCTTTTTTTCTTCAAATTCCTCTTTTGATATTTCTCCTCTGGCATAACGCTGCTTCAGAATTTCAAGAGCGGAATCGTTTTCGGATCTTCCAACTGGTTGGCCAAGAAGAAATTTAACAAGAACAATAATTCCCGCGACTGCCAAAACTAGGAATGCAGTCATAAAAATTAAACCAATCCAGCCTCCAGCGGCGGTATAATTGCCTAAACCCATCATCATATTTCCCATCATAGAAATGCCGCTTCCTCCCATACCCATCATTCCCATTGCGCCCATCATTCCTCCTTCTCTCACGCAGCCCAAGTATCTTTTTCCCATCAAAATGTGCATTGCTTTTAGAGATTCTGAATTTTCACCTCCCATCATTTGATCCATCAGCTTATGTTCATCTTCATCTGGATGCATAATGTCCATCAGCGCTTCTCCCAGACTTTCAAACTGTTCGTCGCTTACTTTTTGACAATCAATTTCTTTGATTTCATTTATATGCTGGGATGTTTTTATTTTTTCTATAACTTCTTCCAGGGACGGCTCGTTATTATTCGCTCTTGCGGCAAATGGCGGAAGCAGGACTGCTGCTAGGACGATTGAAAGAAAAGTTGTTTTTTTCATAAATTTAGCTAGTCAACTTGATTAAATTCAATCCTGACTTTTTTCTCAAAGTCAACAGGATCATTGGAGAATACATAGATTTCTCTTGTTGCGCTTCCGCGAAAATTCTTGTGAACATTTGGATCGTAGTAAACCTTGAGTTGCGCTTCTTCGCCAGCAGGTATTGTCAACTGCCACTTTCCAATTTTTTCATTTACGCCATGTCCCGGCATACTAAATCTTGGTCCTTCTTTACCTTGAAAAACAATAGAGGCAGAAGTGCAGCCGCAGGAAGTTTCTAGTCTGTTGATAATCAAATCTCTCTTTCCTTCATTTTTCAGACTGAAGGTTGTTGTCACAACGCCTTTTTTCTGACTCACATTTCCCAAATCGCGCGTTTCAGGTGTTAGAGAGATTATTGGTCTGTCTTTCGGAGCGGCGGCAATAAGCTTTTCTCTAACTTCCTTCTGCCTGTTTTTATCTATAAAGGAATTCAGTCCATATTTTTTGACATAAGCCAGAATAACCTTGTCCTTCACAACTCCTGCTTCTGTTAAGCCGTCAACATAGGCTCTTCTTTCTTTAGCCATTGGACAGCCGCAACTGCTAATCGGTTTTCCGCAACAAGGGCAGGAGAACAGAGGATAAATCTCTTTTGCTGAAACTGTCTTTGTCAGGGGAGAGCTAATTTGATTAACTAGAAAATTATTAAGAGGCTCGCCTTTCTTAATCAGCCAGATATTTCCTGCTAGACTTAGAACCAGAGCAACCGCCAGGATTATAATCCCAAAATTTAGTTTTGAATTTTTCATATACTGCTTTTATTTTTTTAGACTTTTTAGCACCCGCCGACCATTTGAGGAAGGAACTCGGGGAATTCTTTCATCATTTCTTCAGCTCCAGAATCTCCTTCCTTCTTCAGGGCAGAAAGGACTTCTGTTATTGTCTGTTTTGGAAAGAAGGCCGCTCTCCACTGATTTAATGCATTCAAAATTTCTTCATCAGACATTTCAGGATGGTTTTTGATTAAATAAGCCGCCAGTCCTCTCATCATTTTGGAATGAGCGCAACCGCAGGCCGCTCTGCCGTCTTTGAAAACTAAGGTCTTGGCGCTGCAGCAATATCTGCAGGCGGTTTGGGAACCGATTTTGATATATCTTTCTTTTTCTTGGGAGTTAAGTTCTATCTTATTCTTCCCGTAGGTCGGATCAAATGGTGCTACTTTGTTTATAGCATCTTGAACTTTGTTAAAAGAGATATTCAATTCTTTTCCATAAACAGCAGGTATTCCTGTGGGAATAGCGGCGGCTTTAATTTTCTTGAACTTCAAATACGCCCTCACTGAAGCAAGATCTTCTTCTGATAAGTTTTCCAGATTAACATCCAGATTCTCTTGTTTCAGACTCTCAATCTTTCTCTTAAGATCAGGAGAAAGAGTACTTTTGCTGTTTTCGTCCTGCTTTTTGGCTACTTGTCTCAAGCTGTTTGCCTTTCTGACAATTCTTATGTCATAGTACTGGCTGAATGCCAGAGCGATGCCCACAAAAACCAGCAAAGTAAGCACCAGCCAAAATTTCTTGTTAGTGATGGAAAATTTTGGTTTTTTTGACTTTTTTTCCATAGCTTTTGTTTATGATATTAATTGCTTTTATTTACTGTATGATTTTGTGACCTTTATAATTTCTCTTATCATTTCCTGTTTTTTCTTTTCGTTTTTGGATTCAAAAGCCTTTTTGAAGCAAGTGTTAAGATGATTTTCCATCAGCATTTGGTGAGCAGATTTCAGAAGTCCCATTACCGCCAAATTCTGCTGCATAATGTCGATGCAGTATTCATCAGCCTCGATTTTTTTAATTATCTTTCCTATTAGGCTCTGGGCTTTCTTGAAATTGATGATGGTTTTTCTCTTTTGATCAGTCATAATTTCGTGTTACTTATTTTTTGCAAAGCAATGAATTTTTCTTTTATCAGTGTTGTCCTTTTTGTCATTTACCATATTCCTACCTCAGGTATGGGTTCTTTGAACTTTTTTGCATTTTATCAGGTGTGTGAAATTTAGTCAATAGGGGAATCTGGGCAGGAAAATGACTGACTTTTTACTTCTTCCAATTTGTGCTATAATTCTATTGCCTCTTAGGTTTTTATTTATTTCTTATGACTGACAAACAGCTTCGAGGTTTAGTTTCATATTTAATAGAAAATGAATACGAGGTATATAGCCACAAGGAAGTTGATGGAAAGGTTTTGATTGAAAAAATCGAGGATGAAAAAAATTTTGAATTGTGCCCGCAAAGGCCGCTTTACTCCTTCAAAGAGTTCTTTCTTCCTCCTTGTCAAAAGATGATGGAATTCAGGAACAAAAAAGCGGTTAGAGTCAAGAACCCTGACACTAAAATAGTTCTTCTTGGAATCCATTTTTACGATCTTAAAGCGCTTACTTTGTTGTCTCAAGTGTTTGAGAAAGATCCTTATTTTCAGAAAAAGCTGAGGAATATCATTTTAATAGGACAAAGTCCAGTTCCTGAGGAAGATGAAAATTATCAAAAATTTGAAGAAGATATACTTGAACATCTCAAATTTGATATATTTTTGGAAGCTGCTGTTAGACGCAGTCAGAGAGATTTCAGAGTTTTCAGCGGTTCTGAAGACGGACAAAGGCTTCTGGACGATTTTGGCTACAAAGATTATGAAAATGTGGAATATGCGGGACCTGTTCCCGAAGAAGGGCTGGACAGCC
Source organism: uncultured Candidatus Saccharibacteria bacterium (assembly GCA_964456605.1). Classification (GTDB taxonomy): domain Bacteria; phylum Patescibacteriota; class Minisyncoccia; order JAHIHE01; family JAGLIN01; genus CAYWAL01. Next base: position 7,469 of record CAYWAL010000009.1, on the reverse strand, counting down.
TGCATAAAAGTTTAATAGAGAAGGTGGCAAAGTCGCGCGGATCAAAGATTTGGAAAGAGCTTGGCGAAAAATGCATTGAGTGTGGAAAATGTTCCATTGTTTGTCCAACTTGTTTTTGCTTCAAAATTTCGGACGAAATAAAAAAAGACAAAATTATCAGAAAGAGAGAATGGGACAGCTGCTTTTATGAAGAGTTTTCCGAAATTGCGGGAGGACATAAGTTCTTGGATTCAACAGAAAAGAGAATTTATAATTGGTATGATCATAAGTTTGTGAGAATTCCAAAGGAATATTCTCTGCCAGGCTGTGTTAACTGCGGAAGGTGTATTGAAGTATGTCCGGCGAAAATTAACATAAGAGAAAATATAAAAAGAATTGTTGAAGAAAATTGACAGGCTTTGTTTGGAGTAGTGTGAAAATGAAGCAATGTTCTTTGTAAGGCGTGTTTCCTTGCCAAGCGCGAGCATTTATTAGCGATCTTTTTAGAAACTCCCTATGAAGAATCCATATATTCCGCTTCAAGCAAAAATCACAGACATTGAAAGACTTTCGCCAATCAACAGGCTTTTTACTATTAGAATTGTTGATGAGAAAGCAAGAAAGACTTTCAAATTTAAGCATGGTCAATTTTTCATTTTGTCAGTGCCTGGATTTGGAGAAGCGCCTTTTGGATTTTGTTCCAGCCCAACAATAAAAGATTACTTTCAGGCTTCAATAGACAAAAGAGGCAGTTTAACTTCAAGGCTTTTCAATTTGAAGAAAGGGATGACAGTGGGAATTAGAGGACCTTATGGAAATGGGTTTGATCAGAAGAAAATTAGGAAAAATAATCTAGTCTTGGTTGCGGGAGGATGCGGGATTTCTCCCCTCAGAACCATAATTCAAGATGCAAGCCAAAACCCTCAAAATTTCAAAAAGATTCAAGTGTTCTATGGCTGCCGAAGTCCGGAACTCCTTGCTTTTAGGAAGGAATACGGAAAATGGAGCAGGAATATTGAAGTGAATCTTACGGTTGACAAGCCTGACAAGAGATGGAAGGACAATGTAGGAGTGGTAACGAATCTTTTGACTAAAGATAAGATAAAACCTGATTCAGTTGCTTTGCTTGTCGGTCCTCCTATAATGTATAAATTTGTTGTTCAACGGCTGATTGATCTTGGTCTGGCAGAGGAGAATATATATTTATCTCTTGAACGCAGGATGCATTGCGGAATCGGCATCTGTCAGCATTGCGCGTTGGTTAACGGAAAATATGTATGTACCGATGGCCCTGTATTTTCATACGCGGAGATAAAAAATGTGCCGGAGGGAATTTAGAAAGTTTATCAAACAATTGACAAATAACCGTTACAATTGCGACAATTTATATCTTATCTATCTTACATACAGGATTCTTCGCTAGCACTCAGGATGACAGCGCAGCAACACCTGTCATCCCAAGCGAAGTGAAAGATTCTGCAGGAATGGCAACAGCTGTGGCTGTCCATCGCTTTTACAATCTTATACAATCTTAGCTTTACATTTTTATGTCCAAACCAAAAACAGCTATAATCAGTCTAACTTGCTGTGAAGGATGCCAGCTTTCTATTCTGGATTTGGGGGAAAAACTTTTGGATGTGGCAAATAAACTGGATTTAAGATATTTTCGGCTTGCTTCAGGAAGGAGGAAATTTAAGGGTCCGTATGACATTGCCTTGGTTGAAGGCTGTCCTGTCACAAAAGATAATTTCAGAAAGTTGAAAGAAATAAGACAACAATCAAAAATTCTTATTGCCCTTGGCGCTTGCGCTCATTTAGGAGGAGTTGCGGAGATTAAAAATTATGGGGACAAAGAAGAAAAGATGAGATTTGTATATAAAAACATAGAAGGGATTGACAATCCGGATATAAAAGCAATAGGAGAGGTGGTTGAGATTGACGGATTTATTCCGGGCTGTCCCATCAATAACAAGGAGTTTTATAGGATTGTTATGGAATTAGCGGAAGGAAAAACTCCTTATATTGCTCGCCGTCCAGTATGCTATGAATGTCAACTTAGAAAGAACAATTGCCTTTTGCAGGAGGGAAAACCTTGTTTTGGGCCGGTTTCACTTGGCGGCTGTGAAGCAGTTTGTCCTTCAAACGGCTTTATTTGCGAAGCATGCCGCGGGCCGCTAGATGGAACAAGCGTTGAGAAACTGCACAAGATTATGAAAGGCAAAATGAGCAGAGAAGACTTAATGAAGATTGCGGAGATTTATGGAGTGAAGAATGAGTTTGAGAAAGAGCAATCAGAGACAGAGGCTTGAAAGGTTCTAAATAAGTCTGGCTAAACTCTTGGAACTTGAAAGAACAACGAGTGTATTTGAATCTTTTTCCTTTAAGCTAATTAAGTCTTCCGGGAACCGCACTTCAGATAATATATTCTGTCTTGCTGTTTAGGAAGTTGACAAAAGTAGACCTTGCTTTTTGTCACGTTATTTACTAAGAAGAGTTGGATTGTGGGCTGCATATTTCTATTGCATACTAGTCCTAGATCTTGCTAAATTACCTAAGTTTATCCTAAGTTTATAGCAAAACTATGTATGAGGAGGCTTCTAAAAAACGGAACAAGTTAAATAAATATGGTAAAAAAGTTTTTTTTATCGTTTTTATTTTTTTGGTGTTAATTTTTATGCTGAGTTCGCCAAGAGAATTGCCGGATTATTGTCAAAAAATTGAAAGCGGATGGTCTTGCGATCTAAGGAACAGAAACAATGGCAACTCCTTTTACAAAGAAGAAATTAAGATAAAAGAAATATGTAAAAGAAAAGGATTGGTATCTTATTGTGACGGTCCATGTGATGTAGTATATTGTTCTATTCCATTTGATGACGCAGGTAAAGAGTGCACAAATTCTAGTCAATGTAAAGGGCATTGTATTACGAAACGCAGCTATAATGAAATAATGGATATTTTAGAAAGTAGGTACAAAGTTACCGGATTTCTCTTTCCCGGTTTTTCAGTTAAATGTGATGATGACGATGAAGGTTGTAAAGGTATTTGCTCTGAAATACCTCCCCTTAGTTGTAATTGGTATTTTGATATTGAAGATGGATACTATGTGTTTCATGGTGGAGGTTGGTGTTACTAGATAATAATTGGTCTTTAATTCACACCACTATGAAAATTAGAATTGATCACATAGCAAAAATTGAAGGGCATGCGGGGTTTGTGGGGCATATAACAAAGGGAAATGTAAAGAAGGCTCAAGTAGAAGTGCAGGAAGGGGCGCGGTTAATTGAAAGTTTGCTTATTGGCAGGAATTACAAAGATGTTCCTGTTATAACTTCTAGAATCTGCGGACTTTGTCCTGTTGTCCATATGATTACCAGCATAAAAGCGCTTGAGAACGCTTTTGGTGTTGAGCCGACAAAAGAAACTGTTCTGCTTCGCGAAATTATGCTGGCGGGACAAATAATTGAAAGCCATGTTCTTCATATTTTCTTTTTGAGCGCCACTGACTTTTTCAAGAAAAGAGATGGATTGGATTTAGCCAAAGAAAAGCCAGAACTAGTCAAAAAAGTTATGAGATTGAGGGATTTTGGAAACAAGACAGTGGAGATAATAGGAGGAAGAGCAATTCACCCTCTTACTCCGAAAGTTGGAGGGTGGCATAAGAATCCAACAAAGGAGGATTTGAGAAAAATAAAAAAAGAAATAAAAAACGCCTTGACTTACAGCGAAGCGCTGGTTGATTTTGTTTCTGCGCTTAAAATGCCTAACTTTCAAAGGAGAACAGAGTATATAGCTTACTGTCCAAAAGATAAATATTTGGGTTATGAGGGGCTGGTGAGATCTTCAGAAGGGTGGACTTCCGACGAAAAGGGATTTAGGGAAGAAATAAAAGAAGAGGAAAAAGAAGGAGTGGTAGTAAAGCTGGCAAGCCGCAAAGGCAGAAGTTATGCCACTGATGCTTTGGCAAGAATTCATTTAAACTCAAGCAGACTTAATTCAAAAGCAAAAAAAATATTAAAACAAAGCCGCTTGAAAATTCCTACCTATAATCCTTTTTACAATATTCTTGCTCAGTCAATTGAAGTTGTGCATTTGGTTGAAGAGATTAGAAAAACGATAGACAGACTGGAAAAAATGGAATTTAGAAAGTTGAACACAAAGTTTCGAGTAAAAGAAGGGGAAGGGATTGGCATTTTGGAAGCCCCAAGAGGATTGCTGTATCACTATTATAAAGTTGACAAAGATGGAACGGTAGTTAGATCAGATATAATCACGCCAACAGCGCAGCTGCTTGTGAATCTCAATGAGGATCTCAAGGAATATCTGCCGAGGATTGCAAAATACAAAAAGAAAAAGAGAGAACATGAGATTCTGAAGCTTGTTCATGCCTATGATCCTTGTATTTCCTGTTCAGTGCACTAGGGAGAAGATCGCTGTTTTTGAAGGGTAAGTTTGAAATTCTAAATCTGATTTTATGGCGGCACATCTTCGATAACATTCGATTACTCTTTCTATCTCATCTAATTTCATATTCCAAACAATCGTTCTGCGTTCTTGCTCGTTGCGCTTTTTATTTTGTCAACATCAATGTTCTTTATCTCTGCAATTTTTTCTGCAATGTATCTTGTAAAAAGCGGTTCATTGCGTTCTCCTCTGTGTGGAACGGGAGAAATGTATGGACAGTCAGTTTCAAGGAGAATTTTGTCCAGCGGCGCATTCTTTATGACTTTGTAAATTTCTGGCTCGCTACCAGACTCAGATTTGTTATTGTAGTAAGTGATAATTCCTGTAAAGCCGATATAAAAACCAAGATTTAAAAATTCTTTTGCTATTTTCACTCCTGCTGTGAAGCAATGCACAACTCCTTTCCAGTTTGAAATTTTATATTCTTTTAAGATGCTCAGTAAATCATCGTATGCGTCGCGGCAGTGAATGATAATCGGCATTTTGTGATTTTCGGCAATCTCAAGCTGAAATTTGAAAGCTTCAATTTGTTTTTCTTTTGGCGACAAATTGTGAAAATAATCCAATCCAATTTCGCCGACGGCCACGACTTTGCTCTGACAAGCAAGTTCCTCTAATTTTTTTAGGCTATGTTTGTTGACGGTGTCTGCTTCGTGGGGGTGTATGCCGACTGAAGCGAATATATTTTTGTTTTCTGCCGCAAGAACGCAGCTTCTTCTGCTTGATTCCAGATCGCATCCAACATTTATAATTTTTTCTCCGCCGCTTGAAAAAAACCGCTTGATTGTCTCTTTGCGGTCATTGTCAAATTCGGGAAAATCCAAATGGGTATGGGTGTCAATCATACTATTTGGTATTTACTTTGATAATATTGAAGCGCAGTTTTGTTTTATTTTGAGATTTCGTAGATACACAATCCATTTTCAATTTTACAATATTTATCTTCTAAGTTTTCTAATCTTGCTTTAAGCTTATAAGATTTTCCGTCGGATATATAAGTATAGTGGAATTCTGGATCTAGAGGATCTTTAAAATACTCTTCATCTCTTAGATACTTGACAAGCTCCTGATAGACAGAAGAGTTTTTGTCGCTCAGATTAACAGGAACATTGCTTATTGGATAATGACCGTTGTCGCTGTAATAAAGTGCTAGAGTATTCCCAAGCACTCCTAGATCTTTTTTTCTTTCTACATCATTGTTTTTCTTGTTTTTCTTGTTTGACTTATAGGGACCAAAAGTTTTTCCGGAATATTTGTTTAAGCTTATAAATCCTATTTTTTTCATATAGTTCTCATCATCCACAAATTTGATATTATTGTCTATAATATCTGCATTTTTATTATGGTAAGAATGTGTTATATAGCTAATGCTTATATTGTCAAATAAGTATGCTTTTAAGGATGAAAATATGTTGTTATAGTTGATTGTATACTTCAAAGTAGGGCTTGCATATCCCCAACACCTTATATAGCGGTAGAACTCGTGGATTTCTATTCTATCTTTCTTGAACCGTGCGTATGTAGGTTGTCCGCATATATAGATGTTTGTTGCTGTTGTTACATCTAGATAATTCCCTCTCCAATTTTTTTCTATTTTTGGGTTTTGTTGGTAGGTATCGGATTTGCGAGGGATGTTAGAAATTTTTTCCAACTTAGGCTGTTCTTTAAACCAAATAAAAACAGCCAATTGCTGGGCTAAGTATAGCATAATAACTGCCAGAATTAGAACAGCGATTTTCCTGACCAGCTTTTTTAATTTTTTCATAGCTATAACCTAGAGTTAATTTTTTATTCTCGGAAACAAATTTTCCTTTTTCTCAATTTTTCCTGTTGCTTCCAGTTCTCCCCAGCATTGAGCTTGCTTTAGGTTTTTGCTTAGCTCTTTCTTTCTTTCACTTTCGTCTGGCAGCAGCTGCGCAAAAATTTTGCCCGCTGCCTCTGGCATAAATGGCCAAATCATCCACGCCATATGCCGCAGAGATTCTAGGAGATTGTAAATAACTTTTCCTTTTTCTTCTTCCTCTAGCTGCCATGGTTTGGTTTGTTCAATATATTCGTCACAAACGCTCATAAGCTTTCTTGCTGCTTCCAGGGATTCATTCAGTCTGAAGCTATTTATTGACTTCTCATAAAGAAGCCAAGTGCTTTTAACTTCCGTCTCAAGCTTTGCGTCGTTTCTTTTGGCTTTTAGCTTTGAATTTTCAGTTTTTGCGGCAAGGGTGATAACTCTCGCTGTCAAGTTTCCAATTCCGTTTGCCAAATCTGCCTGATATAATTCCTCAAATCTTTTGTAGGAAAAGTCGCCATCCTTCTCAGATGGAATTTCTTTCAACAGATAGTATCGCAGAGCGTCAACACCGTATTTATCAACCACTTCAAACGGGTCAATGATGTTCCCAAGCGACTTGCTCATTTTCTGCCCGCCGGAAGTTATAAAGCCGTGGACAAATATCTTTTTGGGAAGAGGAAGTCCTGCTGACAAAAGCATTGCCGGCCAAATGGCGGCGTGAAATCTGAGAATATCTTTTCCGATTATATGAACATCTGCTGGCCAGTATTTTTGGAACAAAGATTCCTCTTCTTTGCTAGCAATTGAACCTTCTGGGAAATCATTGCCATATCCCAAAGCGGAAATATAGTTTGTCAGAGCGTCGCACCAGACATACATAGTGTGAGATGCATCTGTTGGCACTGGTATGCCCCAATCTAGCGCTTCTCTGGGACGAGAAAAACTTATGTCTTTTAGTCCGCTTTTGAGAAAATTTAAAATTTCGTTTTTTCTGGAGCGGGGCAAAATTTCCAATTCTCCCGACTCAATCTTTTCTTGGATTGCTTTTGAATATTTAGACAGCCTGAAGAAATAATTTTCTTCTCTTATTTTCTCAGGAGCTTTTTTGTGATTTGGGCATTTGCCTTCAATGAGATCTTTTTCTGTGAGGTACGCTTCACAGCCAACGCAGTAATATCCTTCGTAGTTATCTTTGTAAATGTCTCCTGCTTCAACAAGTTTCATCCATAACTTTTGCGCT
>CAYWAL010000008.1:0-23938 GCA_964456605.1 uncultured Candidatus Saccharibacteria bacterium | reverse complement strand
GCGCCAGCTGCGGTGGAAAGAAGCGGGAAATAGAACTGATGTTGTCATCCTGAGCAGAGCGAAGGATCCCGTCTGCAAGATAGGTAAGACATACTGCATTGTTGCAAGCCAGAATTGCGGCGGTCAATCACTCTCAAGGAAGAGCCGAAAGCAAGAGTCTGCTTTTCCTTGAGAGCGGTTGAATGGGGTTTTACAAAAAAGTGATCTTTACAAAGGATTGAGATGTCAGTTTGTTTGCTTTTCGATTTTTGGTTTTTTTCGGTTTGATTTCCAGAGGGAACTGTGCCTTGAATGCGGGCTGAATTTTGTCGGCGGTCGGGCTGAAAACTTTTTTCGGCTTGCTGCGCCGGCAAAAGGAAAAAGTTTGGCGGGTCGACCGGATAGAATGGTTGAAAATTCCTCCACCTTGCCTGTTTCCAGAGATGGGAAGGCAAGGAAGGAGAGAAGAAAGCAACCATTTTCCTGTCCGCGTCAGGCTGCTTGCGGCAAGGTATGGTTCTGAATTATATATTTTTAATTTAAGAGGTAAAATTTAGAAAGCATTTTGCTTTCTAAATTTGGAGAAAACAACCAATATGAGTTTACCTATCAAGAAAAGAACGCTCAGAAAATTGGTTTCTTCTGTAACCGCAATCACAACAATTGTATGGCTATCAGGAGTTTCAATGCTTGCCGTTCCTCTGACAACCCAAGCGGTGTCAATCTCAGATGGCGATTTGATTAGATCAGACGCCAAGAATCCAGATGGAACGCCAGCTCTCTCATCTCTTGATGTCTACATTGTGAAGATTGTGGGAAGCAAGAAGTTCAAGAGACTAATCCTAAACCCGGAAGTATTCAACAGTTATGGACATCTAAAGTGGGAAAACATCAAGACTGTTTCAGAATCTGTGATGGATGAATACACCACTTCTTCTTTGGTGAGAGTTGACGGAGACGAGAAAGTCTACGCGCTCGCTCCAAACGGAGACACGGGTTCAAAAAGCTGGATAAACTTGACTGCGGACGAGTTCCTCAGTGAGCCAAACACAGATCCTGACTCAATCTATACAATCAACTCCTTTGAGTTGGGAATCTATGATGACGCTGGGGACATCACGACTGTGGCTCAGCTCACAGACTTTTACACAAATGGAAATCTTCCTTCAACAGGCGAAGGTGAAACTGTGGCGCTGGCCGCTGACACTCCAGCAAGTGCTATTGTCGCCAAAGGAGCCAACAATGTTGAATTCACAAAGATTAATTTTTCGGCCGGCAGTTCGGCTTATACCGTGAATTCAATTGCGGTCACCAGAGGCGGCATTGCCAACGACACGGACATCTCCGCTGTCAAGCTGTATGACGGAGCGACGCAGATTGGTTCAAGCCAAGCGGTCAACACCACCACTCACAAAGCGACTTTCACTGGTCTGAACTGGGTGATTCCAGCCAACACGACCAAGACTTTGACCATTAAGGCTAACATCTCTTCAAGCGCTGGAACAAATTCGGTGACTTTGGGAATTGCTTCTGCGTCTGACATTGATTCAACCGCAACAGCTTTGAGCGGCACCTTCCCCATCACTGGAAACGCTATGAGCATTGCTTCCATCTCCGTTGGAACCTTGACGGTGGATGTGCTGGGAACTCCTGCAGCTTCCAACATCAATTCTGGTTCAACCGAGCAGCATGTCGCTTCCATCAAGTTCAGCGCAAACTCCACTGAAGGAATCAATGTTCAGTCATTCAAGCTCACTCAGGTTGGAACAGCAAGTGACAGCGATATCTCCAACATTGTGGTGAAATACGGAACCGAAACTCTGGCAACGGTTGCGGGCTTTGTGTCAAGCTCAGCCACTGTAACTCTCTCGCCGGCTTTGAGCTTGAATGCGGGCGCTTCAAAGACTGTTGATGTCTATGTGGATGTTGCTTCTGGAATCAACACTTCCAGAACTGTTAAGCTGGAGATAACCCAAGCCGACGATGTAACCGCAATTGGCTCCAACTCGCAAGGGGCGGTGACTGTTGCGGCGGCTGGCACTTTCCCAGAGCAGGGCGCAGCCCACACCATTTCACAGGGACAATTGAGTGTTTCTCTTGATGCGGCAACGAATCCGTCCAGCCAGAACTATGTCAAAGGAACCACTGAAAGAGAGCTCACCGCGCTGAGATTCTCGGCAACCTCCACCGAAGGCGTAAGAGTAACCCAGATTACCCTGACCAGCGCTGGCACAGCTACTCCCACGGATGTGAGCAACTTCACTTTGTGGAAGGATGGAACTCAAATTGCCACCGGGTCAATAAGCGGAAGCGGAACTGGATTTACAGTGCAGTTTGGAACGAATACTGTCAATTCATTTGACTCGCCTGGACTCTTTGATATTGACGCTTCCAGCAACGCGGTGGTGATGGTGAAAGCCGATATTTCCACAGCCGCAACGACAGATAACACCATTCAAATGAATGTGGCTTCTGCTTCTCACATCAAAGCTGACGGCTTGTCGTCTCAGGTTGATCTTCCAGCCTCCAGCATTACGGGCACGACAACCGCAAGCACATTCACGATAGCGGCAAGTGGTTCTCTTTCTGTTTCGCTGAATCCTTCTTCGCCAAGCGCTTCCACCATCAGCAAGGGAGTGCAGGGGTATGAATTTACCAAGATTGACCTTACAGCTGGAAGCGGTGAGGACATCACTGTTTCCTCTGTTACGGTGAGAACCTATGTTGGCAGTGGAACCACAAATCCAGCGTCCACAGGAGATATCACCAATATGAGGATAATGGTTGACGGCGAACAGAAAGGAACCACAGTAGCCAACCCGACCGATGGAGTGGGAGCTTTCAGCGTCAATCTGGTGATTCCAGCGGGAACCACAAAGACTTTGAGCGTCATAGCGGATGTTCCAGTCTCAACCACCGCAAGTTCGCTTCACATTGACCTTCCCGGAGCAGGCAGTGTTTCGGCTGATATAACTTCTACTGGAAATTCTTCGGGGGCTGATATTACAGAAACAGGAAGCGCGACGGGTAACTTGATGACTGTTGCCAATCCAACCTTGACTGTCGCTATGTCCAGCACGCCTGCGGCTTCAAACAAGGTTGTCAATTCAACCGAGGTTACAATTGGAAGGATTCTCCTTACCGCAGGCTCGGCGGAGGATGTGAAAGTCAGCTCCATCAAAGTTTCCTTTGACGATGATGCTACTTGGGGAACCACCGATACTTCGTCGGCAAACTCTGATCTCAGAAATGTCAAGCTCTATGACGGCGCCACTCAGGTTGGAGACACGGTTTCTGTGATTACAGACGGAACTCCTGACTACGCGCAGTTTACTGGAATTGGGAACTTGACAGTTCCAGCTGGACAAACAAAAGCGATTGACATCAAGGTTGATATAATGGGTGGAGCAAGCACGACCTATTATGCTGGAGTTGCCGCGGCAGGCGATGTCACAGGAACAGGCGCAACTTCGTCAACCAGCGTATCTTCAACCGGCACTGGCGTGAGCGCGGGAATGACTGTTCAGACTAGCGGAACATTGACTGTTTCTGTTTCCGCCGACAGTCCAGTGAACGCCAATATCGCTGTTGGAACGACCGGAGTGAACGATGTTGAATTCGCCAAGTTCAAATTCGCTGCTCAATACGAGCCGGTGAAGATCAAGTCTCTGACCTTGACAAGATCAGGAGGAGCTGACAGCGACTTTGTCAAAGTCAAGCTCTACGCCGATGGAGTGCAGATTGGTCCTGATGGCTATGTTTCCGGCGGAACAGTGGTCTTTAACTTCCCGAGCGGCAGTGAATATGAGATTCCAGCCGACAGCTACAAGGTCATCACTGTGAAGGCGGATCTCAACGGTATTGGAAACGGTGTGACCCATGCTGACGCTCCAATCTGGACAATTAATAACCCTTCAACTGATGTTACAGGGGAAGGTGTTCAGTCAGGAAATTCTGTCAGTCCAAGCAGTGCATTGGCCGTTACTCCAGCTGCCAAGACGCTCTATAAGACAATTGCCACTGTAACGCTCAATACAACAGCGTTCACAGGAGCAAGCGGCGGCTCTGCGATCGCAAGCGCGACGCAGAAAGTGCTGGCGGTTGACATTGCCAACGGCGGTCCAGCAGACTTGACGGTTACGACTTTCAATCCTACTCCTGCAACTTCTGGCACGCCCACAGGAACAACTGGAATCAAGCTCTACTGGAGCGATGATCTAAGCACAGTTATTGGAAGCGGGCCGGGTACAGGTCTAAATGGAGAATTGGTGAATGGCGGAAAGGTTAGTGTCACTCTAACCGGCAACACTACAGTTCCTGCAAATACCACCAAGACGATTATTGTAACCGCTGACACAGTTGGACTCACCACGAACAATGCCTTCCACCTTGACCTTGCCGCCGTATCCGACTTTGGATGGACGCCGGACGGAGGAACTGAAGTGACGACCCTGACGAAGAATCTGCCAATCACAGGTCCAACCTTCACCTACTAGTTCTGACTGCGTTTGGTTTCCCGATAGCTCATAATCGGCGCTCATAGGGCGGGCGCTAAAGGTCCGCCGCTATGCAGGCAAAACCCCCTCGCGTTTGAGGGGGTTTTTTGTTTTGGGCGGCTTTTTGTTTTGACTCGCCTTTGTTTTGACTCGCCTGGCGCTTTTTCTCGCTTGACACCCAGATGTGACTTGACACCCTGTAACTTGACACCCAGATGCAACTTGACACCCAGTGTCCATGGACACTGGGTGTCCCGCAACACTGGGTGTCCCGCAACACTGGGTGTCCCGGCAAAAGAGACTGGGCGCTCCGCTGTTTTATCAGTTACTCTGCTTGCCGCTTTGGACAATCTTCACGATTTTTGACATAGCCTGCCTTTCATTGACAGCGGCATTTCGATTTGATAGCATATGGACAGCAGGCGAGAGGAGAGAGGCAGATATGTCAACAAAAATTAAAGCTCTGTAAAAATGCGCGGAAACTTTTTGAGAAATAAGAAAAACATAGTCATAGCTTTGGTTTTGATTTTGGTTTTTTCAGCCGCTTTTCTTTTGCTTTTCTATCCCAAAAGCGAGATAAAAGCCCCCGAGGAGCTTGATTGGCAGAAGCTGACTGAGGCTGATTTTTCAAAAGCTGATCTTGCTATGCCGAAAGATGTTTTGGACAGAATAAGGGAAAACTATGAAAAAGCCCAAGAAAAGCTGGAGAAAAATCCTTATGATTACGAAGCCAATATGCAAAAAGCAGCCGCTTTGTACGCTTTGAAGGAATACGGCAAAGCCGAAATTATATACAAGAAACTTTCCGAGCTTTATCCTGACAAATATCTTCCTTTCAAATCGCTGGGAGACGTTTATACTCAAGAGAAAAGATACAAAGAAGCGGAGGCTTACTACCTGAAAGCAATTGAAAAAAATCCCTACAATCCTCAAAACTATGAGTCGCTGGCTGATATTTATCGCTATCACTTGAAAGGCGACAGGCTGAAGATAGAAAAATTTTACCAAAACGGCATAAAAAAATTGGGAAACAACAGATTTCCTCTTGTTCAATCATACGCTTCCTACTTGGAAGATATTGGAGAAACAGAAAAAGCGCTGGAGCAGTGGAAAATTTTGGCAGAAGAGTTTCCTTCAAATCAGTCTATAAAAGAGAAGGTAAGAGAGCTTGAGTCTGAAGTGAAAAACTAGCTTCTTGGAAGTGAATTTGCTGTTTGTTTTCTTTTAATTCCCCGTACGGGGATTCTTCACCTGGATTCCCGCTTCTGCGGGAATGACATAAGGATGGAACAAGTTTCGCGGGAATGACAGAGAAAATGGTTTTCTCTTCCCGTTCGCGGGAGCGGGCAGGAAACAAATGTGATTTTCCAAAATGTTGGCATCTTTGCAATATAATATCTTGACACAAGGCATTGTTTAGGAGAAAATTAAGGCAAGAACATTGAGCATAAAAGCATTATGGCAAAAGCTGTCAAAATTTCTGCGGTTGCAATTTTGAGATATCCAGTGTCCGTGCCAAGGGTGAATTTATTTTTCTATTTTTCCTGTTTTACTTCATCGCTCACAAAAAAACAACCTTTCAAAAAAGGGTTGTTTTTTTGTGAGCAATAAATGTTTATTGCCTTGAACAAAAAACAAAAAACAAAAACAAAAAACAAAGGAGGGATAAAATGTCATTGTATAAAACGAGTGGAGAAAAAAGTATTGAGATTCGCCCAGGGAAAGATAGTCTATTTACCAGAAGAGAATTGCCAAAGGATGCTATAGTTTTATGCAAAGACGACTGCTGGAACTGCAAGTGTCGTTTTAGGAAGGCAAGGTGCAATATAATCAGAGAAAGCTATAGTCGAAGTATAGACAACATTTTGTCAGAGATTGACAAGATTTTTCAAGAATACAGCATTGTCTATCACCGTCTTCTGGTGAGAGAGCTGGCAAAGAGACTGTCGATTACAGAGATAGATGTGGTAAAGATCGTTAGCTTTCTTGAACAGCAGAATCTCATAAGATATTCAGGAAACTTGATGAAAGTAGAAGAAAATCTGATGGCAAGACAGGCAAAATTAGTGCTCAGAAAAATAGATGATTAAAAAGAACGCTCTATAATAGAGGTTTTTTGAACCTCTTTTTGTTTTTCTATTTTTTCCTTGAATTACAGATGTCCTAAGTCTATTACGGTGTCAGAACTATGGTTCTTGCTTTATTTTTCAGGTGAAGCAAAGGGTCCCAGGGTTGTGCCGCACCTATCATCCTGAGGGCGAAGCCCGAAGGATCCCGTAGAAGAAGGAATGACTGTAGCAATGTGTCTTGTCCAATTTCCACACGGGATCCTTCGCCGAAGGCTCAGGATGACAACATCTTTTCTCCAGGCGGGATCCTTCGCTAGCGCTCAGGATGACAACATCTTATGACAGTGTTTTCGAACCGCTCAGACTCACTGATAGAAATTTAAGAAATTGTGTTTGGAATTCAAAGTGTGTTGCAGATTGACATTAGTATGCAAATTTGGTATTCTATGCATAGATAAGCGAAACAAGCAAAAATGTTAAAGGAGGTGTTATATAAGTTAAATTTCAAAGAGTGTCGGGAATGCAATCTCGGTCTTTGGCAGTGCCCAGGTTTTTTATTTATTGTGATGGGAATTGTTGATATTCTGTCTATGCTTGGAATCTATGTTGTGGTAAGTAGATACAACAGTCCTGAGTTGGTGGTAGCAAGTGTGAGCGGTATAAGTATTATAATTTTTGTCATTGGTTTTGCGATTATAAAAGGAGTTGAACAGATTGTTAAAGTTAACAAAATCAAATCCGAGTTTGTTTCGATTGCTTCGCATCAGCTCAAAGCTCCTCTTTCTGCAATACGCTGGTCTACTGATCTTTTGCTCTCTTCTGGAAAACTAAGCGACAAGCAGGAGGAGTATTTAAAAGACATTCAGGAAAGCACTGCGAGAATGTTGAGAATGGTCAACGATCTTCTTGATGTAAGCAGAATTGAAGCTGGGAAGATAGACATAAACCTGCAGGAAGTGGATTTAGAGGATGTTATTCAAAGCGTGATTAAGGACCTTGATTCCTTCATTAAAGCTCACAACGCAGAGGTGAGGGTTGAGATTGACAAAAAAGCGGCGAAAGTGAGAACTGACCCTATAAGAATCAAAATGGTGGTGCAAAATTTGATTGACAATGCTGTGAAGTATTTGGGATCAAAGAAAGGCTTTATTGTTGTCAAGTTAAGAAAAGAAGGGAGATACGCTTGTTGTTCTGTGAAAGACAACGGGGTTGGAATTCCAAAGAGAGAACAAAAGAAAGTTTTTGACAAATTTTTCAGAGGAAGCGGCATAATGAAAAGACAAACAATTGGTTCGGGGTTAGGGCTGTATATAGCAAAGGCGGCAGTTGAAGGATCGGGAGGGAAGATTGGATTTACTTCAGAGGAAGGAAAAGGAAGTACTTTTTGGTTTACTTTGCCTTTGGCGGATAATTAAAAATTGTCATCCTGAGCGCTAGCGAAGGATCCCGTGTGGAGAAAGGCAAGACATACTGTCATAGATATCACTCTTTTCTACGGGATTCTTCGCTTCGCTCAGAATGACAGTGAGGCGTCATCCTGAGCGCTAGCGAAGGATCCCGTGTGGAAATTGGACAAGACACATTGCTGCAGTCATTCTTTCTTCTACGGGATCCTTCGGGCTTCGCCCTCAGGATGACAGCTCTGCGTCATCCTGAGCGACCAAAGGGAGCGAAGGATCCCGCCTGGAGAAAATGTTGTCATCCTGAGCCTTCGGCGAAGGATCCCGTGTGGAGAAAGACAAGACATACTGTCATAGATATCACTCTTTTCTACGGGATTCTTCGCTTCGCTCAGAATGACACGGTGACACATACTCGGAATGATGCAAAAAAAACTTACTATTCTCCTTTAGTATTTTATGGTTCAAGGTATTTGTCCTTATTTATAGTTTTACTAATTTCAGTTTTATAACTTTTTAGGAGGGAGGCCTATGGAAACAGACCACAGCAAGAAGAAAAAAATACTTGTCGTGGAAGATGAAGCGACCTTGCAAAAAGCTCTTTCAGAAGCCTTAATCCAAAGCGGTTATGAAGTTTTGAGCGCGCTTGACGGATTGAGAGGGCTGGAGCTTGCACGCGAGGGAAAGCCTGATCTGATTCTTCTTGATATAATCTTGCCAAAGATGGACGGGTTTGAAGTTCTGAAAAGAATAAAAGAGGATGAAAACACTTCCAGCATTCCTGTCATTATATTGACCAATCTGAGTGATGTGAGCGATGTAGAAAAAGCTTTGGATCTGGGAGCAACTACCTATCTGGTCAAAGCAGACTTTCATCTTGAGGATGTGCTGAAGAAAGTGAAAGAAGCATTAAGTATGTGAGTATCTTCCGATTTTTAGCAACCAGTGTGTTAAACATTAAGGCGGTGTAGTTATTATGCAGGTTGATGAGGAACAATTGAAGCTGTTTTTGGCCGATTCCGGGCTGATTCCGGAAAGAGATCTAGAGCTTGTAGAAAATGAAGCGCGAAAGAGAGGGAAGAAATTTGAAGACATTGTGCTGGAAAAGAAGTTGATTTCTGAGGAAGAACTTAATCAACTGAAAGCTTATATCCTTGGCATTCCATTTGTCAATCTTAAAAAGAGTGAAATTGACCCCGAAGTGCTAAACATTATCCCTGAGTCGGTTGCTAGACAATATAACGCAATAGCGTTTGACAAGCACGGCAACCAGCTAAAGGTTGCTATGCTTGATCCAAATGACCTTCAATTCATAGACTTTATCAGCAAGAAAACGGGGCTGCAGGTAATTCCCTGTTTGACAGACAAAGAAGGCATCAAAAGAGGACTGCAGCTGTTTCAAAAGAGCCTCAAAGCGGAGTTTGGAGACATTGTACAGGAAGTGGGCATTAAAGAAGATGGAGAAGGTTTGGTCATCAAGTCTGAAAAGAAGGAAAAAGAAGATGCTGATGTTGACTTGAAAAAAGCGGCAGAGGATCTTCCAATAGTTAGGATTGTGGACACTTTGCTCAAACATGCAATTTTGCAAGGCGCGAGTGATATTCACATTGAGCCTGAAGAGAAAGATGTGGTGATAAGGTATAGGATAGATGGAATTTTGCATGATGCGATGACATTGCCGAAAGTTGTTCTGCCGGGTATTGTCGCCAGAATAAAAGTTCTTTCTAATCTCAAAATAGACGAGCATAGATTGCCTCAAGACGGGAGATTTAAGGTGGAATCTTCCGACTATAAAGTCGCTTTCCGTGTTTCCATTATTCCTGTTTTTGACGGAGAAAAGATTGTTATGCGCCTTCTTGATGAGTCTGCCAGAGTTCTTAGTTTGGAGCAAATTGGGCTCAGAAAGAGAGATTTAGAAATTGTCAAGAGGGAAATTAAGAAAGCAAATGGTATGATATTGGTGGTTGGTCCGACTGGAAGCGGAAAAACAACAACTCTTTATACCATACTTGGAATTTTAAACACACCAAGGGTTAATATAAGCACTTTGGAAGATCCTGTGGAATACAGAATGCCGAGAGTTAATCAAACGCAGATTAATACTAAGATAAATTTCACTTTTGCTTCTGGACTCAGGGCACTCCTGCGACAAGACCCGGATATAATAATGGTAGGAGAAATTAGAGATGGGGAAACGGCAGAATTGGCTGTTCACGCCGCTTTGACAGGACACCTTGTTCTTTCCACTCTTCACACAAACAGTGCGGCTGGAACTCTTCCTCGTCTTACAGATATGGGAATAGAGCCGTTTTTGGTGGCTTCTACGACTAATGTAATAGTGTCCCAAAGACTTGTTCGCAAAATTTGTGAAGAATGCAGACAGGAGTATACACTTGATGAAAGCTCGTATAAAAGTCTTTCTCAAGATTTCAATACTGACTCAGTTGCGGAGATAATCAAGAAAGAAAAGGTAATTAAGGATGCAGATAAGTATAAGAGCAATAAAGAGATGTGGCTTAATATCAAGTTTGCCAAGGGAAAGGGATGCAATAAGTGCAGAGGCGAGGGTTATAAGGGGAGAATAGGTGTATTTGAAGTTTTGAAGGTGAGTGAAAACATAGCCAAGCTGATAAATGAAGGGGCGACCAGCGGAGAAATTGAGAAAGAAGCGGCAAGAGAAGGAATGACCACAATGTTGGAGGACGGACTTATTAAAGCCGCGCAGGGAATTACCTCCATAGAAGAAGTTTTGAGAGTCACCAAGGAATAGTTGTTTTTTGGATTTATCTTGCTTTGAAATTTTTTTGTTTTCACCAACGGCAATTGTTTGCCTTGAAGCAAGCGTTTTTTGAAAATTTGATTTATTGCATTTAACCTTGTTTTTGTAGAAAGGAGTTGAAAAATGCAAAATTTTTTTAATCAGCACTGACGCGGTTTATGCAGTTTTCATATAAGGCGAAAACTTCAGATGGACGGATAAAATACGGGAAGCTGGAAGCGAAAAGCAGGATGGATTTAGCAAGAAACCTTCGCAAGCTGGGATTGACACTTGTTTCTTTCAGCGTGGAAGGTGGAGAAAAGAGGATAGGTATAAAGTCAGGGTTTCCCAAATTTTTGAAAAGGGTGAGCGTAGTGGATAAGATGCTTTTTGCGCGGCACCTCCATGTTATGTTGAAATCCGGCTTGTCTTTTTCAAGAGCCCTTATGGTCTTGGCGCAGCAGACCGGCAATGCTTACTTTAGGGAAATTCTGGAAGAGGTGAGAGAAGATGTGCAGAAAGGGAATTCGCTGGCTGACAGTCTGGCGAAATATCCAAATGTTTTTAACGATCTCTTTGTGGGTATGATAAGAGTGGGGGAAACAGGAGGAAATTTGGAAGAAGTTTTGGATATGCTTGCTGTTCAACTAAAGAAGGAGCACGATTTAATTTCAAAAGTGAGAGGCGCTATGATATATCCTGCTGTAATAGTTCTTGCAATGATGGGTATAGGTACTTTAATGATGATATATGTTGTCCCTTCTTTGGTTAAAGTTTTTGAGGAGATGAATGTTGAGCTTCCTTTTACGACTCAAATGATTATATCCGTGAGTGAAATTCTTCAGAGTCGAGGAATTTTTGTTCTATTGGGGATGGTTTTCTTGGTGGGATTGTTTCTTTGGGCGATAAAAACCTCTAAAGGAAAGAAAGTTTTTGATTATTTCCTTCTGCATGCTCCTCTTGTTGGAGGCATTGTTTCTAAGGTAAATATGGCAAGATTTTCCAGAACACTTAGCTCTTTGACTGCTAGCGGAGTTTCAATTGTAAAGGCTTTGGAAATTATCAGCGGTACATTAGGCAATGTTTATTACCAAGAATGTGTAAAAGAGGCAAGTAAAAGTGTACAGAAGGGAATTCCTCTCAGCGAGGTAATTGGTCAGCGTGTTGATCTTTTTCAACCCCTTATGGTTAATATGATTGAAGTGGGTGAAGAAACAGGAACCTTAGAAGAAACCCTGCGGGAGGTGGCGGAGTTTTACGAGGAGGATGTTGAACAAGTTACTTCCAACCTTTCTTCTGTTATTGAACCTTTGTTGGTGTTGATTATAGGAGGAGCGGTGGGATTTTTTGCCATTTCTATGATTCAGCCTATGTACTCTATTATGGGGACAATATAAACCACTCTTACAATTGCAGGAGGAAAAAAGCAGACTTTGTCGCTTTTTGTCCGAGAAGGCATTTGTTGTTTGTATAATAATAATGTATGTTTCAAATTTTGAATTTCAAACTGCGCGATGAAAATGGTTTTACGCTACTGGAAAGCATAGTGGATATTGCGGTCTTTTTAATTATTTTCCTTTCTCTTTTTTCTTTGTTCACAGTTGTTTTGAGAACAATCAGGGACAACAAGGCTATTACTGTCGCAAATAATATCGCTTTGGAACAATTGGAAATTATTCGCAAGATGGATTTTAATGATATTGCCACAGACACGGGCTGGGTGCCGCCAGGACCTATTCCAAGCGAAAGAGTGATAAACCGCTCAGGGTTGAATTTTACTGTCAAAGTTGATATCGCTTTTGCAGATGATCCCTATGACGATTTGGATCCGCAAGACACTTTTCCTTTTGATTATAAAAAAGCAAGAGTAAGAGTGATATGGAAAAATTATGTAACTGGAAATCAAGAGGTTGTGGCTATGAGCACTACTATAGCGCCAAAAGGTCTGGAAGGATTGAGTGCGGGCAAAGGTGGTCTTCTTATCACTGTTTTTAATGCCTCAGGAGAGGCTGTTTACTCTGCTGATGTTCATATTGAGAGTAATTCTCTTGGCTATTCGGTTGATGCCCAGACTGATCTTAATGGAAATTTGTGGGTTCCAGATCTTGAACCGGCTGATGATTATCACATTGTTGTCACCAAGGCCGGCTACAGCACGGATCAAACTTATGCTGTTGACAACGACCCCAGCTCGCCAACATATAATCCCAACCCTACCAAACCTGATGCCACTGTGGTTGAAGGAGAAGTTACAAAACTTGGATTTGCGATTGATGTTTTGGGAAACTTAGACATTAAAACAGTGAATTATAACAATCCGCAGAACTGGAGAGTGAATACCGATACAGGTGCTGACAGTCAAACGGAAGTAGATCTGGATATTGACAGCGGAAACAATGTGATTTTGGCATGGCTTGACGATAGAAGCGGTGCGGATAGAATTTACGCTCAGAAGTATAAATATAATTCTTCGACTGGATTATTTGATCAGGAATGGGCAAGCGATGTTCAGATTACAACTGCCAATAACAAAGAGACTCCAAAGGTGGCTGTTTATAATACTAGCTATTTCTATATTGTCTGGACGGATGCGCGCAATGGCAATGAAGATGTGTATCTGCAAAAGTTTAATTCGTCTGACGGCAGTCCTGTTTGGAACGATGTCAAAGTGAATATAGACGAGAACAGTGCGGATCAAATAAGACCGTCTTTGGCAGTTGATTCGGCTGGTAATGTCTATGTTGCTTGGATGGACAACAGGAATGGAGATTGGGATATTTACGCTCAAAAGTGGGATACAAACGGCAATTCTATGTGGAGTGCCGATTTAAGAGTTAACAGCGATGTAGGTTCAGCAAACCAAGAAAATCCAAAGATTGTTGTTGATGATGAGGATAACTTCTATGTTGTCTGGGAAGATGAAATCAACGGCGACAAGGATATATTTATGGCAAAGTTTGATTCTAGCGGCAATACTCTGTTTGCTGGCAAAAAGGTGAACACAGATAGTTCGCTTCTTGATCAATATGAACCGACAGTTGTTTTCGATGGCAGCAACTATTTGTATATTGCTTGGGCAGACAAGAGAAATTCTCAGCCGGACATCTATGCTCAGAAATATGACAAACTTGGAAACATCGCAACGGACGGAAATTGGGCAAGCGGAGATGTAAAGATAAATGATGATTCTATGCCTACTGCTTGGAGAACCAAACCAACGATTGCTTATTCATCCCTTGACAATGTGTTGTATTTTTCCTGGGAAGATGACAGAAATGGAGATAGCGATGTTTATTCTGCTAAGTTTGACGCTAATGGCAACAAGCTTTGGACATATGATTTGATTATGAATGGCGTCTCCAATGGGATTCAGGATGCTCCAGCCACGGTTGTGGATTCAGAAGGGTATGGAATTACTGCTTGGGAAGACGAAAGAAGCGGAGACTTCGATATCTACCTTACGAGGTATAAGGATATGGGGTTCTTTGTGAGGGTCGGAGTTCCTATAACTGTAACTGGAGCAAAACTGAAAGGAACTTATCCTAATGATTCTCCTCCTCCTGCTAATCTGCCGATCTATAAATATTCTGAAACTTTCACAAGTGATTCTGGCGGCAACATTAGTATTGGTGATGGAATGACCGCGCTGGAGTGGGATAGCTATAGTTTTAGCACTGATGACTCTCACACAATTGTATCAGCTGACAGGCCAATGCCGCTGGATGTGAATCCAGGGGCTGCGGAAACTATAATCTTGAACATAGAGCCGTAGAGCCGCAATTTAGCAAGCGCAAGTTATGATTTATGAAGGACTAAAGATAAATCTAAGCTGAGCAGGCGATTTTCTTGCTGACTGCTTTCAAAGACAGCTGCTGAATTGTGGAAGAACCTTTGGAAAAATACGCAAAGCATTTTGTCAAAGAAGCTGCTGTCAGCAAGGCAGAACCCCCTCAGTGGTTTTAGAAGCAAAGTAATTCAAGATTCAAAAATGAAAATTTTGAGGAAGAAAAGTGGATTTACTCTTATTGAGACAATGGTTGTTATTGGTATTTTTGTTCTTCTAGTTGGTGGCGTGACGGCTTTTTTTGCTTATCTCTATCGACAGCAGGGAAGCGACGTTGCAAAGATTGAAAATATAAGTGCCGCCAGTAGAGTGCTAGAGACAATGAGCAATGAGATTCGCAAGATGAACAGAGCAGAAGATGGAACATTTCCTCTAGAATTTGCTCAAGCTCAGACTTTGATATTTTATTCAGATGTTGACGGTGACGGGCTGACTGAAAAGATTGAGTATTCTCTGGACGGTACTAACCTTGAGAGGAAGTTAACCGAACCGGGAGGGAGCTTGGATTATTCAGGGGAGGCTGTAACAACCATTATGTTAGAGGGAGTGAGGAATGGCGCAGATCCTCTCTTTAAGTATTATGACGAGAGTTACACCGGCACTCAAGATCCTTTGGCAGAACCGGTCAATGTTACAGAAGTGAGACTGGTTGAAATTAATCTTAAGGTGAACGTTAATGAGAACCAAGCTGTTTCTTTTACCCTAGAAACAAAAGTTCATCCCAGAAACTTGAAAAATTTCAATTAGAGTGTTTAATAATTAGTGAAGACAGTCATCTTGTCTTCTTGGGTGACAGAGGCTTCCTAAAATGTTTTGATTATGGAGAACCACTTAAAAAAACAAGATAAGGCACAATCGGGAATAACCACACCTTTAATTCTGATAACAGCTTCAGTGTTGATTATTTTTGCTGTTTCTCTTTTGAACTGGTCTTTGACAGAGCGAAAAAGCACTATGAGAAAAGTTAAAAGTCTTCAAGCTCTTCAAGTGGCAGAAGCTGGTATTAATTACTATAGATGGCATTTAGCGCACAATGATTCTGATTATAAAGATGGGAATGATTGGTGTTGTGACAATGATCCTACTCGGACGTTGACGGATTGTGGAAATGTTTGTGGACCTTATGTTCACAGTTACTATGACTATGATAACAACTTAATAGGTGAATTTAGTTTGGAAATAACTCCTCCTGAAGTTGGCTCAACTGTTTACACTATTAAATCCACAGGCAGTGTTTTAGGAAATGAAAACATTGAGAGAAAAATTATCACTCGGGTGGGAAAGAGGTCATTGGCAGAATATAGCTTTTTGACAAATGCTCCGATCTGGATAGGTCAGAATGAAAGCACTGCTGGACCTTTTCATTCTAATGGAGGGATTAGGTTTGACGGAACTTGCACTGCGGAAGTAACCAGCGCAGTGGAGCAATATGACTGCGCTGGGACTGGGCACGACTGCACTGGCACAAAGCCGGGAATTTGGGGATCGGGCGGTCCAACTACTTTTTGGCATTTTCCGGTGCCAGCGATTGATTTTAGTCTTTTTACAGTCAGTTTGGCTGATATAAAAGCTGGAGCCATAAACGATGGCATTTATTATGGAGACAGCGGCGCCGAGGGCTACTTGGTGCGGTTTAATGCGGATGCCACTGTTGATATTTACAGGGTTGATTCTCTGCAGTCCCGAGTGTGGTATTGGGATCCTGAAGTTGGTAATTGGAGAAGAGAAGCGGAAGAAATTCAGAACAAGACTTTGCTGGGAAATTTCAGTATGCCAAACAATGGACTTATTTTTATTGAAGATGATGTTTGGGTTGAAGGAACTGTAAATGGAAAGGTCACTTTGGCGGCGGGCAGGTTTCCGGAAAACCCAAATCATTATGCAAGGATTAGGATAAATAATAATGTTCAGTATGTGGCGCGCGACGGCAACCATAACCTGGGCTTAATAGCTCAGGGAGATGTTCTTGTGCCGGCGTATGCACCCAATGATTTGACTATTGATGCTACTTTGCTTTCCCAAAATGGCCATGTATATACGAGAGAATATTTGAATGATGCTTGGTGTTGTTTTAATGGAACATACTGCAATGTGCGGAACAATATTGAGGTTTATGGAGGAATTATAACCAATTTGTTTTGGACATGGACTTGGGTGAACAGCAATGGCGTTGTCTGCGGGGGGTACAGAAATACCAATACTGTCTACAACAACAATCTCACTTTTAGTCCGCCTCCTTCTTTTCCCACTTCGGAAAATTTTGAAGTGTTGTCGTGGAAAGAAGAATGAATCTAGAATCTAAGTTCTAAGATCAAACTCAATGTCAATTTTCAGCGACAACTTAGACGCTTTCGGACTTGATCTTAGTGATCGTTCCATTAAGGTTGCTCAACTTAAGAAAAATGAGAATGGGATGTATCTTTATGCCTATGGACGAGAAAGTGTGCCGAAAGGACTAATAGAAGATGGAGAAATAAAAAATAAAGAGGAAGTGTCAAGACTTATCAGAAAGGCGTTATTGAATTCTAAACCAAACTCTATAAAGTCAAGATTCGTTGTTTATTCAATACCTGAACCAAAAGGATTTGTGCGGATTATTAGGGTTCCACGTGTCAAGGAGGATGAAATAAGAGAGATAGTTGAACAAGAAGCGGAACAACAGTTTCCAATTGAGATAAGCGAGTCGTATTTGGATTGGCAGATCTTATCAAAGGATGGAGAAACACTAAGTGTTTTAATAGCCGCTGTACCGAGACAGCTGGTTGATTCCTATTCATCAGTTTTGAGAGCGGCTGGACTGCGTCCTGTTGCTGCTGAAATTGAGTCGATAGCTATAACCAGAAGCCTGATCAAGGAAAATCAATCCTCAAGGCCAATACTTATCATAGACTTGGGAAAAGATAGAACAAGCTTTATAATATTCAAGAATCCGGCTGTTCAATTTACAGCCAGTATTCCTGTTTGCGGGAGGGAGCTTAATCGCGCTGTGGCGAGAAAGCTGGGGATAAGCGAAGAAGAAGCAGAGAAAATCAGAAAAGAGTGCGGCTTGAAGAGAGAAGGAAAATGTGCAGAAATATATGAAGCAGTGGAGTCTTCTTTGCTGGAAATGATAGCCTATATAGATAAATTGACTGACTATTACAAGGAGCACTTTGAATCTGAAGACATATCCAAAGTTGTAATCTGCGGCGGAGAGGCAAGAGTGGAAGGTATTAACTCTTTTTTGTCTTTGAAGATCAAGAAGGAAGTTGAGAAGGGAAATCCATGGGTTAACATTATCTCTTCTGAGAGAAAAGAGATTCCTCTTATTTCGCGGGACGAATCTTTGATATTTGTTACCGTCCTGGGGCTAGCTATAAGAGGTGTAGAAAAGTTTTAATTTTGAAAAGTATATGATAAAAATTAATCTTTTGTCTCCTTCTGACAAACTGGATGCTAAGTGGGAAAGAGTAAATCGCGCAATTATAACCACAACTGCCGCGGTAGTTGCTGTTCAACTTATTTTTATTTTTTCTCTTTTTGTTTCTTTTGAATATCTAAAAGTGAAAGAAGGCAAGATAAATGAAGAGCTGAAAAACGTTCAACTTGGAGCTGAAGCCAAAGAAATAAAACAGATGAAAAAGAAGGTTTATGACTATGAAGATCAACTAAAGCAGATAGCGCGCATTCAGAGAAGTCAGAAGCGATGGACTCCAGTTCTGATTGAATTCAGCAAGCTTGTGCCTGATGGAGTGAAGGTGGAAAGTTTCGCCATTAGAAGCGAAGGCGGTGTTGAAGGTTATGACAAAAGGTTTAAGAAGAAAAAGAAAAAGAAAGCTGATCAACCTGCCAAGTATATTGCAACCATAACAGGAATTGCCAGAAAAAGGGAGGACCTTCTGGAATTTGAAGAAAACCTGAGAAATTCCAGATTTTTCTCCAATCTTGTTACATATGATTCAAATTACATAAAGGCAAAAAATGCAAATTTCAAATATGATGTGGAAGTAGAAGTAGAAAATAGAGGAAAATGAATAATATCTAATTTCTGTCGTTCTAAGGCGAGTCGGAAACCTTTGCGCTTATGAACAAAATAAAGCAAAAAACATATCTCAATGCTTTGATGGCTGTTGTCGTTGTTTTGGCTTTGCTTTATTTTGCGAATGTTTATTTAGCAGGCAAGGTGAGAGAAGCAAGTTCAGCGATAATTGAAAAGGAGCAAAGAGTGGAGCGTTTAAGAAAACAAGCAAAACAGGTAGATGAGATAAGAAGTGCTTACAAAGAGATAGAAGAAAAAATGATGAAGATTGAAAGCTCAATAGTGAATAGGTCTAGGGTGGTTGACTTTATAGTTGAAATTGAAAATACTGCCAAAGAAGATGGCGTTGGACTAGAAATCAGCATTTCCGGCAGGCAGGAGGCTATGGAGGGGAATTTTTTATCCCGCTATTACAGTGTGAAGGCTTCTGGAGATTTCAATAAAGTGGTAAAATTTTTGGTTGACTTGGAAAATTTGAAATACTATTTGGACTTGGAAAACATCAGAATATCTTCTGTTGATGGCAGAGATGAAAAAAAAGAGACAGGACTGGTGAGAGTTGAAGTCGAACTGAGAGTTTATATGCGCGGCGAAAAGAGCCAGTAAGCAATAATGAGTCTAATTTGCGGAAAGATTATGAAAAGAATAAAGCTGAAGTTTAAACTCAACAAAAAAAGTTTCAAAAAGGCGGCAAATCTGGTTCTTGAGCAAAAAAGATTGTTCTTTATTCTTTTTTGCGGAGCGCTGTTGGTTTATACCTTTAACATTATTTACCAAAACGTTTATTTCAAGATAAACTATCATTCGTACTCTGTGGAAGATAACTTTACGGCAGAGGAGAGGAGGATAAGGGATGTAATGATAAAAAGAGTTATGAAAGATATTGAGAAAAGGAAGGAGGAAAGAAGCAAGGGAGTTGAAAAAATATACAAGAATCCTTTCCGTTTTGAGCATTCTGTAAAGGAATATCCAACGGAGAAAAATCCGACTGTCGGCGGTGGTGATGAAAAGTCGAAAGCCGCCAGCAATTACAAAAGCCGTATTTTTGAGGCAGAAACGGGAAAGCAACCCCCTTCTTATTGACCTTGTTTGAATTCTTTGGTAGCATTCTTTATAAGAAGGTTGAAAAGTAGAAAAAGGGTAAAAATGAGATTGAAGCTACTCCCCTTGTTCTTAGAGAGCTGGTAATCAATTAGTTTGTGCGGCGAGAGAATCGCAGCGGTGATGTCCCCGTAGTTCAATGGATAGAACGGGAGCCTTCTAAGCTCTTGATGTAGGTTCGATTCCTACCGGGGATGCAATAATGTTATTCAGAATGTTGAAGATGCCCTATTGACACAAAAGGCTGTTTTCTGTATGATTAGAAAGCTTAAGATAACAAGCTAGACAATCGCCTCGCTGTTTTTGGACAGCGGGGAGGAAAGTCCGAACACCCCTTCCGATTTCTTCTTGGAAGGAAGTGGGCAGTTGCTAACAGCAACCGTCCTGTTTCAAAGGCTTGCAAGTCTTGAGGCGGGATAGGGAAAGTGCCACAGAGACTATACTAGCCAGTTTCCGCAGTGAAAGCGCTAAAAGTCTTCTGACAAGAAGATGAAAGGGAGTAATTCTGCTTTCAGAAAGTCTAGGAGCTGTTCTTGACTAGGCGCAGATTGGTGCTCGCATCGCTAGCAGAACAGTGCATAGCCCGGCAAAAAATTGACCTGTAGATTCTAGATTTTTAGAATTTCCACTGCGGGAACTGGTGAAAGGTGAAAAGTAAAATGGTGTCTTGGATTGTCTTCTTAGGCAATTCGGGGCTACATTTTTTCCTTGTCGGTGACGGCAAGCGATGGTAAACCCTGCCCGGTGCAAGAGCAAACTCTGGTTTTTCTTCGGAGTTCAGGCTTTAGTTTATCCTTTGTTTGTAGAAAATAAATTATTGCCGGCGGTAGCCTGAAGCCTGAACTCCGTACCCCTTTCTGAAACCAGAGAAAAAGTGGCTCGCTTGACTCTGTCAGCGATGGCAGAGCTAGATAGATGATTGTCGCCTCAATTTGAATAGTTGAGGAACAGAATTCGGCTTATTGCTTGTTATCTTAGGTTTTTTGTGTTTTTATATTTAAAACTGCCATTGCGCTGGCAGTTTTTTAGGGTTGACAAATGAATTAGGCAGATGCTTTTTGAATTAGGTCAGGGCAGAGAGTGAAATTGAAGAAAGGGTAATGCGGTTTCGTTTCACAACGCGGAGAAGTATGCTAAAATACCTCTAGGTAAGGATTAACTCTTGACAGGGCAGATGCCAGATGTTAAGAGCTTCTTAGGGATACCAAATATAGTTTAATGAATATTGCTGGGATTTTATGAAGAAGTCAGAATTAATTTTTACTGCTCTATTAGTTCCTGTTGATTTCTTAATGATAGCTCTTGCTGGAATTCTGGCATATCTGTTGAGGTTCAGTCCTCAGCTGGCTAGCTTGCGACCTATTGTGTTTGATCTGCCATTTGAGCGGTTTGTAGGAATAGTTTTTGTTGTTGCTCCTGTTTTTATTGGCTTGTTTGCTTTGGTAGGACTTTATAACACTAGAGAGAGACGCAAGTTATGGAAGGAGATATTTCAAGTGATAGTTGGAGTATCAGCGGGATTCACTTTTATAATTTTTCTGACCTTTATGCAGCGAGAGATGTTTTCTTCTCGCTTTATATTCCTTGCTGCCTGGATTTTTGCTATAATAACGGTCGCCTCAGGGAGAATCGGGGTCAGAATTGTCAAAAATTGGCTCGCTGCAAAATACAAATTTGGATTTTGCAGACTGGTGTTGTTAGGCAAGAATGGGATTGTGAAGACAATACAAAGAGAAGTTGCACGCAACAGGATTCTAGGATACAAAATCGTCAGAAAACTGAAAGACTTTAGAATTAGAGATTTGGAAAAGATCTACCGACAGTCGGGAATTGATGAGATAATTCTTTGCTCAACTGACGTAGAAAAGGAGAAGATTCAAGAACTCCTAGATTTCTGTAGAGAGAAGGATATAGACTTCAAGTTTGTTCCTGATATGTTTCAGGCACAAGCCGCTCTTTTTGAAATGCAGACTATTTCCAATGTTACTCTTATTGAAGTGAAGAGAACCCCTCTCGATGGCTGGGGGAAAATTATAAAAAGACTCATTGATGTGTTTGGTTCTTTGGTAGGACTTGTATTGCTTTTCCCCTTGTTTATTTTGATAGCGATTGCCATCAAACTTGATAGCCCGGGCCCCGTGTTTGTAAGGCTTGACAGAATTGGACAGGGAAGGAAGTTCAAGCTCTACAAGTTCAGGTCGATGATAGAGGGAGCTCACAGAATGAAATATGATGAGAAGGGAAATCTCAATCCAGAATTTGCCA
This sequence comes from uncultured Candidatus Saccharibacteria bacterium, assembly GCA_964456605.1. Classification (GTDB taxonomy): domain Bacteria; phylum Patescibacteriota; class Minisyncoccia; order JAHIHE01; family JAGLIN01; genus CAYWAL01. The sequence goes on along the minus strand of CAYWAL010000008.1, from coordinate 2,008 downwards.
AACGCAATCAAAGAAAGGGACCCCTTTTCAAAATGAAGGATGATCCAAGGGTTACAAGAGTGGGAAAATTCATTAGGAGAACCAGGCTTGACGAATTTCCTCAGCTTATAAACGTTCTTAAGGGTGAAATGAGCTTGGTTGGCCCTCGTCCGCATGAGCCAGAGGAAGTTATGAAATACAAAAAAAGCCACAGGAAGCTCTTGACGATAAAGCCGGGAATCACAGGAATGGCGCAGGTGAGTGGCAGTTCGGATTTGGATTTTGAGAGAGAAGCAAAATTGGACATCTACTATATTGAAAATTGGTCTTTACTTCTGGATCTTATAATTCTGATGAAGACCTTTTTGATTTTTATTAAAGGGGATGAGTCGGCATGTTAGCTTAGTGCTATTGAAGTTCAATTTCGACAAATAAATTGATATCCATAATATAAATATATATGCTTTATCAAATGATATTGAGCGCAGCAGTTTCAATTGCGGTTTTGGCTGTTTTGTTTTTGTTGCTAAGAAGACCAATTGCTGATTATTTGAAAAAAATATCCGAGGATAACTTGAGGCTGCTTGAGGAAAAAAACAGAGAAATGCTTAGTAGAGAATATGACAGATTGTTGGAGTTGAACGAGGAAAAAATGAAAAGGAATGAACAGTATTTGGAGAGCAGAAAAGACATAATAAGAGAGCTCATTGAAAAAATACACGATGAGCTGAACGAAAGCCGCAGGAAAATAGAGTACACAGAAAAAGAAAGAATAAGCGAGTTTTCAAATCTAAAAGCAATGCTTGAGGAGCATAAAGCTATAACAGAAAAACTGAAGAATTCTACTGATGATCTGAAGAATATACTTTCTAACAATCAGTTGCGCGGGCGATATGGAGAGGAAATAGCCGAAAATATACTTAAAATGTCGGGCTTTGTTAAAAATCTTGACTATGTTGCGAATGTAAGTCAAGAGACAAATGCCAACAGACCCGACATAACTATTAGACTTCCTGACAAAACAAAGGTCAATGTTGATGTCAAGTTTCCGTATCAAGCGCTGGTAAAATATCAAGAGGTTGAGGACAAGTTGGAAAAAAGAAAATATTTTGACAGATTCAGAATGGATGTCAAACAGAAAATTAGACAGATTACAAGTCGCGATTATATCAATCCAGAGGAAAAAACTATGGACTTTGTGATTTTGTTTGTTCCAAATGAAATGATATTCAGTCTTATCTGCGACAAGCTGAGCGACGTTTACTATGACGCTATGGCAAAGAAGGTAGTTATTGCCGGGCCGTTTTCTTTTGCCGCAATTGTCAGGATGATTCGCCAGTCCTACGACAACTTTAGAATTCAGGAGAACTTACAAAGGGTAGTGGAACTTATAAGGAAATTTGAACAGGAGTTTGCAAACTACAGCAAGGAATTTGACAAGCTTGGAAACAGGATAAAATTGGTCTTGGACCAGTACGATGTTGTCTCAGGAGTAAGAACTCGAAAGCTGAATAGGATTATTGACCAGATTACAGAGAAAAATTCAAGTGCTGTTGAAGGAGCTGGAGAATTGAAGGAATTAAAAAGTAAAGAATAAAAATTTGGCTATAATCTGCAGTTTAGAACCCTGTGTATCAAAGTTGGACGTGGAGAGTTGAACCTCTTAAATAGTAGCTCTTAAAGTCACTGCATTCCCATTATTTTTCTTGCCAACTCTTCATATTCTTTCCTTTCTTTGGCAGACATTGTTCTTAGTCTCTTCATCACTTCTGCAGGACTCGGGTTGTCCTTTCCCCCCATCAGTTTTTTCATCCTTTTGGCTATTTTTTCTTGTTCTTCAACACTCAATTTTTGTAGGTTCTCCATTGCTCTCTTAGCCATTTCCCTCTGAGCTTCTGGCACTTTTTCAAGTTCTTTTTCAATTGCTTTTTCCACTATCTTCTTTCCAACTTTTGTTTGAGCAATTTTTCTTGTTCCTTTAGCGGCTATTTTTTTTATAAAATCTTTTACTCCCATTGTTTTTTGAATT
>CAYWAL010000007.1:0-23956 GCA_964456605.1 uncultured Candidatus Saccharibacteria bacterium | reverse complement strand
ATACTGCCACAGATATTGCTCTTTCTGCGGGATTCTTCGCTTCGCTCAGAATGACGGTGGGGTGTCATCCTGAGCGCTAGCGAAGGATCCCGTTCGTTGGTAGAAAAGCGTAAACTATTCCTTTCCCTGGACACCCAGTGTCTTGCGGACACTGGGTGTCTTAACTTAAAAAACGAACTCTATTCACAACTTTTCACAACCCCAACCATAACTTTCCAATCTCCCAGTTTCAACTCTCCAGCAACATCAAAGCTGTCAGCATCCAGTTTGCTTATAAATTCAATTCTATCAGCAAGGCATTCCCTTTTTATATAGTCCGACCACTGCCTAAAAATTTTTTCCAGCTCATCAAACTTTCCATCAACGCTATAGCTTATAGAAACAATATCGTCCCTTCTGTACTTTGCTTTCTTTCTCATATTCTGAATATGGCGCACTATCTCCCTTGCAAATCCTTCGCTTCGCAGTTCATCTGTAATTTTCAAGTCAAGCGCTACCTTTATTCCGCCGCCGCTTTCCACCGCCCAGTCGTCTCTCTTTTCAACTTTTTCCGCAAAACTAACTTTCTTCACATTAAGCTCGTCCTTAATCAGGTCTACTAATTCATCGCTTTCCGCCTCCAGTTTGCCGCCTTCAATTTTCAATTCCCTCAATGGAATTCTCACTTTTATAGAATTCTTTGCTCTAATAGCCAGCCCAAGAGCCACAACCTGCCGCACAAAATCCATCTTGGAATTCAGTTTCCTGTCAATCAGCTTTTTGTTTACATCTGGATATCTTTCAAGGTGAACCGACTCCCCGCCAGTCAAATTTCGGTAAATCTCCTCAGCCAAAAACGGCATAAAAGGAGCCGCCAGTTTTGAATATGTCACTAAAACGCGGTGCAGAGTTTGAAACGCAAAATTCCTGTCTTTTGCTTCAGCGCTTTGTGAAAATCTTTTTCTTGATCGGCGCACATACCAATTGGAGAGCTTGTCCACAAACTCGCGAAGCGGTCGGGACGCCCGCACTAGATCATAGTTTTTCATCTGCTCATTCACCTGCCAAATCAAAATGTTAAGTTCAGACAATATCCACCTGTCAAGCAAATTCCAAGACACCTCCTCCTTCTTTGAGAGTGAAACGCTATCTTCTTCTGGCAAAACATCCCCCCTCTCTTGCTTTTTGCCGCCGCAATTTTTACTTTCCGCCGACAAACATTCTGAGAGGTACTCAGAAGTTATCCCATTCAAATTAGCATTCATCACAAAAAATGAATAGACATTCCAGAGGATTAAAATAAACCTTTTCAAAACCTCTTCCACCCCTTTCTGGGAAAAATTGAGACTTTCAGCCTTCATCACAGGAGAAGTCAAAAGATAATATCTGAGCGCGTCTGCTCCATACTTTTCAATCACCAGCCGCGGCTCGGGATAATTCTTTAATCTTTTGCTCATCTTCTGGCCGTCTTCAGCCAAGACTATGCCATTCACAATGACATTCTTAAAAGCCGGCTGATCAAAAAGAGCAGTTGAAAGAACCATAAGCGTATAGAACCACCCTCGCGTTTGATCAAGTCCTTCCGCAATAAAATCAGCAGGGAAGCTATTCTCAAACTTATCTTGATTTTCAAACGGATAATGCCACTGAGCATAAGGCATAGAACCAGATTCAAACCAGCAGTCAAAAACATCTCCCGCTATCTTTGCTTCTCCGCCGCACTTTGGACACTTAATTTTTAGATTGTCAATAAATGGTTTATGAAAATCAAACTCCCTGCCGTCTTCGTTCACATAGAATAACGATCTCTCTGTATTATCAAACAAGTTCTCAAGCCTAAAAACATCCTTGATTGAAACACCACCTACAACCCTATGAAACATAGCATTCGTTCCCCCGTGACCCACAATAAGTATATTAGCTCCTGCATAATTTTTAACACATTTTTCTACAAACTTTCTCACACGCTCTTCTATCTCTTTCCTTGATTCTCCATCTCCACCCAGCCTAAAGTTATACTTTTCCTCCGACAAAGGAAGTTCTTTATACTCTTTATACAAACCGTTTTCGCTATTTATAAGCTCTTCACTGCTGTATCCGTTCCAGGAGCCAAAATCGTATTCCTTTATCAATTCATCTTCTATTACTTCAACGCCAAGTTCCCTGCTTATAATCTCTGCGGTTTCTCTTGCCCGCAAAACAGGAGAAGATATAATGATGTCAATTTTTTCTTTTTTCAGTATGCGCGCAACTTTCCTGGATTGCTCCCTGCCTTTCTCAGTCAAATGGTATTTATCCAGTTGACCAGCTTTTATCCTCTTCACATTGCTTTCGCTTTCCCCATGCCTCAACACAATAAACTTAGTTATTTTCTTCAAGGTTCTGCGGCGAAGCTCGTCAATTGAACCAATCACTTCCACTCTTTTGCATCTTTCGCACTCCCAAACAGGAATTGGCGCCCCCCAAAATCTGCTTCTGGACACAGCCCAGTCTCTGGCACCTTCCAGCCATTTTCCAAAACGTCCCTCTTTAATATATTCAGGAACCCATTTTACCTCCTGATTGTTCTTAATCATTCTCTCTTTAATCGCAGTAACTTTCACAAACCAAGAATTTGCCGCATAGTTGAGCAAAGGAGTATCGCATCTCCAGCAATGGGGATAAGAGTGTCTGTAATTCTCCCTGGCAAATACTTTTTTCCCTAGAAATTCAACAATTTTTTCATCCGTTTCCCTCGGATTCCTTTTAGGCTTCACCTCTCTTCCCTCTCCATTTCTATCCACAAAGTCAACAACCTCATCAGCAAATCTCCCATTCATTTTTACATGTTGAATAAACGGCAGCCTATGCTTTTTTCCCAAATTCATATCATCTTCACCAAAAGCAGGCGCAATATGCACCAGCCCAGTTCCCTCCTCAGTAGAAACAAAATCAGCGGCGTAGATCTTCCACCCATTTTCTCTATTTTTCAAATCTTTCTTCTGGTAGTAGTACTCAAACAACGGTTCATATTCCAACCCAACCAGATCTTTGCCTTCCACTTCGCTTATAACTTCATACTTTCTGTCCTTCAATACTTCTTCCACTCTGTCCTTTGCCAAAACATAGAAATCATCTTCCACTTTTATTAAGACATACTTGATATTCTCAGAAGCCGCCAAAGCAACATTTCCCGGCAGAGTCCAAGGAGTTGTGGTCCAGGCTAGAGCGTATACCGGCGCAAGCGGCCGCAAAATATCAACACTAATGTGAAAAACTTTTTTGTTTTGCTTGTAAACATCAATTGCATCTCTTGATGGCGGATAATCAATTTTTGGCAGGCTGTCGAGTGAAAACCACTCCAGTTTATCTAACTCATTCTTCGCTTTTATCACAGGATTGCCTTTGACTCTAACTTTATAACAAACAGTTTCAAAAAGCCGTCCTTCAATAATGTCAGGTTTCGCGCTGAATGGTTCCGCTGATTCAACTTTGACTCCCAATTCTTCAGCAACTTCTCTTCTCAAAGCTTCCTCAAAAGTCTCATTTTTTTCAACTTTTCCTCCAGGCAACGCCCAAGTTACCCTCCTGCCATTTTCGTTGCGTCTTACCAACAGAATTTCATTTTTACCTCGGCAAATAAGCGCCCCTACTCCTCTTCCTGTTGTTCCCCTTCTATACTTCAGCCTAAATTTAACCGTTGCGGCCAAATCCGTGATTTCCTTATATCCCAACGTGACCTCAAAATTGGACAGGGTTGTTTCGCACCGAGGACAAATATGCATTGACTTATAGCCGCTGTAGACCAAGCCTTTTTTATAAAGCTGGGAAAAAACCCACCAGATGGACTCTGTATATTTCCAATCCATTGTTCTGTATCCATTTTCCATATCAACCCACCTTCCAATTCTCGGAATGATTTTTTTCCACTCATCAGCGTAGCGAAGAACAGAAGCGCGGCATGCCTCGTTAAACTTATCAACTCCCCACTTTCTAATATCCTGCTTATTCGTGATACCGCGTTCCTTCTCAATAAGATTCTCTATTGGCAACCCATGACAATCCCATCCCCACCGCCTTTCAACCCTATACCCTCTCATTGTCCAGTATCTTGGCACAACATCTTTTATGAGACTGGCAACAATATGTCCATAATGAGGAAGCCCAGTCGCAAAAGGAGGTCCATCAAAAAAACTGTAAGTCTGTTTTTCTTTGTTTTGTTCTACTGACTTTTCAAATATTTTATTCTTTTCCCAAAACTCCAAAATCTCTTTTTCCATCTGGGGAAAGTTCTGTCTTGGATTTACTTCTTTGAACATAGATTAAAAAGCGCCAGAACTGATTAAAAACTCGCCAAAGCGGCAGGTGAAAATAAGACTTTGCCCGCGGAATTCTCAAATTAAAAAGATAGCCCGCAGCAATTCAAATATATCACAGGCAAAACGGGTTGTAAATGCTGTGCGTAGGTCCATAACACTCTGGAAAATGCGACAAAGTAATACACAGGACACCCAGTGTCCATGGACACTGGGTGTCAAGAAACACAGAAAATTTACCGCTGTCTTCTTTTATCATAGACAATAAAAAATACAAGATGTAACTCTTGTATATTCATTATTATTTATTATATTATTTGTTGATTGTTTTTGGTTTTTTTGACAGTTATCTAATGGCTATCTAAAAAAAAGTGAACCGCTTTCGCTATTGCTTCTTTCACTGTTTCTTCCCCGGTTTTCTTCTTCAGCTTTTCTACTTCACTTTTAAAAAGTACGGATTGGACATGGACAATTTTTTCCTCTTCCTCCATTCTTTTTCTCACCTCCTTCTTTTTTTATGCCGCCGGTATAATACACAAATAATTTCCTTTGTCAACCCCAAAGCCGCTCTTTCTTTAGCCAAAGTAGATGTTAGGCTAATAAAGATAACAAGCTACTGTCCACTGCTCAAAATAAAAAACCGTTTTATTAGTGCCGGTTAAAAATATCCTCCCTTTTGCCGCATTGGCGCATTGACAACTTCTACCTTCTTTCTGTCAGCCGCTGACTGCTTCTTCGTAAACCCTTAATGTCTCCTCAGCAGTTTTCCTCCAATGAAACTTTCTTGCCTGCTCAAGACCTTTTTTCTTCAATTCTTCTCTCAATTTATTATCATCAAGAATTCTCAAAATCGCATCTTTTATGCCATCTACATCATACGGATTCACCATCATAGCCGCTCCGCCGGTAATTTCGGGAAGCGAAGAAACATTGGAACAAACCACAGGAACTTTTGAAGCCATTGCTTCCAAAACTGTAGAGCCAAATTCTTCATAAAGAGGAACAGAAACAAAAACATCGGCTCCGCCAAAGAGAGCATTCAAATCCTCTGGAGGAATATAACCGGTGAAAATAACTTCTCTCTTCAAGCCAAAATCCTCCGCAATTTGTCTTATTTCGCTCGCCAGCCAGCCTTCTTTTCCTGCAAGAACCAACTTATAACTTGAATTTGGCTTCTTGCCTTTTAAAATTAATCTTAGCTTTGAAAACGCTTCTATTAACCTCGAGAGATTGTTAAGAGGTTTTATTGTATTCATAAACAAAATGTACTCGCCGTTTATTCTATACTTTTCCCTCACCCTCTGAATTTCAGATACACTCGCATCTCTAAAAAACCTTTCATCAAAACCGTTGTGCACAACTCTTATTTTATCCTCTGTGACTTCAAAGTCATTTTCAAGATCGTTCTTCGCTGCATAGGAAGTCGCTATAACCCTTTTTGCTCTTTTGAATGCAGGAGGCTTTACTTTGAACTTCAAAATATACTTTTTAGGAAACATATCTGGAAATTTTTTAACTGCGAGGTTATAAGCCGTTACCACAAACTTTTTTTTATAGGTTATAGGCACTCTTCCTCCAGGAACATGAAGCAAATCAAGCTTGTCACGCAAGAAAAAAGCAGAGACAAGCATTTCGGAATAAACAAGAGGAAGAAACGATTTATAATACGAAAAAGGGAATCGCCTCATCGCCACATTGGATTTGCTAAACCTCCTGATGTCTTTCTCTCTCACTCTATAGTTAAAAAACAGCACATACTCATTTTCTTTGTCAATCTCAAGCAGATGCCTTATCAGTTGGTATGTGTAGTGTCCAAGTCCTGCAGCATCTCCAACCTCAGGATTTAAAATTGTTTGCGCGTCAATGCCTATTCGCATATTTCTGTTGTAATTACCCCTGGGTTATTACTCTCATTATAAGTCCAATGGATTTAATGTCAAATAATATAATAAAGAAGGAAAAACGGCTTCTGCCGTTTTTCCTCTATCGCTATCCAAATTTTTCCTAATAACGATTTCCATTGCTACCTAAACCTTCTCCTCGGTCCTCGATTCTTTATTCTTTCTCTATTGCACTCATAGCAATAAAGTTTCCCATATGTTCCATCTTCTTTTTTGGTTGGTTGGAAAGGAAGTTTATCAATCACAGCATTACACCCAGCGCAAGTTATTCCCAATTCTGAAATATCAAACATTTGCCGTGGAAAGCGATTGTCCTGACCTTGATAAGCCATTAAGCAAGTTCACCTCTCTTTCTCAGCTTGTTTTTCTTATTGATAGCCAGTAAAGGCTTCAATAAGAAGCTGCTAGGTGACTTACTTTGATAGCTTATCAAACAATTCTCGTTGCTATAACAATATAACAAACGGTCAACTAAATTTGAAAACTAACCCAAAGTACTCACCTAGTTAACTAAAGGGTAGCACAAGAAAGATAAAAAAGCAAGAGATGCAAATCAAGGCACCGCAACTCTCACGGCCCAAACCACACTCTATTCTTTTCGATTGCTTCTTTAAAACGCTCCATCAATGCTATTTCGACTGGACCTTAATTCGCTAACACAGCGTATTTTGTAATTCAAAGTAATGTGCTAGAATAGAGGTATGAAAATCTACGCAACAAACAAGCGCGCAAACTATGATTATGAGATTTTGGAGAAATATGAGGGAGGCCTAGTATTGGCAGGGTATGAAGTAAAATCAATAAAGACCGGGCGAATAAGTCTGAAGGGAGCGTATGTAACAATCAAAAATGGAGAGGCATTTCTCATAAACGCCAACATACCCTCCTACCAGCCCTCAAATGTTCCAGAGAGCTATGATCCCACCGCAGCCAGAAAAATCCTGCTCCATAAGAGGCAGATAAAATCACTGGCGGGCAAAATAGGTCAAAAAGGCTTGACATTAGTGCCAATTAAGATATACTCTAGTCATGGAATGATAAAGCTGGAGTTTGGACTTGGAAAAGGAAAAAGAAAGATAGATAAGAGAGAAAAAATCAAAAAGAGAGAAGCAAGAGCGGAGATTGGAAGATCGCTAAGAGGCAAAGAATAATAACTGCTAGTCTTTGGGGATGATTGGTTTCGATAGGAGTCCAGTTTAAAAGTTGCCAATCGAGCATGATGGCTAATCTCGTAAAAAGTGCCATCAAATCATAAGTGCAAAATCGTTTGCAAGCAAAGTAGCGTCTCTATTTAGAACGCCTGCTTTTGCAACTGCTGTTGCCTAATTTAGTTGGCAATTTGCTGAATAGCAAACTGCCGAAGTCAACAGCCATCAGACTGCCGATTCTTGATAGGCAGATGCTGGTGTCATACATCAAGATAGGCTATCTGCGCCGCTTAGCCGTAGGTAGCTGAAAATAAAGCTAAGCTTTAGCTTATAAGGTCTTGATTGTTCTAAACTTATAAAGCTTAAGAAATCTGAACAATCTATATTGGTAAACAACTTTTAAACGGACTTTCTAGACGTGGGTTCGATTCCCGCCATCTCCACAAGGCAAGCTTCACAGCAGCAGCTGCTAAACCAAAAAACAACAATGTCGCACTCGTCATCCTGAGCCGAAGGCGAAGGATCCCGTCTGGAGAAAAGATGTTGTCATCCTGAGCAGAGCGAAGGATCCCGTTTGGAGAAAGGCAAGACATACTGCCATGGATATCACTCTTTTCTACGGGATTCTTCGCTTCGCTCAGAATGACAGTGAGGTGTCATCCTGAGCCGAAGGCGAAGGATCCCGCAGGAAGCTGGCAAAACGCAGTGCTGTTTAAGAGTTGTTCTTTTTTACCACGGGATCCTTCGGGCTTCGCCCTCAGGATGACAACTCTGCGTCATCCTGAGCGACCAGAGGGAAGCGAAGGATCCCGTGTGGAGAAAAGATGTTGTCATCCTGAGCGCTAGCGAAGGATCCCGTTTGGAGAAAGGTAAAACATACTGCCACAGATGTTGCTCTTTCTACGGGATTCTTCGCTTCGCTCAGAATGACAATGAGGCAGTATCCTTCGGGCTTCGCCCTCAGGATGACAGGTATTACCAGATTTGAGATATTCCGTAATTTAAATAGTTAATAAAAGTTAAGAAAAACATATCGCAAAAACAAAAACTTTTAGAGTAAACGAACAAATTAAATCTCCCACGGTAATGGTGATCAACGAAGAAGGCAGAAAGCTTGGAACTATGCCGGTGGGTGAGGCATTGAAGTTGGCATTCGAAAAAGAGCTTGATCTGGTTGAAGTTTCTCCTCAGACCACTCCCCCTGTCTGCAAGATTATGGACTATGGCAAGTACTTGTATAGGATCGCAAAGCAGAAAAGACTGCAAAGCACGAAACAGAAAAAGATAGAGACAAAAACAATACGACTCAGTATAAGGACAGAAAAACACGACCTTGAATTCAAGGCAAAAAACGCTGTGAAGTTTATGAAAAAAGGAAACAAGGTGAGAATAAATATGGTATTAAAAGGCAGAGAGAGAGCACTTGCAGATTTTGCTAGCAAAAAGCTCGATAGCTTCCTAAAAATCATTTCAGATATTTCAAAAGCAGACCCAGAAACCGAACAAAAAGAGGTAGTAAAGGAACAGGATATAAAGAAAATTCCGCAGGGGTTTAGTGTGGTGATAGGGTACAAATAGGATACAAATTCAGACACTTCTAACCAAAGTTGTTCAATGCGGCATTTCACAAAATGTCGCTTTCGCTTTAGCAAAAAATCTAAAAATCCTCGATTTAATTAAATAAGAAACAAAAGTGAAAATCAAAACGAAAAAATCAATTTCCAAAAGGTTTAAAATCACAAAAAGAGGCAAAGTTATAGCCAGAACCGCTGGTCAAGATCACTTTAATGCAAGAGAATCAGGCAACATAACCAGAGCAAAAAGACGTGATAAAGAAATAACCAGTAAAGTCAGAAAAACAATCAAAAAACAGGTCGTCCTATAAACCTTAGTTATACTCTATACTTTATATTGTTAACTCAACAGCAATGACCAGAATCAAAAGAGGCACAATGGCTCACAAAAGGAGGAAGAAAGTAATCAAGAAAGCCAAGGGGTTTTTGTTTGGCAGAAGCACAAAGTTTAGAGCAGCCAAAGAGGCACTGCTAAAGGCAGGGACTTATGCTTATCGCGACAGAAGAACAAAAAAAAGAGTTATGCGTAGACTATGGCAAACCAGACTTAACGCTGCTGTTAGGGAATACGGATTGAGCTACAGCAGATTCATAAACGCCCTAAAGCTTGCCAAAATTGAAATTGACAGGAAAGTTCTGTCAGACATCGCAATGAACAACCCAGAAATATTTGCCAAAATTGTTGAGAAAGTAAAAGGATAGGTATATGCCCTATGTTATCAAGGCATGCCACTATCAACACCAGGAGAAAGTAATATTTGAAGGTCCACTTGAGTTGCTCCTTGACCTAATCGAAAAAGAAAAACTCGATATAACCGAAGTTTCTCTAGCTAAAGTGGCAGATCAATTCCTAGAGCACTTGGCAAACAACAATGATATAAATCCAGAAAACCTTGCTGATTTTTTATTGGTAGCTGGAAAACTAGTTCTGATTAAATCAAAAGTGATTCTTCCTATGCTGGAACTTGAAAAAGAAGAGGAAGAAGATATAGAAGAGTTAAAAGCCCATCTTATAGAATACAAGAAGTTTAGAGAAGTTTCAAATGAGCTGAAAAAACTGGAGAAAAGAAAAAAAATGCTTTTTTCAAGACAGAGTTACCTAGATATGAAAACTGTTTTTTGTCCTCCCAAAAACTTAGCAGCCGCTGACCTAGAAAAAATTTTTGAAGAAGTCATCGATAGATTGCCAAAAATTGAAAATCTAGCTAAGGACACCATAAAAGAAATTATCTCTATAAAAGACAAAATTGAATATCTGAGACGGAACTTGATGCAAAGAATAGAAATAACTTTCCAAGAAGCCACGGTTGGCGTTAAAAGTAAAGTAGAAATTATTGTCACTTTCCTAGCTATGCTTGAACTAGCAAGAAAAAATGTGGTAATCGTTGAACAGACCAATATGTTTGGAGAGATAAAGATCAAGAAATTGTAGTAGAACAATTCCATCTGCAGCAAGATAAGCCATATGTAACAGGTGTTGTTTGCCATTCTGCCGTCATCCTGAGCGACTGAAAGGAGCGAAGGATCCCGTTTGGAGAAAAGATGTTGTCATCCTGAGCCTTCGGCGAAGGATCCCGTCTGAAATCTGATAAGACGTAATGCTGCTCAACAGTTATTCCTTCTTCCTACGGGATCCTTCGGGCTTCGCCCTCAGGATGACAACTCTGTGTCATCCTGAGCGCTAGCGAAGGATCCCGTTTGGAGAAAGGCAAGACATACTGCTATAGATATACTGCCATTATGCCGGGATTCTTCGCTTCGCTCCTCAGGCAGACAGGTATTGCCAGCCGGACGAGATATTCCGTGATTCAAGGGAATTTAGATTTAATAAATAGACATCTAAAAACTGACGTTTGTTAGAAACTCGTTAATAAATTTTACTCTGTCAAACGACTAATGCTTAATAAATATGAACATTGAGTCAGTCTTGGAAAGCTTGCTGTTTGTCTCGGGCGAGCCTGTCAGCTTTAAGAAACTTGCAAAACTAACTTCAGTGAATGAGGGAGAGCTAAAATTATCCGCTGGAGTTTTAGCCAAGAAATATAGAGACGAAAATAGAGGAATCAGAATCCTAATCAAAGGCGACGAGGTCCAAATGACAACGGCCGGAGAAAACAGCAAATATGTAGAAAAATTTTTAAAATCGGACATAGAAGGAGAGCTAACAAGAGCCGCTCTCGAAGTTCTTTCAATTGTTGCTTATAGAGGACCTATAGCAAGATCAGAAATTGAAGAAATAAGAGGCGTGAATTGCAGCTTCACTTTGAGGCACCTTATGATCAGAGGGCTTATAGAAAGAATAAATAATCCTAATGACGCAAGAGCTTATTTGTACAGAATTTCGTTTGATTTCCTTAAAAAACTTGGCCTTGAAAGAGTTGAGGATCTGCCAAAGTACGATGAGTTGCACAAAAAGGAACTGATAGAAAACACAGTTGAAACGAAAGAATAAATTTCACCTTTGCTCCACTCTACAAAACAACACCTATCTACCAGTCACTAAATAGGAACAATGATGAAAAAGTTAACAGTGGCAACTCTATTTTTTCTGGTTCCACTTTTTATTTTTCTTGCAATTCAAAACAGCATTGTATTTTCCAACCACTCTGCAAAAAAAGAATATCATCAAGACAGCTTCTATGCTGAGAAAAAAAGTCTCCCCCGTCAAAGCAACAATTCCCCCACAGCAAGTCTCCTGCCGGTTTCACCTTATAAGATCAACAACGCTTCTGACTTTAACGTTAAGGCAAAAGCAGCAATCGTCCTGGATGTCGAAAGCAACGCAATCCTCTATTCCAAAAATCCAAATAAAAAACTGCCGATTGCAAGTTTGACAAAAATAATGACAGCTGTGATTGTGCTGGAAAAAACAAATCTTGACGATATTGTCACAGTGAGCAAAGATGCCGCCAGCATCGAAAAAGGGAAAAGCAACGGACTGAAAGCAAATGAGAAAATGAGCGTTGAGAACTTGTTAAAAATGATGCTTATTGCTTCGGACAACGCTGCCGCCGTTGCTCTAGCTGAACATACAAGCACAAATGTTGATAAGTTTGTTGAATTGATGAACAAAAAAGCAAGACTACTTGGACTCCAAGATACAAACTTTTCCAATCCGTCCGGCTTGGATCAAAAAGGGAATTATTCTACTGCCTACGATGTAGCAAGACTCGTAGATTATTCCTTGGAAAAACCGCTTATTTGGGATATCCTAAGAACACAAGAGCTTACGATAGCATCAGTTGACGGAAAGAGAAAACATAAACTAAGAAACACTAACCTGCTTCTTGGTAAAATGGAAAACATAGTCGGTGGAAAAACAGGATTTACAGAAAAAGCAGGACAATGTCTGGCACTGGTAGTTAGCAGAGACTCCAAAGACAATCACAAAATAATAAGCGTTGTTTTGAACGCAAAAGATAGATTTTCTGAGACCGAGAAATTAATAAAGTGGATATTTGATAATTACAAGTGGTAAGACACTACAGCAATTCTATCTTCTTGCCACAACTAACCCCCAGACACTTTTGGCACCAGCTTTCTTCAGCTCCTTTGCACATTCATTCAGCGTTGCAAGCGTAGTGCATACATCGTCAACCACTATAATGTTTTTTCCTCTGACAAGATCCCTATTTTGACAAAGAAACGCACCCTTAATATTTTTCCTCCTTTCATCCATAGACCTGATTCTAGTTTGCGATTTAGTATTTCTCTCGCGCACCAGCAGATTGTCGCAGACCCGCAGATTAAAGCGAGAAGCTACATATCTGGCCAGCAAAAAAGCCTGGTTAAAACCACGCCAATTATATCTCTTTTTGTGAAGCGGAACAGGAATAATAATGCTCTCCGCTTTTCTGTTTCTTCTTTCTGAATAAAGCTCCTCCTCTCCCCTTTCAAAAGAAGAATTAAACATTATAACGTCCTGAAAATCAGAAAACTCATCAACTTCTACAATACTCCTTATGATAACCTTTGAAAGAGGAAACGAAATATCCCTTATAAAATTGAACTTCAGCTTATGTATTGCTTCAGCGACAACTTTATACTCGTACTCGGTTGCCACCCAGAGCCCATTGAGCGAGGTTTTTGCCCGACAATGATAATGCGTCAAACCGCCTTCACTAGGACCTTCACAAACAGGACAAACTTGTTCTTTCCTTATTTCTATTTTCGCAAGACACTCGGGACAAATCCACCTCTCTTTCGGCTGGAGATCTTCAAACTCCCTTCCACATCCAAGACATCGGATGGGAAAAAGCATATCAAGAATGAGATTTCTAATTCTGTCCCAAAATACAACACTGTTCATCTTTCCAAAAACATCCAGACAAGGTTTATAAAAAGACCAAATAACCTCTTATTATTTTAGTCGGCTTCGGACCAACGAGGAAGAAAATGAAATACTACTTCTTCCGTCCAACATCGCCCAAAACAATCCTGTCTTCTTTTACAGTCAGCTCTACCCTATCCCCTTCTCTAATTTCACCGCTGATAATCTTCTCTGAAATCAAATCTTCAACCATCTCTTGCAGATTCCTTCTAACTAATCTTGCTCCTTCATTTGGATCAAAACTCTTTCTAGCTAGATAATCTAAAGCTTCTTTGCTCATATTTATTTTAATGCCGCTATTCTTCGCAAATCGCCTCTTAAATTCATCAAACTGAATTTTCACAATAGACCTTATATTTCTCAAACTCAATGGATTAAAAACTACAATCTTGTCAATTCTGTTGATAAACTCAGGATTAAATTCCTCTTTCAACTCCTTCAAGACAGCGTCTTTGGCTTCAATATAATTCTTCCTAATACCGTTTTTTCTCTTGCTTTCATCTAAATCTTTATCATCATGAAATCCAAGCTTTGCTCCCGCAGTCAGCTCTTCAGTTCCAATATTGGAAGTCATAACAATGATTGTGTTTCTGAAATCAACTTTTCTTCCTGCTGCATCTGTAAGTTCGCCGTCTTCAAAAACCTGAAGCAGGAGATTACAGACGTCTGGATGAGCTTTTTCAATCTCGTCGAAAAGAACAATCGAATAAGGATGCAGACGAACCTGTTCAGTAAGCTTCCCTCCTTCCTCATAGCCTACATACCCTGCAGGAGCCCCAATAAGACGAGAAACAGAATGCCTTTCCATAAACTCGCTCATATCAACCTTAATAAGAGCATCTCGCCTTCCATATACAACTCTTGCTAAAACTTTTGTCAACTCAGTTTTTCCTACTCCAGTGGGTCCCAAAAACATAAAAACGCCAATCGGTCTGTTGGAATCGGCAATACCTAAACGACTGCGGCAAATAGATTTTGAAATCGCTTCAACCGCCTCGTTTTGTCCCACAATATGCCTTTTCAGCTTCGCTTCCAATCCTCTAAGCTTCTTTTTTTCGTCCGAAACCACTTTTCTGACAGGTATACCTGTCATTTGAGTTACAACCTCCGCCACATCATCAGCAGTAACTGGAGATTCAATTCTCATCTCGTTTTCTTCTTCACAAGCTCTATATAATTCAGATACAGCCCTCTCCAAATCGTCCTCCTCTTTCTTAATCACAAGGGCCTCATCGTATCTTTCCTCCTCAATAGCTCTTTCCTTTTCAACTTGCAATTCTTTTATCCTTTTCTTTAAATCCTTTATCTTACTGAAATAACCGCCGCCGCTATGCCTGCTTCTTGCCAGAGCTGCTGCCTCATCCAAAACATCAAATGCCTTGTCAGGAAGAAATCTGTCGTTTATAAACCTTTGGCTCAACTCAACCGCCGCATCAGCTGCCTCCTCTTCTATTGCCAAGTTATGGTAATTTTCATAGAGACCTTTCAGCTCTCTAAGCATCCTTTTTGTCTCTTCAACGCTTGGCTCTTCAACAAGTATCATTTGAAATCTCCTTTCAAAAGCAGCATCCTTCTTAAAGTGCTTTCTATACTCATCCAGAGTCGTGGCACCAATACAGCAAATGTCACCTCTAGCTAAAGACGGCTTTAGAATGTTGGCCGCATCGAGACTTCCAGAGCCGCTAGCACTTCCAGCACCTATGATTGTGTGAATTTCGTCTATAAACAGAATCACATCTGGATTCTCCTGGACCTCGCTTATTACATCCTTTAGTCTTGCCTCAAATTCACCACGAAAAACAGCCCCTGCTACCAAAAGCCCAAGATCCAAAGAATAGATTTTCTTGTTCAGTAGATTTATCGGCACATCGCCCTGAAAAATTCTTTGGGCAAGACCATAAACAATAGCCGTTTTTCCAACACCCGGCTCGCCGACCAAAATCGGATTATTTTTTGTTTTGCGGCTTAGAACGTTTACCAACTTATCTATTTCTCTTTCCCTTCCAATAATAGGATCAATTCTTCCTTCTTCCACCTCTCTTATTACATCCACACAGAAATACTCCAAAGCAGACTGTTTCGAACTTAACGCAGGATTGGTCACAGGCATTTCCACGATGAAACCATCACTCAACCTGCTGTCCATACTAAGAGAGTTTGATGAGCTTATTCTAGGAATCCTCAAGGACGAAGCAAGAAAATCTGCAACCTCAGAGAATCTAGACGAACTTTTCATAAAGGCTTCCAGACGATCTTTGAGCTTGTCAGCCTTAATTCCAATAGAAGAAAGAATTTCTTTGACCTTTTCATCCTTAGTGGTCAAAACAGCATAAAGCAAATGTTCTGTCCCAATATACGGACTCTTGTAGCGACTGGCAATAAAAACAGATTTTTTGGAAACATTTTTTAATTCTTCAGACAGTCTTGGCTCCCATTTCTTTGTTTTTGGCATTTCTCTTATAAGCCTGTGAAGAGCTCTGAAGTCAATGTTCTCCCCGCTTAGCACATTAAAGCCAATACTTCCTTTTTGCGATAAAATAGCAAATATGATATGCTCAATGCCAATGGAGTTATGACTAAATTCCCGAGAAATATCCTCCGCTGTCTTTATTACACTATTAAGATGCGAAGTGAATTTGCTCTGAATTTTTGGAGGAAACAGCTTCATAAGGTTAAGGACAAAAAATTAAATTTACAAAGAGGCAAGCAAAAATGCCCTCTAACTCTTCAATGCCAATACATCTTGTTGGTAGATGATTGACAAAAAACTAAGAAGTAAATCTGACAAATTTATCTTGCTCAGTCAAATTCAATAGGAGGCAACCTAAAACAGTCCAAAAAATTTACCAGAAGCAATTGCCAGACCGCCTCATCTCGACCTTGCAACTATCAATTCTACACTCTTTTCTTTTCTAGTCAAGGAAATGCATTCTGCAATATAATATAAAATCTAGTCGAAAGGAGATATGATTGTGGTCTAGAAAGGACTCTATAGTTGCGCCACACCCATTATTCTGAGCGAAAAATCCCACAGAAAAGAGTAACACCTCTTGCACTATCTGTAGCAGTATGGCCTATTTTCCTTCCTGCGGGATCCTTCGCCTTCGGCTCAGGATGATAGTGTTTTCTTTGTGTCATTGTGTCATCCTGAACGGGGTGAAGGATCCCGCAGAAGAAAGAATGACTGTAGCAATGTGTCTTGTCCAATTTCCAAACGGGATCCTTCGCCTTCGGCTCAGGATGACAGTATCTCTTCTCCAGACGGGATCCTTCGCCGAAGGCGGAGGATGACATTATGACATTGTGGACATTGCTTTAGATTGAATTATTAACTAACAGGAATAAAAAGGTTGCATTTCACAGTTCAAAGCAAATTTAGCAGTTTTGAGACGCTAGAGAACCAAATCAGCAAAGCAACATTGCTTTAGAACTGCCTCCAAATCCTCAGGATTATTCTGAGGATTATTCCGAAAATGACTTCTTCAGTTGATAATCTCTTTCGTATTCTTCTAGGGAATATATCAGCGCAATCATAATAACTATAACCATTAAAACCTTGTCATTGAAAATCACAACATCAAAAAAACTGTAAGCAAGGATCCAAACAAAATAGACGAAGAATGACCCTGCAAATACTTTCAAATATCCCGCCTCCAGCTTATAAAACAAAGCATAGGAAGTCTCAAGAATGTCAGCCAAGAGAAGCAAAAATATCATCAATCCAAAAATCCCTAACTCGGCAGCAATGTCAAGATAGACATTGTGAGCAGAAGAACCTTTTTTAAAAGCAGATATATCCTCTCCCAGAACCACGGGAAAATTTCCAAACCCAACCCCCAAAAAGGGATTGTTTTTTATTGAGACCAATGTCTCCCGCCAAATCTGAAGACGACCCTTGTTTGAGGTTTCAGAAAAGTCGGAAATTGAAATTGCTCTTTCAAGTATAGCCGATTCTTCTTTGGAAGCTACTCCAGTCCCACTCCTAGAAAGCTGAATCTCCTGATTCTGTCTTAGCATAAAAGAAGAAACAGGCATTAAGATAAAAAACAAAACAACAGAACAAATTATTAACTTTGAAAAATAACTAGAACTGTCTTTTATCTCTTTATTATTTTGCTCTCTAGATAAATGTGAGGGACGCAGGACAGATATTTTTAGCAAAACAAGAGTTTTCCTCAATTTCTGCCACTGCTCCAACACCAAAACTTTTGCACAAGAGAGTATCCAACCAACAGCACTTCTGCCTTCCCAGAAAAAAGATAAAGGCTTGTGATAATAGAGATACATCGCAGCAAGAAGCGCAAAAACGCTGCCTACCCACGCTCCGCGCGAGCCAGAGAAAAACACAGCTAGAAGAAAAAATATCAGAGCAGCTGACAAAAGCTTTTTTTCTGACTTCTTGCTGTGAAAAAACAAAGACAAAACAACAGGCACTGAAGCCAAGACCAGCATAGCAAATGAATGAGAATCAGGCATCACAGAAAACATACGAAGGGTTGGAGGAAGAAACTTATAATACGAAAACCAAGTATTGCTGTAGCTTAGCAAATTGCTAAGGTTCTGACCGTAGAATGCCCTCACTACATTTCTTGCCCAGAACTGCCAAAAGTCATAGAGAGAAATAAAAAAGGTCAAAAAGAATTGAAAATACCCAATCAACACTATCAAGAGAGAGGAATAAAAAACAGCTCTTAAAACTTCTGCAATATCATCTTCTCTTTTCACAGCATAAACAACAATCGGAAAGAGCAAAAATACATTCACCAAAAACAGTATTTTCTTTATTCCCGCTCCAACGCTTTGAGCAAAAAAGAGAGAAAGAATGCTTATAGCGAAGAACAACATTGCAAGACAAAAAAGCTTGCAGTAGCGCGCTTTTTTGAGATTGCTAAGATCAGACCTTAGAGTTCCTTTCCAGCTATTGTTACTGACGAAACTCTGAAACCTCCTGCCTTTCCCACCTACAGCAAAGCCTATGAGCTTTTTCGGCAAAAAAAGCTGAAAAATTGCCCTTATCAGCCTTGCCTTGCCAGCAGCTTTAGGAAGACTGAGCATAAACTGCAGTTTGTCAGGTGTCTTTTGAGACTGCACCAGCGAAGTTTCATTTTGCGACTCAAGAAAACTGCCAGTTGAAAATACTGGAATAAGGCTGCTATATTTTTCATATATTACTTTCAAAAACAAAACAACAACCAAAACTCTCCAAATGCTCATTGAGTCAGAAATTGCATTTGACGGGAACGCAACAAAAAATGGAATGGAAAAAATAAACAACTTTAATGAATCTAATATGCTCAGTCTTATGAAGCTAACAACAAGCAATACAAGAATCAAATACGAAAATTCTTGCGGAACAATCTTTAAAGCCATAACAAAGACAAGAATCACTTCAGAAACAAGGATCGTTTCAAGATGATAACTTGACCCAGATTCAACTTTTGGCATTTTAGAATTTATGATTTATGACAAAGGTATCTTATATGCTACATCTAGCTAATGCCAACTATATTTTCCAGCGTTCTCCAAGCGCACTTTTTCCAACTAAATCTCTTTATGTTCTCCCTGCCTCGTCTAATCAAGTCTAATCTATAACTATCATCAGAAACAACCTTCTCTAAACTATTGTAAATCTCATCAACAGTGTTTTTCTTCACAAACTCGACTGAATTATCTCCCACCTCTCTCAAAGAGCTGTTATAACTTGTTACAACTGGCTTTTCAAAAAACTGCGCCTCAATGACTGGAAGCCCAAAACCTTCATAATCAGACAGGTAAATGGCAAACTCACAGAGGGTGTAAAGCGCCTGCAGGTCTCTGTCTTCCACAAAATCCAGACGAATGATTGCATTTCTTTTTAAATTATTATTGACAGCTCCTATCTGCTTCTCGATATCAAGAAAAGGATATGTGTAATTTTTCCCAATTATCAAAAGTTGATAGTCCTGATATTTGCGGGCAATTTTTTCAAACGCTCTGATAACTTCAGGAATGTGCCTACGATTGAAAACTGAACCAACACAGAGAGCAAATTTAGCTATGATGCCGTACTTTTTTTTCACCGCTTCTGCTCTTTTCACATCACTTGTCTTGGTAAAATCTTCATCAACTGCTAAATGGGTTACCACGATTTTACTGGAGTTAACTCCATAATACTTCATAATCTCGCCCTTACTGAAATAAGAAACAGTGAAAATCAAATCTGCTGTTTTAGCCGACAATTTGGACAATTTTCCCAAAATGATTCTATTCACAGGATCAAACCACTCAGGATGAGCCTCGTAGGAAATATCGTGAAGCGAAATGCACGATTTCACAGGACAATAAAACGGCTTCAAATAGAAAGGAGAAAAGAAAAAATCGACCTTATCTTTCCTGATGTTGTGGGGCAGCAGAAAATGCTGAAAAAAGAAATTGCTGGAAAAACCAAAAGGATTCTTTATCAGCTTTAAAGTGAAATTATCGCTTTTTACCAAATCATTCTCGGGAATTCTATCTTTAAAGTAAAGAATAAATTTATGTTCCTTGCTGTGCCGCCAATATCTAAGTAAATTTGACAGATACCTCCCAACTCCAGTTCTTTGACTCTCCAAACTTCTTGAGTCTATTGCTATCTTCATAATTGAAATTTTACCGACAAATAAATGCAATACTATTCTAGCATATCAACTGTTGCTTCACCAAATGCATACTAAGCACTAGTAAAAATCCCCAGCATATATTAATTCATATATGACAGGGATTTTCAACTTACTGTGAACTATAACGCTAGAAAAAGAGACAGTTAAACCTTATTTCACCGCATCTTTTAGGCTCTTTCCTGCTTTGAACTTTGGAACTTTCATAGCCGGAATCTGAATCTTTACACTTGGATTCTGAGGATTAACTCCGCTTCTTGCTGCTCTCTGACTTACAGAGAAAGTTCCAAATCCGGTCAAGGTAACTTTTCCACCCTCGGTCAATGTCTTTGTTATTGTCTCTAAAACGCCATTTATCACTCTCTCAACATCCTTCTTAGAAAGATCTGTTTTAGCCGCAACGACATCTACAAGTTCGTCTTTTGTCATATATCACACCTCCCTTCTTTGAGTATTATTTTTATTTAATAAAGTCGTAAAGATGAAGTCTTCTTACCTACAAAAATCAAATTCTTCCGAGTCAGCCAAACCAGCTTTGACGTTCCAACGTCTCTATGCCTTACATACGCATTATAGACAAATAGCTAAAATAAAGCAAATTTTAGACCGCTTTCGGGACAACTTCATTTATACGCTCTATCTTCACCGCTTTTCCGCTATCCTCGTCTACTTCCAACACAACAGCGTTAACCAAAACATTGTCATCACTGCTAATCTCATAACGAAAAGGCAGTTGGGTAAGCATTTGGTTTATAACGACATCCTTTCTGCAGCCTAATATGGAATCTTTCGGACCAACCATTCCAATGTCGGAAATAAAAGCAGTTCCACCATCCAATATCTCTTCATCAGCAGTTTGAGTATGTGTATGAGTTCCCAATACCGCCGAAACCTTTGAGTTCAAATAAAAACCAAGCGCTTTTTTCTCGCTTGTTGCCTCTGAATGAAAATCTACAATAATTGCATCAACTCCACTGCTGTTTTTCTTTATTATTTCATCAGCGGTTCTAAAAGGACAATCCGCATATTTTCGAAAAAACACTCTGCCGATTAAATTTACGACCAGAATTTTTCTTTCCCCTGCCGAAATTATTCTGTAACCCTTTGTATAATCAAACATAGGAAGATTAGCAGGACACAACAAGTTACACTTTTTACTCTTTATCAATTCAACCGCCTCGGCTCTATCCCAAATATGGTCACCACAGGTTACTATATCAACCCCGCATGCCAATACCTCTTTAATTGTATTTTCTGTGACCCCCTTTCCGTGAGCAAGATTGTCACCGTTGGCAACAACAACATCCGACTTATATTTTTCTCTATAAGCAGGCACAATCCTCCTCAGAATATTCCTGGCAGGCTTTCCAACTAGATCTCCAAAGAATAACACATTCATAATTGTAATACTTTGACAAATTCACAGGTCGCTACCAAAATTACCTTGCATACTCTATGCATCTTGTCTCTCGTATGACATTAACCTTGATTTCTCCTGGATAATTAAGCTTCTCTTCTATTTTATCTGCTATTTTTCTTGAAAGCTTTACTGCTCCCAGGTCATCTACTTTATCCGGCGTTACAAAAACTCTTATTTCTCGCCCTGCTTGAACCGCAAAAGACTTTTCAACTCCTTCAAACGAATTAGCAATGTCTTCCAGCTCCTTGAGCCTCTTCAAATAATTTTCCAATGTATCTTTTCTGGCACCTGGACGAGAAGCAGAGATTGCATCCGCAGTACGAACTATAATGGACTCAGTCGTCTCATACGGATAATCTTCATGATGAGATTGCATTGCCTTTATTATCTCTTCCGAAATCCCAAACTTCTTCAAAATATCCCTTCCAATATCAACATGAGTTCCTTGAACATCATGATCAACTGCCTTTCCTATGTCATGAAGAAGTCCAGCCTTCTTTGCCACCGTTACATCCGCTCCAAGTTCAGAAGCAATAGAGGCAGCCAAATGCGCAACTTCCACAGAATGAATCAGCACATTCTGCCCATAGCTGGTTCTAAAACTTAACCTTCCTAGAAGATAGACTAATTTTGGATCAAATCCAACCACACCAACATCAGAAACCGCCATTTGTCCAGCTTCTTTTATTTTTTCAACTATTTCCCCCTTCACCTCTTCTACCACCTCCTCAATTCTAGCTGGATGAATCCTTCCATCCTCCATAAGCTTTTCAAGTGATAGCTGCGCAATTTTTCTTCTTATCTGGTCAAATCCTGAAATTACAATAGTACCTGGTGTATCATCAATAACAATTTCCACACCGGTAAGTTGCTCGAGAGTCCTGATGTTTCTTCCTTCCCTTCCTATAATTCTTCCTTTCATTTCATCGTCAGGAAGACTGACAGTCGATGTTGTTACCTCAGCTGTATGGGACCCTGAATATCTTTGTATAGCTTGAACAATTATATCATTGGCTTTCTTCTTTAATTCTTCAGCACCTTCCTTCTCAAGTTTCTCTATTCTCTTCAGTATTTCTTCCTTATTATCCCTTTCCACCTTCTCTATAATAATCTCCTTCGCTCTTTCCTGGCTTATATCAGCAATCTTTTCAAGCTTTTTGAGTTGTTCCTTTTTTATAGCCTCAATTTCCTCTTTAATCCTTATAATCTGCTTTCCTTTCTCCCTAAGCACATTTTTCTGTCTCTCAATTTCCTCTGCCTTTTTTTCCAGAAGTTCTTCCTTTTTCGCCAATCTTTGTTCGTTTCTTCTTATCTGTCTATTTCTCTCCAGTTCCTCCCTTTTAACATCTTCTAATGTTTTAACCGCTTCATTTTTTGCCTCTAGAAGTATCTCTGCCGCCTTACTCTTTGCTTCAGCAAAAATCTTGTTGACCTTTGCCTCAGCAGATTCCATTTGCTTCTGCGCAAGAAATTGTCTTCCAAAATAACCTATAACAGCCCCTAAGCTAAAAGTGAGAACACTTACGCCTATTATATTCAATATTTCCATTTCCGTTTCTCCTCTATCGATCAGCCAAATATCGCCGCAAGTAAGTGGAAATTGCCTACAGAACTGCTTTCTCCCTTCCTCACATCAAAACCATAACCAAATAATAATGAAGGAAGCTTCTCAACTGCTCTTTTCAGTCTACTTGTAAATGTCTTTCATCCACTCGTGGTAGAATAAAAACACTACAGAAAACTCTCTGTCTTCTTTTTGCACAAGACTTCTCACTGGCCCAAGACTACAAATAGAGATTTTGTTACTTAGATAGTGATAGTTGACTTTCGCCTCTCGGTACCTTTGGCAACAACCATATTTCAGGCATTCATTAACTTAAACCAACTTAAGCAATACAGACCGTCAGAAAGAGATTAGAGTTTATAGAAAACCACTAAATTTAGACACTATCTACCTTCCTCTTGCAGTCAAAACCTTGCAAATCTCTATAAGATTTACAGTCAACATCAATGAACCCTCTATCAGCCAACAATTCGCACAAAGATAGCGCATTCCTCAGTAAAGCTTTATCTCCAACAACACAAAATCAAAGAGCTAATGCACCTGCGGCAATACTAACCAACCGAAATTATTCTTATTAATGCTTGTAAGTTATGCTATCAAATATGTGTAAAATTGTCAAAAGATATAGGGCTCCTTACCAAAAAGTGTGGTGGATAACTAAGAAAACAATAGAATGTAAGCAGTAAAAGGTTGAATCTTCTCTCTATATTAAATAAAACCTACCGCTTCTTATAGGAAACACATCACTAAGCTGCTAAATTTGCCCTGAACTGTAAAGTGTAGCCTTCCAAAATTTCTACTAGTTAATAATTCAACCTAAAACAATGTCCACAATGTCATAATGTCATCCTGGGCCGAAGGCGAAGGATCCCGTCTGGAGTAAGGTAAGTTGTGCTGCTATAGATAGTATAAATAGGTAGGTATTGCTCTTTCTGCGGGATTCTTCGCTCCGCTCAGAATGACAGGCAGAATGTCATCCTGAGCGACCAAAGGGAGCGAAGGATCCCGTAGGTAAAAAAGCGTAAACTATTCTAAGAAAGCTATCCCTATGAGTTCGGGATCCTTCGGGCTTCGCCCTCAGTCAGTTATACTGAAAACAATGATATAATA
>CAYWAL010000006.1:0-25284 GCA_964456605.1 uncultured Candidatus Saccharibacteria bacterium | reverse complement strand
GCCAGCCAATCAGGGGTATAATATTCACCAAGACGATGGCGAACTTCCTGGGGAACTAAATATTGATAAAGTTTTTTGAGTAAATCGCGAGTTGAAATAGGATCTAATGTGCTAGTTGCCGGTTCAAATTCGGAGAGAGCTCTGGCAAGCTCTCTAATTGCTTCTTTTAACTCCGGAGAATCAAAGGCATCCAAGTACCAGCGGAAAAAGTCTCCTTCCAAAAAATTAGTAATCCCTTTTCGGACATAAATTCCGCCATTTTCTATATCGGAAAGCTTGCTTTTTAGCTCATCGTCAGAAATATGGACAAGTTGAGAAGCAAGAGAGGAGCTAAAAGATGTTTCTCTTAAAGTCAAAAGTTCAGCAGCGATAAGTTTCATTAAAAAAGCGAAGTAAGTATGAACAGAAAATAGAAGTTCCTGAAAGTCTGTTTCTGGCCCAACTTTATAAAGCTTTGAGAGTGCCTCAGCTTCTTTGACTTGATGTCCAGCGGTAAATTGTTCGCCATAGACAATGCCAAATAACCTTCTCCACTCATTGAAAAATGTACGAATATGAGTCTGATTTCCCCAGTATTCCAAAGCATTAGCAAAAGCAGAAACTATCTTTGGCGCAAGCTCACTTTGAGGACCAAATTTTTGAGCCAAATTTTCAGCAGTCAAAGGAAGCCGAGACAAAGCCCGCAAATGAATTAAAAAAGTTCTGGCGCTTTCCGGATTAAAATCATAAGGACCGCGAACAGAGAGGAAGGGATATTGGACAAAGAAAATCTGCTCGCCGTCAAAACCAACTCCCATCAATTGAGTTAGTTTTGTTTCTTTTGCTTCATCTTTTAGATAATTTGCTAACTGCTCGTAGGTATGATTTATGTTTCTCTTTGAAGAAAACGACTTTGGCGGTTCATACTCAATTATTACCTGCCCGTGCACAGCGTCTGAACGGCCGCTATAAACGGATTTCTCGTATTTGGGGATTGACTTAAGCTTAAGCTCGAATTTTATAGGTTCTAATAGCTTTTCAAAACCAATCCTTAAATCTTCCTCTGTTTTAGCCATACGAAGTATATTTTTTGTCTCAGAGACAAGATTATCAGCCAATTGGAGAAGCGAGTTGTGATTTGAACTCTGTAGTGATTTCTTAGTCATAATTTTTATTTCATTAGATCATCAAGACTAACCCCTAAAGCATTGGCTATCTTTTTGACTGTTTCAATAGTAGTGGGATTGGGTGTGTCGCCAGATTCAATTTTGGTTATGGTATGAAAAGCAACATCAGCCAATTTGGAAAGGCAGTCTTGCGACATTTTTTTCTGAATTAGATATTTCCTTATGTTTTCCCCGAAAGTTATTGTATCATCCTAGGTATGAAAATCAAACTTTATCCAAAGTGAAATGTCAGACGAACGGACAAAATCTCTATTTAATCTCAACGTCCCGCTTGCAAAAGAAACAGAAGCGACTTTGCTTTTGAAAAACACCACTCGCGCAAAAAGACGATGCTTAATTCCCATCTCACAAGACAATTCGTCAACCATCTTTTTTATTTTTCTCCCGCTCATTTTGTTTTTTCATATGAGACTCTAAAATATTGGCAACATAAGAATCCGCAAATTTTTGGGCAAGTTGCTCCACTCTTTCCTCCATTTCTGGTTTTATTGCATCTCCCGCCTCAATAAATAAATCTTCTAAAAACGCTTCAGCCAGCATATTTTTCTCAGCGGTAGTGATTAGCGCGCTATTTTTGTTCAAAAGTTCTTGTAAACATTTTGATAATTTCCGAAACGCCAATTTTTTGGGCGTAAACAAAATTTCTTTATTAACCAGTTTGTTTAATACCATAATTATTCGCTTGTCTGCTGGCTGACTTTTTATTTTATTTTTATATTCTTCAATAGCTTTGCTTTGGGCTTGCAAACCTTTAAAAAACTCTTCTAATTCCAATCTGCCTTGCATCCATTTATTGCGCAAACTTTGTATTTTTTCATAGATTTCTTTGTAAATCGGGTCGCTTGTCTCGCTTTTTAAGCTTTGGGTAAGTGTGAAATGATAATCCGCGACAATAATGTTATTAACTTTAATTTCGCCTTTATTCTTGCGGACACTGGGTGTCAAGTATTACCTCTCACAGCATTTCTGCTGTGGTCCAGCTATATGTGGATTATACGATTTATATTATACAATGGATCACGCCAGAGATGGCGTGAAAAATGGTGTGATAAGTTTGTCACTGCCGACTCTGATCGGGAATCCAGGTGAAAGTTCCTTGTGCGTATCTTTGAAAACAAAAACTTTTTTGAAGATTCAATAAGTCGTCTTTGAAAAAACACAGCCAGCCCTTTTTCCCGTTGGTTCAATCGTCTCGATTGAACCTTTTGTTTGAATTGTAAAGTAAACGACTTTATAAAACAGTAGTTTATTTTCACAGCTCAGTCAGTTCTGAAATCCAAACTGTTGGTTCAATCGTGGACGATTGAACCAACAGTATAAACACAGGACACCCAGTGTCCATGGACACTGGGTGTCAAGTATTGCCTCCCACAGCATTTCTGCTGGAGATTCAATAAGTCGTCTTTGAAAAAACACAGCCCAGCTTTTCTAGTTAGGAAGTGATAATCTTGGATTTTTAGCAAACCGTTTTTTGAAACTGCTGTGTTAAATTCTATTTAAGAAAACTAGTTCGCACTCCAATCTATGGCTCCGCGGGAGGGACTCGAACCCCCAACCAATTGGTTAACAGCCAACTGCTCTACCATTGAGCTACCGCGGAATGTAAGACAATAATATCTGGTTTTTAAAATCGCGTCAACTCAGTCTGGTTCTATGCCAAAAAGTGTGCAAGATGGATAACTAAAAAAACTAAAACAGTTTACCTCAAAACACAGTTTATATCAAATTCTTTCTTCTATCAATAATCCGCCAATTTTTTTGCCTCCCTATGTTTTCTTATCTTCTCCAGCGCCTTTGCCTCTATCTGGCGAATTCTTTCTCTCGTTACGCCAAATTCCTGTCCAATTTCCTCCAAAGTATGAGCGACTCCATCCTCAAGACCAAAACGCATTTTCAAAATCTTTTGCTCCCTAGGAGAGAGATCAACCAAAATCTCGCTTACATATTCTTTCAGCAACTGGCGTCCTGCAGCTTGAGAAGGGAGAACGGTTTCTGTGTCTTCTATAAAATCACGCAAAGTGCTCTCATCGTCACTATCACCAACAGAGGTTTCCAGCGAGATTGTATCTTGAGAAATTTTCATAATGTGTCTCACTTTCTCAACATCTATACCCATTTCAGCAGCAATTTCCTCAGGCAGCGGCTCGCGCCCCAAGTCTTGGACAAGCCGTCTAGTTACCTGAGAAAATTTATTTATGGTTTCAACCATATGAACAGGAATTCTAATAGTTCGAGATTGGTCAGCAATTGCCCTTGTAATTGCCTGGCGAATCCACCACGTGGCATAGGTTGAAAATTTGTATCCTTTCCTGTAATCAAACTTTTCAACAGCTCTAAACAGGCCAATATTCCCTTCTTGAATCAAATCAAGCAAGCTCAAGTTCGCACTTTTGCCCACATATTTTTTGGCAATACTAACCACCAAACGCAGATTCGCCTCAGCCAATTTTTGTTTTGCAGCAACATCTCCTTTTTCCTTTCTCTTAGCAAGCTGAATCTCTTCCTCATGCGTCAAAAGAGGAACTCTCCCTATCTCACGAAGATACATCTGAATTGAATCGCTGAAAATATTGTCAAGCGATACTTCATTGATTTCTTCCTCAACTCTTTTGTCTATCTTCTTGTTATCTTTCTTTTCTTTTTCCTTACTGGGGGAAATATCAATAATATCAACACTATCTTCAACTCTGATATTGTTCTCCTCGAGCTTATCATACAAGTACTCCAACCCCTCGATGTCGTTCTCAATATTCGGAATAATATACATAATTTCCTCTTCTGTCACAAATCCTCTTGACTTTCCTCTTTCTATCAATTCTTTGACTTTGTCTTCAATAGTCCCCGCTTCTTTTCCGCCGCTTTTTTTAACTTCTTCCGCTTTTTCCTTCTTGAATTCCTTGCGTTTTTCAGTTTTACCAGCAGTTTCTTTCGCCACTTTTCTTTCTCTTCTCAAACTCGTTCCTTTTTTCTTCTTTTGTGCAGTCTTCTTCTCGCGAGCTCTCTTTTTCGCTCCACGGGCAGTTTTTCTTGTTTTTTTTGCCTTCTTTGTTTTTTTCTCTTCTTTCTTTGCCGCACCCTTGCTTTTTCGCACAGCCGAGGCGCTTCCTCTTTTACTAGAGGTTTTCTTTCTGCTTTCTTCCTCAGCTTTTTTCAGAGATTTCTCTCTAGAAACACTGTTTTTTCTCTTCTTTGTAGTTTTTTTGTTTTTCTTTTTTGCCATAGATATTTTTATGTTTAATTTTATTAAGTTACTGCATTTAATTTATTTTATAAACTATCCTAACACTACTCCGCATCCAGCTTGCCAAGCTCTGCCACAAGCTTATTGAACTCATTCATCAGCAATTCTTGACTCTCATAATCATTCTCCCTTTCCGCTTTCTTTATATCTGCTTCTAAGTCTTTTAACTCTTTTTGAAGTTTAGCCTTCTTCAAGTTTCTCACACACAACTTCGCTTCTTCATATACCTTGCTAATCGGCATATTTTCCATTTCTGTCTCGATTTCAAAGGCAACATCGTCCCAATAGGAAGATAGCCCACTTCCTTCATTTTTGGTGTAATCATCATCCAAAGAAAGAGAATCCTTCAACTGTTGCAAGTCTTCTAAATCCAGCTTCCCTTTTTTCAGGTGTACGTTCTCTATCAAAGAGTACATCCTCCCCAATTTCTGATCAGAAAACAACTCCCCAAGACCGGCAAAAATTTCGCCGAAAAGATGAGGATAGACAATAGCAAACCCCAGCAGTCTTCTCTGAAGCTGAATTTCTCTGTTCAGATCTTTCTTCTGAGTGTCCCCTGTTCCGTTTCTAGATACAACAAAATTTGTTCTTTTTCTCTTTGCGCTGACTAAAGCTTCTGCAAGTATTTTCTCATCAACGTTCAGTCTTTTTGACAGAATCTGCAAATAATGGGTTTGTTCAATCTTGTTTGAAATCCTGCCTATAACACCTAGAAGTTCCTGAGCAATTCTTTTTTTGCCTTCCACATCACTAGAGTCATATTTCGAAAATACACTGTCAAAATAAAAATCCATTATTTGCTCCGGCTTCATTACAGCCTTTCGCCACAGGTCTGGATTGCTTTTTACACAGTCCGCAGGATCCTTCCCCTCTGGCACTCTGACAATTTTCACACTGACATCTTCTGATAAGGCCATTTCTATTCCTCTGTT
This sequence comes from uncultured Candidatus Saccharibacteria bacterium, assembly GCA_964456605.1. Taxonomy (GTDB): domain Bacteria; phylum Patescibacteriota; class Minisyncoccia; order JAHIHE01; family JAGLIN01; genus CAYWAL01. Next base: position 19,945 of record CAYWAL010000006.1, on the reverse strand, counting down.
TGCGGCTTTGATTCCTGCAGAATCTATATCAAACGAAAATGCTATATTGTTCGTGTATCTTTTTATAATTTTTATCTGATCTAAAGTCAAAGCGGTCCCAGAGGCGGCAACAACATTTTCAACCCCAGCTTGAAAAGATGCAATTACATCCATATTTCCCTCCACGATTATACACAAGTCTTCTCTTCTAATAGCTACCTTGGCTTTATCCAAACCATACAAAACCCTCCTCTTATTATACACCTCTGTCTCAGGCGTGTTGATATATTTAGCTTGGCCTTGACTCTCATCAGCACCAGGCATAATGCGCGCAGAAAAGCCAACTGTTCGCCCACTGATATTGTTTATAGGAAACATTATCCTTCCGCGAAATCTGTCATAATATCCTCCCCCGTCCTTCCTTATAGTCATTCCAGCAGCAAAAATTTCATTTTCTTTGTAGCCCTTATTCTTCAAAAATCTACTCAGCAAATCCCACGAGTTGGGCGCATAACCAAGCTGAAATTTTTCTATTGTCTCTTCCGTAAGCCCTCTGGCAAGAAGATATTCAAAGGCTTTTCTGCCTTCTTTTATTTTAAGGCATTCTTGATAGAATTTCCTTGAGATATCAAGGATTTCAAGCACTCTCCCTTTCTTGCCGCTTTTGCTCCAGGCAACGTTTTTTAATTCTACTCCCGCTCTTTCAGCAAGCACCTTAAGCGCATCGCGAAATTCCAGTCCTTCCATTTTCATAACAAAGGTAAAAATATCTCCGCCTTCATTACACCCAAAACAATGCCAAATCTGACGTTCAGGACTAACGATAAAAGATGGAGTTTTTTCGCTATGAAAAGGACAAAGTGCTTTCCAATTCCTCCCTGCCCTCTGAAGCTGAAGATAGCCAGAAATAACTTCCTCCACGCTCAATTTTGATTTTATTTCATCTACAGGTGAATTCGACATAAACGATGATTGTAAAAGCCCAGTTAAGGCAAAGCAGCTTCCTTAAGTCACATAGGTAAACAGTCTGGAGATATCACGCTGTAGATAGAAGACCACTCTGAAAATTATCTCAAAAGTAGTTGCTTTGTTTCACGACTCTTAGATGATAAAGCACTTGGATAAGGAATAGGGCAAGCTTGATTAGCCTCTTTCCTCTTTCGTCAGCGCTAGACAGACAGCTCGTCAGAAATTTCAGAAATTTCCTCGTTACCACTAACCATGCTGGGTTGCTCCGCTTCTTCTTTTATTTCTTCAATATTAGGAATCCACTCATTTTCTATTACTTCGCTCTTCCTGCTCTTAGAATGCACTTTGCTGTTCTCTGCCTCTTTTACCTTCTTTTCTTTGTTCACTTCCTCGGCTTTTGATTCCAATTCATCGTCAAGACTAGCAGTATCATCTTCTGTCCTATCCACTACAGCTTCAATGGCTCCCCAACGGCTGATTTTTTCTTTAGGAACAACAAGAATAACTTCATCTCCTTCTTGTGCTTTGAAATAGGTCACTGATGCCAAAAGAACTTTATACTTTCTTCCTTCGGAATTGATATAGTACTTCCCACTGCTGTCCCTCATAACAATGCCTGTTATCCTTCTTCTTTCAACAGGACTGATTTGCTTGTACAAAAAAGATCCGTCTTCTGTAATAGTAAGCTTCAAAATATCCCCCTCTACAAGCTTTGATTTACTGGCATAATTTGCTGGAACAGGATATCTCCTGCCATCCAGCGCAATCATTTTTTCTCCATCAAAAATGCCCTCTATTATCTGATCTACTTGAGTATCCTTTACAACCATTTTTTTCGATCCACTATCAAGCTGGCGTAGAATTTGTTTAGCTGCGACTATATTCCTTTCTGCGTTTTCAATCATTTGACGCAGGAGCACTATTTTATTTTGTTTTGACTCCTCCATATCCTTGTTTTGTTTGTTAGTTTTAGTTATTCCACCATATTGCTAACTTCTAAGACTGCATAGAAACACTCTAGCGTCCTGTTCTTCCTTTCACTTTCATCGGCGCAAGCAGATTATATTCTTGCCGCTACCAAGGAATCGAGCCAACAAGCCAACCTGGAAGTTATGAATCCAGAATTTTTAATTTTTAACAATTTTTTGACTGTAAGAAATGGAAGAGAGACAACAGCAAAGCCGCCAACAGTATACCAGATTACAAAAATTTGTAAAATGAAAACGTAAGTTACAAGTCGTCTAAAATAAGGAACAGACTTTCTTTTTCAGAAATGGCAGATGTTGCATCTGGTCGGGGTGCTGAGAATCGAACTCAGGCTACACCCACCCCATGGGCGCGTACTACCATTATACTACACCCCGTATCTGACTTTTTAGGAATCTAGCAGTTTGATGATTTTTTCAAACTCTTCTTGTGAATAGAAGTCAATTATAACTTTTCCTGAATTACCCTTTTTTCTTATCTGCACTTTTGTTCCCAACTTTTGTTGGATCCTGTCTTCTAGATCTTGGAGATAGGGATCAACAGCTCGTGCTGAAACTCTTCTTTTATGCGAGTGCACAGTGATCTCTCTCACTTTTTCTTCAGCAGCCCTAACAGTAAGGTTATTTTTCAAGATAAGGTCATAAAGCGCTCTTTGTTTCTCAGGATTTTCCAAACCTAAAATTGCTCTGGCATGCCCTTCTGTTATTTTTTCTTCTATAATTCCGCGCTGAATTTCAACGGGCAGTTCAAGCAATCTCATTGTATTGGCGATAGTTGATCTATTTTTACCTGTTTTTTTTGCAATTTCTTCTTGAGTCAGTTGGAATTCATTGTGTAGTCTTTGGTACGCTTTTGCTTCCTCGATTGGATTGAGATTATGTCTTTGAATATTTTCCACAATCGCTAGTTCCAGTTTCTGCTGAGCTGTTGCCAGCCGCACAATTGCTGGTATCTCTTCCAATCCCGCAAGTTTTGAAGCTTGAAGTCTCCTGTCTCCGGCAATAAGTTCGTATTCGTTGTCGTTTATTTTTGTAACAAGTATTGGTTGAATAACTCCGTGTTCTTTTATAGACTCTGCTAGTTCTTTCAAACTGTCCTCATCAAAGTAGCGCCTTGGCTGATTTGGATTCGGTTTTATGTTTCCAACAGGAATTTTTACAACTTCGTGAGAGTCCGCAAAGTTTCTTTTTTTTAAAGGGGTGTTGCCAACTTTGTTTATTCTATTTGGAATTAAGGAAGACAGTCCTTTTCCCAAGCTGGTTTTTTTTGCCATAATATTGACAATTATTTATTTGCGCCTTCGTCAGAACTCCAGTATGGCTTTGAAAAAGCCTCTTTTCCTTATGCTCTGACAAAGAAATGTAGAAAAGAGAGTTGCTTGAATAAGTAACTAGTATCCAAAAAAGCTACTTGAAAGCTAGTGATTAGCTAGTGATTAGATCTAGTGATTTTAGCAGATTATACTGAGGTAAATATCGCTTGATTTGACTGAGCTAGGCATTCTAATCATTTCTAGCCCCTTGCTCTTGTCTGGCTTGCTGTTCTACAGTGGGTAGTTTTGCTTATTTTATTCCTGGAATTAGAATTTTTCCTTGTCTGTTTTGGATTCTAGTTTTATTATTTCTTTTGCAAGGTAGTTATAGGCTTTTGCGCCTGCACTGTCTGGAGCGTACTGTAGAATTGTTTTTCCAAAACTAGGAGCTTCCGCAAGGGCAACATTTCTGGGAATAATAGCGTCAAACACGTGTCCTGGAAAATGCCTTCTAATTTCTTTTACAACCTGATGAGCAAGTTGATTTCTCCTATCAAACATTGTAAGTACTGCGCCCATAATTTCAAGATCATCTTTCAAATTCGTTTTTATAAGGTCGATGGAGTTCAAAAGCTGGCTCAGCCCCTCTAGAGCGTAGTACTCACATTGAATTGGTATGATGATTTTGTCAGCAGCAGTCAAGCTGTTGACAGTTAACAATCCCAAACTTGGCGGGCAGTCAATCAGGATGTAATCGTAGTCACCTCTGACATCTTTAATGGCATTATAGAATCTATACTCCCTTTCTGCGGCTTCTACAAGTTCAATAGTGGCTCCTGCCAGATCCTGGGTTGCTGGAACTAAGTCGTATCCCAGTAGAGAGGTTTTCACAATTACATCTTTCAGAAAGGCTTTTCCAGCCAGACTTTCATATATGCTTTGTTTTATGTTTTCAGGCCTAAAACCTAACCCAGTTGTGGCATTTGCCTGCGGATCCATATCAATCAGAAGCACTTTTTTTCCATGCAAAACTAAATATGCCCCTAAGTTCACAGCGGTTGTTGATTTTCCAACTCCTCCTTTTTGATTTACCAGCGCAATTGAGCTCATAGCTTTATTATAATACAATGTAAGCTAGTTGACAATTTGTTGCATTTGTTGAGGTCAAGAGAACCAAACATCTACATAATTATCCATACAGCATTATCTGAAGCTACACTTATTGACCTCACAATAGGTATAGAGTCTACAAACCCTTGACAAAAGTTTCCAGAGTGCTAGAATATGCCTGCAATTGATGGTAAGTCAGTTTCCTTTGCTTATGACAAAGTTGAGAAATCAAATGACAGGATGTTGTTGTAAGACCTGTGGAAGCAGGTTGGTTTTTAGATGTTGCATAATTTCTCGCTTTGTCATTTTGTCATCAAAAGATAATAGAACAAGACAGACATAGAACACCAGAGATACGAAAGCAACAGATAAAAATCAACCTAAAAAGGTTGTTTTTTATTTTGCACTACTCTTTCACTTCACTCTGAAAATCAGCTAGAGATTTTACAAATATGATTACAAAACAAAATTTTACCTATAAATTAACTTGTAAAAAGAAAGTATGATTCATAAAGACATTATCGGACTTATTGGCAATACGCCGATGGTAAGAATAAACAAGCTAACAAGCAACAAGGATGCGACAATTCTAGCAAAGCTGGAAGAATATAACATTGGAGGCTCTTTGAAAGACAGAATGGCACTTTACCTAATTCAAGATGCTGAAAAATCTGGAAAGTTAAACAGAAACAAAGTTCTGCTGGAAGCAAGTTCTGGAAACACAGGAATTGCAATGGCAATGATTGCCGCGGTTAAGGGATATAAAGCGGCAATTGTCATACCCGAATCGGTGAGTGTTGAAAGAAGAAAGTTGATAAAAGCTTATGGAGCGGAATTGATACTATCTCCCGCAGAGAAAGGAACGGGAGGAGCGGTGGAATTGAAAAACAAATTACTTGCTAAAGATCCTAAAAAATATGTTAATCTTGATCAATTCAAAAATAAGGCAAATATTCTGGCACACTATGAAACAACAGGAAAGGAAATTATAGAACAAACCGAAGGCAAAGTTGATATGGTGGTAGTGGGAATAGGAACTGCCGGTACAGGGGTTGGAATTTCAAAACGATTGAAGGAATACAATCGAAAAATAAGAATCGTAGGGGTTATGCCAAAACTTGGGACTGCTATTCAGGGACTTAGAAATCCAAAAGAGCCGTATCCCACTCAACTTTTTCAAAGAAAAGCTTTTGACAAAATAGCGGAAATATCAGAGGAGTTAGTGTCCGATGTATTTGAGACGTCAAGAGAATTAGCAAGAAAGGAAGGAATTTTAGCAGGAATGAGTTCCGGAGCCGTGATGTATATCGCAATTAAGAAAGCCAAGGAATTAGGAAGCGGCAAAACAATTGTAGCTATTTTACCTGATACCGGAGAAAGATATTTAAGCACTAGTCTGTTTGGGAAATAGAAATTAAAGAAAACAACTGCGGTCAAATCCAAGTGTCAGATTCCACGAAGTAAACATTTGCCTGCAGCAGCAAGAAGATGTGCAAAAGTATATTTCCTGTCCGTTCTTTAACAATCCAGAAGAGTTAGTTTTTAGCGAGATGGCGGTCCTTGATCAAGATGCGACGTTATGGCCGCTATTCGCTAGGAACTAAAAAGGAGGAGGTGATAAAAAAATGAAAAAGAGACATTTTTCTCTCGATCTTATATCGAGAGAAGAAATAGAAGAGAGAAGAGAGAAAATAAGAGTTTTTCTCTCTTCTCTAAAAGAAAAGAGATAAGGGATAAAATAGAGTCAGAAAAAAACTGACTCTTTTTTTTAATCTATACGAAACAAATTTTTATATTCCGAAAGACTGCTTCTGTTGCTCATAAACCAGAGAAGACAATTAAATTCTTTCCACCTTTTTTATATATAACAAAGCAACTAAATTTGACTAAACTTAGATCAGCCAAAACAAAAAACTGCTCAAAGCAGCCGACATTAACAGAATTGTGTAAGTGTATAGTTTGCAAATATAAAAGTGGGCTCGAGAAGATTCGAACTTCTGACCTTTACCGTGTCGAGGTAACGCTCTAACCAACTGAGCTACGAGCCCACCTAACCTAACAAGAAGCATTGAAGGGTAAAATGTCATTCTGTATGTAGCAACAAATGTGCAGGAGCTACTTGTTTCTATTTACCCTATACAACAACCTTGGTTGCGGGGGCAGGATTCGAACCTGCGTCCTCGAGGTTATGGGCCTCGCGAGCTGCCACTGCTCTACCCCGCTGTGAGATCTCTAGGCTGTCTGAAAAAGACGCTTCCTAACCTAACATATGAGATTCGCCTGCTTGTCCAGAAAATACTTTTTTCAGAAGCCACATTGCTATTGTACATCAAAATTTAAAACAAGGCAAGGCACTTGCACAAGTTTACAAAACAATCTTGAAAGACAGCATTTCCTTTCACCATCTGCAAAATTACAAGCTCCTAGCTTGTAATTTTCTCGGTTTACTTTTTTCAAGAATGAAAATCCTCATTTCACACTAAAAGCCCTTGCTTTTTCAACTGAATTTACTCTGGCTGGCTGTGGCTAAATGCAAACAAGCTATGATTTCTTGTTTTCTTCAGCATGAGCTGTAATTTCAATGTTGCAACTTTTGTATTGGCGGCACCAAGCTTCGCACTTATCTGCCCACTTCTTGAGCCGATAATGTAATTTGCACTCGGGACATTGAAATAACTTCTTACTGCTTCTTTTCGCTCTTTGTGTCATACATACATATAAATATAATAAATACAAGTAAAATTGTGTAATGAAGATACTTAGCTTTCCAATAACTATATTCCTTTGAATTACAAATGTCTCAAAATCCGACAATACCTGTCATGCTAAGAGCAAGGTCCAAGGGTCCCATATAAAAAATATAAAAAAGTAGTGGTTGTAGCACTAATGGGATTCTTCGCTCCCTTTGGTCGCTCAGGATGACACTCTGCCTGTCATCCTGAGGGCAAAAGCCCGAAGGATCCCGTAGAAGAAAGAATGACTGCAGCAATGTGTCTTATCCAATTTCCACACGGGATCCTTCGCTAGCGCTCAGGATGACACTGTAATACGGCATTGCCTTTGAGTCGCTTGGATTCAGCTGGCAGAAATTTAAAGGTTGTACCTCGTATTCAAAGTCAAAGCCGCAAGTGTACAATATTTTCAACTTCACAAAATTGTATTATAATAATTATCAGTATAGGACCGCAGGCTTATAATCTTTAAAAACAAATATGTTGAACAAAATTTCCACATATGAATTTATAGAATATGCCGCTGGCCTGTCAAATTCGCTGATTGGATTTTCAACTGTCATTTATGCAATAATAACACTAAAGCAATATAAAAGCAAAACGGTAAGAGATACAATACGAAAAAGCTGTTATTTGTTATTACTCCTGTCTCTCTTTTCTGCATTTCACTTTATAAGAGAAATCTTTCATCTGAAAGACATCTACGGTCCGATTGCAGAATTTCCCGAATATGCCGCAATATTTTTTGCTTACGTTTTACTCATATTACAGGTTTTGAGGTTGGACAAAATTGAAGAAATTACAGAAAAATAACTACCTACAATTTTAAAGACAGAAAAAGTTAATGTTGATCTGAGAGCACCGCCAGAGACGGTGTCTTTGTTATAAGTTCATTCTTGACACCCAGTGTTCGCAGGTACTGGGTGTCCTGGTGTTTATCAGCTTCTCTGCCACTTGTACGGCCATTGAACATCGCCACACTTTTTGACATAGAACCACTTCTTTTATTAGATATACGCAACGACATCTATACCTTTTTCTTGTCATAAAAAAATAGGGATGATAGAATGTGGACAGAACTCGGCAGTGCTGCATTGTTGACATAACTGTTGACAGATATGAGTAAGGCGAAACGATGGAACCTATCCGGTCTATCTTTAAGGTTTCCTAATACTGAAAACTATTGAAAATTAAAAAAACCACCTCATAACAATTCAACTTAAATTTGTATGAAAGAGTCATATCTTTACAAAAAACTGGCAAATAAGGTGGTCCAGTGTAACACTTGTTCACACAGATGTTCCATTTTACCTAAAAACTACGGAATTTGTGGCGTGAGAAAAAACATCGACGGAAAGCTTTATGCTCTCAACTATGGAAAGGCAATTTCAGAAAGTATAGATCCAATTGAAAAGAAACCATTTTTTCATTTTTTGCCGGGAACTCACTCTCTATCAATTGCAACAGTCGGCTGCAACTTCCGCTGCGGCAACTGTCAGAACTGGCAGATTTCTCAGACAGTAAAAACTGACAGAAGTCTGATAGAAGTAGGAGAAAACCTTTCCCCTCAAGAAATAGTCCAAGACGCCATAAAAAGTAAATGTCCAAGTATTTCTTATACCTACACAGAACCCACTATCTTTCTGGAATACGCTCTTGATACAATGAAGATTGCCAGAGAAAAAAATATAAAAAATGCCTGGGTAACAAACGGTTTTATGAGTGAAGAGACTTTGAGGATGATTGCACCATATCTCGATGCAGCAAATGTTGATCTGAAATCTTTTGACGATAAATTCTATAAAACATACTGCGGTGCAAGTGTCTACCCTGTCTTAGAAAACTTGAAGCAAATGAAGAAGCTAGGAATCTGGATCGAAGTTACGACTCTTGTAATTCCAACTCTAAGCGATAGTGAAAAAATGCTTAAAGACATTGCACAATTTATTCATAAGGAATTAGGCAGTGAAACACCATGGCATATAAGCGTGTTCTCCGGTGCAATTTCCTGGAAGATGCAGAATATTCCCCAGACACCTATTGAAAAAATCCATAAAGCTTGCGAAATAGGTGAAAAAGCAGGACTTAAGTATATCTATGCTGGAAATGTTCCTGGAAACTCAAGAGAGAACACATACTGCCCTAACTGTGGGAATCTTGCGATAAGAAGAATTGGATTTATGACAGAAAGGATGGACAAGGACGGAAAATGCAGAAAGTGCGGCAAAAGTTTGAATATCATCCAGGCTAAAAGCTAATCAAAAGTATGCTTAAATTCGCATCAATCTGTCCTCACCCCCCTCTTCTCATTCCCTCTATAGGAAAAGATCAACTTACTGAAGTTGCCTCAACCACTGAGGCTATGGAAAAGCTTGGCAATGAAATCAAAAGCCTAGAAATCGAAACAATCGCCATCATCTCTCCTCATGCCACTATGCAAGTAGACGCTATGTCTATAAATAGTACTGAGAATCTTAGAGGCAGTTTTTTACAGTTTGGAGATGATACTTCAATGGAATTCAAAAACGACATAGATCTGGCATCCCTCATTGCTAAAACCGCAAACGTTAAAAAAATACCCGTTGAGATGATAGTTAGCGGTTTCCCTCTTGATCACGGTACAATGGTTCCACTTTATTTCCTTACCAAATATAGTCCAGAGGTTAAAATCGTTTCTTTAGCTTTTTCCTACCTCAGTTATCAAACACATTTTGAATTTGGCAAGGCAATCTACGAAGCAATTGAAAACACTAACAAAAAAGTCGCTCTGGTTGCCAGCGGCGACCTTTCCCATCGCCTGACTCCCTACGCACCTGCAGGTTACTCTCCAAGAGGAAAAGAATTTGATGAACTCCTGATTAAGTTGCTGGAGAATAAGAGGGTACAAGATATTCTAAATTTGGATCCTGCTTTGATAGAAGAAGCAGGAGAATGTGGCCTGCGTTCCATAATTATCCTGCTCGGTGCGCTAGCAACGCTGGAGTATAAATTCAAGAATATGAGCTATGAGGGACCATTTGGAGTCGGATATCTGGTGGGAAAGTTCGAATTCTAGCCTTCATTAATGTGACCAAACCAATAGACTATGGATCTACACAAAGATGCCAGAGTCAAGAAATAGGAACATTTTTGCGGTACTGTGCTTTGCCAGCGCTTTATGAGATCCTTCACTAGCGCTCAGGATGACACTGTTGTACTTTGTAATTCAAGACATAATAGCGGCAGTTTTCGAGAAAGTTGGTTAGTTTAGTCAGCGAAAGAGCTTGGCTTTCTCTCCAACATCTTTTCTGACTACCATTACAAATTGACTGGCAGACACATTAAGCAAGTTGTTTTCTATTGAGCCTAACTTAAAAAGAAACAAAGTTCACAGAGAGAAAAATCAAAAGATAAAAGACATTGTTTAAGTTTAAGTACCTTAAGTACAAACTATGAATCCAGAGCTACATTTTCCAAAAACCGAAAAAGAGCCTTCGGCATCCAAAAAAAAGACTTTAACCGAAAGCGATATTGAGGACTTGGCAAGAAATTTCTCTAAAAATGAAAAAGAGATTGAGGGTTTTGTAGAGTTCATTGATAACAAATTTAAGAAAATGAGCCGCCGAGATTTTCTGAAAGCTGCAATTGGTGGAATCGGAGCTGCCGCTAGTGTCTCTTACTGTTATAAATATTTCAAAGAGAATGCTGATAAGTTGTGGACTGAGTATCAACAACTAGAGAAGAAAAAGGAACAAATAGAGCCAGAATACAAGATAGTCTATTCTAAAGAAATGACTGAACTTTATGAAAAGGTTGAAAATTTACCAAATAAAGAAATAAAATATAAAAGTTTAGACGAAGCTTTAAAAGATGTTAGTGAACTATTTAAACATGCTGAATTCATAAAGAACAGCAAGAAGAACAACTTGGAATGGCTAGTCAATGAGCTGAACAGAAGAGATTTAGATGCTATTTTGTTTGGTGAGTATCATGGTCCGAAGAGTAATGCTGTAAATCTAGTAAAGATTCTCGAAAGTTTGCAGCTAAAAAGCAATAAAAAGATTGCTAAAATTGCTCTAGAGTATGTTGACTTTGTTGATCAAAGAGATGTAGATTTAACAGAAAAATTTAATAAAAAAGAAATTTCAATAGATGATTTTTATCATGCTAGTAGTCATTTTAAAACTGACTTTAGAACTGACATAAGGCCTATTCTAGAATTTGCCTGGAAGAATAATATCCCCATAACTGGACTAGAAGATAAGAGAAATTTTAGCGGCGAAGAAACCGGACTTAAAAGATTCAGAAATATGAGCCAGAGAGTCGGTGATTTACTAAAAGACAAAAAAGGAGAAGAAATAATAGTGACTTTCTCTGGTCTATCTCATACAACTAGAAAGAATCTCTCAGAGAAAGCTATCCACGAAGAAGAAAGAGCTATTCGAGGAGAAAAATACGATACTAGTAAGGAAAAAGATTATACCTTCAAAGAACATCTAGAAAAAATTGGGTTCAGTGCTGTAGCAATAAACCTGGAAGATTGGAAATTCATTCATACCAAAGATAATTGGAACCTAGGAACAAATTATTATCTCTTAAAGAAAGGCGATGATGAGATATTTTATAATTACTGTCAGAAAAGATGGAATAATTATAAAACTACAGAAAAAGAAACATTTTCAATAGAAAATGAAGAAGGAATATATACAGTTGTAACTCCTTGTAAGGTCCCAGAAACTTCGCCTAATTTGAACGTTCTTAAGGCTATTAAGAAAACTCCCATTTTAAAAAATTTAGTTGATAAAAAAGATGTTTTCTTTTTGCCCTTTTATAAGGATCCTGAAAACCCATATCTAACCAAGATATTTTCTCCAAGATACCTTAAAACTCACGCAACTAAGTTCATAGACATAGCAGTTAAGATAGCAGACATAGATTTTGAAACTGGAAAGGTCAGAAAATTATACCTCCCAGAGCAAGCAAAAGACAAACGTGACTAGAAAAGACATACAAAGTTTCTTAAACAACTCGGAGGCAAGCCCGCAAGGTTTCTTCTATAAATGTCCTCATCAATCCTATTTTACTTACATCTTAGGTGACTTAATACGGCAGCCTTGCTCAAGAAGTCAAAAAGCAGTATAATATCAAGAAAATTCCAAATTCCTAACCCTCAATATGGAAGATTTAAGCAGAGAAAAAATAAGAGTGGATGTAAGAGAAATCGTGCTGTACAGCAGAAAAAAGGACTCTTTTTGTGATGTTTTTATATACGAGCCAGAGAATATAGAGGAACAAGAGCTGGGAAACTTATATATCATCGGTGAAGTTACTAATCTTTCAGAAAATTCTTCCTATCTAGTAAATCTTTTGGCCTCCATCATCAAAAAAGAGTTCTACAGCAAACTAAGGAGATCTACTGTTGAAAGTCTAGAAGCAGGGTTGCACAAAGTTAACACAACATTGTCTAATCTTGCTGAACAGGGTAATATTGATTGGGTCGGAAACCTGAATATGATATGTGGAGCGTACAAAGACAGAGAATTTCATTTCAGTCAGGTTGGAAAGGTCAAAACATTGTTAATCAGGAATAATCAAATCACCGACATAGGAAAAAACGCAACTGGTGAAGAAGAGCCTCATCCTTTCAGAACATTTGCCAATATTGCAAGTGGACAGCTGGAAGCTAATGATTTAATTTTGTTTGCAACTTCAGAGTTGTTCAACATTTTTTCCTTGGAAAAAATAAGACAAATGTGTTCTTCTCTTGATATTGAAGAATTAGCAGAAAAGATACAGGATTCTCTTGAACGGGAAGAAGAAGTAGACACAGCAGGGGTGTTAATTTTAAAAATGGAAGAAGAGAAAGAAAAAAGTAAACTGTCTCACATTGAAATAAAGCCAGAAACGGAGATTGTGAAAATGCCGCAGGAAAAAAAGATGGACCCTTGCATCTTGTTTGAAAAAAAAGAGAAAAAAACGCAAAATGAAGAAGCAATTGACACAACTGATAAGAAAAAAATAAGCCTTGAAGACATAATAAAAGAATACGAAAGTATAGAAGTAAAAAGAAGAGAAGATAAAGAAGAAAAAACCAGGATCGAAGTTGAAAAAATGGCAATAGGAAGCCATAAACACTCCGTAGAAAGAGAAGAAAAAGAGATAGATGACGACTTTCTTGAGTTAGGCGATGAAAAAGAAAGAATTAAAGTTCTAAATAACATATCAAAAGTCTTATGGAACATTTCCTGTTTTGCAAGGCGCAAAATTCGCGCCGCTATAACATCCTTTTCCAAAAAACTGACTGAGAAGATAAAAGAAGTTGCCCAGAAAAAGCAAGGAACAGAAACCGACATACCAGAGAAAAAAAGTATTAGGTTGGCAAGAAGCAGCTCCTTGCTGATTATTGCCGTACTAGTCTTTTCAGTTCTAGTAGCAAGCTTGGTACTCACTGACTATAAGAGAAAAGAAGAGAAGAAAATGAAGTTTTACAGTGGACTGCTGTCGCAAGCAGAAAGAAAGTTCGATAAAGCAGAAGAAGCATTGATCTATAAAGATTCCAGACAGGCAAGACTGCTGCTCGCTGAGGCAAAAGATCTTGCGTCCAGAGTCAGCGAGTATGAAAATCTAAGAAAAGAAGCACTTATCCTTCTGTCTAAAGTCAGAAACCAGCTAGACACTGTTGATCTTGTTAAAAAAATCGAAGAGCCAGAAATCGTCGCCGACTTAGGTAAAGAAAATTCAGACTACCAACAGATCGAAAAAATAGGAAATGATTACTACATTTTTGGCCCACAAAGCGGCCTGAGCAAAATAGATCTTAACAGCAAAAAAAATAACATTCAGCCTATAAAACTCGAAGGCATCGAAAATGTGAAGCTTGCTAGTGCTTTCAGCAGAACAGAAGAAATCGTTTTTTTGACACAGACTAATGAAGTAGAGCTGTTCAATCTCAAAAAAGAGAAACCAGCCCATCAAAAAATAGAGTTTTCAAGCAAAACTCCTAAGGTAATAGATATTGCTACCTATAGTAATTATATGTACTTGCTGGAACCGCACTCTAATCAAATCTATAAATATAGAAAAACACCAAGCGGGTTTGGAAGAGAAAAATTGTGGATTACAGATCCAGAAGCAGATATTGGCAATGCAATTTCAATGGCAATCGATGGCTTTATATATGTGCTGAAGTCAAATGGGACAGTTGAAAAGTATTTAACAGGAACCAAGAAAAAATTCTCAATTGAAAAATTAGGTGACCCAATTTTGAAACCAACAAAGATTTACACAGAAGCAGGATTGAAGTATCTCTATATAATTGAGCCGAAAAAGAAGAGAATTATACTGTTCGACAAAACAAGCGGAAAGCTAGTTGGGCAATATGTAAGCGACAGTTTTAATAGTCTAAAAGACATAATTGCAGCCGACAAGAAAGAAACAGCAATATATGCGCTGAGTGGCAGCAAGATATTTAAAATTAAAATCTCAAAGTAAGCTCAAAGATGAGAAGAAAAATGTTGACGTTTATTCTATAAAACAAAAACTCTCGCTTCTTAATTCTCCTTTCCAACTCCCTTAACGCGAGAGTTTTTGTTTTGTTCGGCTTTTTCCTTTTCATTAGTTAGAGAGAATCCTTGTCTTTGCCTTTCCCAACTTTCACAAAACAACTACTTCTCAAAACACCACCTCAACACAAGATAAACATCGCCTACTGATATGCTATTTCAAATTAACTGTTGCTCCCGCTTCTTCTAGTTTTTTCTTAAGTTCCTCAGCTTCTGCTTTTGGCACCTTTTCTTTAATGACCTTTGGTGCTCCCTCAACCAAATCTTTAGCTTCTTTTAGTCCTTTGCCTGTTATTTCCTTGACAATCTTAATAACCGCAATTTTAGAGTCACCGCTGGCAGCAAGCTCAATATCAAACTCAGATTTCTCCTCAGCTGAAGCTTTCTCTTCGCCCCCTACTCCTGCTGTTGGTACTGCCATTGCCACTGCAGGAGCTGAAGCTGAAACTCCAAATCTCTTTTCAAGAACTTTTACAAGTTCCGAGAGTTCAAGAACGCTCATTTCCTCAACTTGCCTTACTAGATCCTTAAATTTCTCAGGAATTTCTACTTCTTCTCCGCTATCTGACGCTTTCTTGGTTTCTTCAGTAGCTGATTTTTCTTCTTTTTTTTCTTCCACCATAAGTATTTCTCCTTTCTTTTTTAACTAAAATTAATTTTTAAGTAATTTCTAACGTTTGACAAACTCTATAATCAAAACCACTCTTTAGAGAAACGGATAGCTATTTTTTCTTCTCACTAACAGCCCTTAAAACATTAACAAGTCCTCTTATATTTTCTCTCAGAACATTCACAAATCCCGTAACCGGTGAATTTACAGTGGCGATAAACGATGCTCTCAGTTGGTCTTTATTAGGCAACAATGCCAGTGCTTCTATTTCGGCAGTATTCTTGTATTTGTTCATCACAATTCCTCCCAGTATTTTCAACTTCTCATTTGTCTTAGAACATTCATTTGCTACCTTAGCAGGAACAACTTCATCATCGTAACCTATTGCCACCGCTACCGGCCCTGTTAATTCGGCATCATCAATGTTCTCTATTCCTGCCTTTTCTAAACTCTTTTTTATCAATGTTTTCTTAGCAACTTTGTAGTCAACATTCTCGCTTCTAAACTTTCTTCTTATTTCAGTGCTTTCCTTAACCTTCAGTCCTTGAAAACCCAAAAAAACAATGGTTTTTGCTCTGGAAAATTTGTCGCTAAGATTTTCTATTATTTCGTTTTTCTTCTGTTTGGTAATTGGCATACTCTGCTTCTCAAAAATTAAAAACTGCATGTCCACAGATGCAGCAATAAAAGCAACCAACACAATCGCTCTCTTATCCTCGGCAGGTCTTACATATCTGCCTGCTGTCTATGGACAAACTAATTTTTGTGACTAATCTTCTACACGCTTCATTATACACAAAACAAAAAGGATGTCAAACGAAATTTTTTCTGATACTATGATAGAAACATAAAAATTCCACGCTAAACTTCTGTCTCCCGCCAAGCAACATAGAATTTCAAACTCTCGTCCACCATAGAAACACGCTCTGTTTTAGTAAAAGCATTATTCCTCTTCTCTTTTCCTTCTTTCTTCTAATATCTCTTTAATTATTATGTGAATAGCTTTAAGGGGCAGCCAAACTGGCATAAAAATATTCAAAAATATCTCATATATCCCCTCCTCATTCCTTTTTAATCTAATCATACTTGCTCGCTAGCTGAATATATAATATAATCACAAACAACAGCAAAATTTCTATGCACAATATTATTTAGAACATTTCTCTTCCAGTAATAACAAATCGCATTCTGTCCTCTCCCGCTTATGTACAACAAATGTTCACTTCTGCTCCTCTTCTTCAGTAATAACTTCTACTATGGCTTGTGCAAATTCTTTGGCAACAGCAGGGCCATCAGCCGTAACAATTTTTCCGTCTCTCACTACTCTTCTATTGGAAACCGAACAACCTCCCACTTTTAACTCTTCCACCCCGCTTTTATCCGCAACACTCGACCAAACAGTGGCATTTCTTCCACGTAGAACGCCACTTCTGGCAAGAATAACAGGTGCAATGCATATAGCGCCAAGAACCTTTTCACGGTCAACTGCTTCCTGAGCAATTCTGTGAGCTTCATTATCATCAAAGTACTCGGAAGCTCCACTTCCTCCAACAAAGACCACAGCATCAAAATTTTTAACTTCCACTTCATTTAGAGTCATAGATGATCTTGCTTCTCCTCCTTCAACCCCTATAACCTCTCCTTTTACTGAACTTGCAGTTGTAACTTTAGCCCCTTCTTTCTGAAAAACCTCAAACGGAATAAAATATTCCTCATCCCTGAAATTTTTACTGGCAACTATCATTAAAATTTTTTTGCCTTCTATTTTTCCTTCTTCCATCATAAGCATAAATTGAATTATAAAACGCTGTTTATAAATTCTCTTGAACTGCAAAAATAACCTTTCGAATTTCTACTAGCTAGTTAAGTCGAGCAATCTAAAACAATGTCACAATGGCACCCTGAGTGTTAACAAAGGATACCGTTGGTAGAAAAGTGTAAACCATTCTTTCCCTATACGATACTATACTGTTGCAATTTTGCTTTTTTACAGGATCCTTCGTTGCTACGCTTTTCAGAATGAACCGTCTGCGTGCAACGCACAGAGCCAGTAAGTGCTGCTGCGCTGTTGTCATCCTGAGCGCTAGTGAAAAACTTTGTCTGGAGTTGGAAACTTTGCAATGTTGAGTTTAAAAAACGCATTTACTGCAAATATTTTTTCTTATTTCGTAGATGCTCTTCATAGGTCTTGGAAAAAACGGCTTTGCCATCTTTCTTCGTTAGAAAATAAAGATAATCAGTCTTTGCAGGATACACCACAGCTTTTATGGCTTCTAATCCTGGATTGGAAATAGGACCTGGCGGAAGTCCTGGATACTTATATGTGTTGTAAGGAGAGTCAATTTGTATGTCCTCATAGGTTGACTGGCTTCTGCCGGAACCCGTGATATAGTTTATAGTTGCATCAGATTCAAGCGGCTTTCCCATTTTCAACCTATTTTGAAAAATTCCAGCAATCATTTTCATATCTTCAGGATACTTAGCCTCCTTTTCTACTATACTTGCCAAAATCACAACCTCAAAAATGGATTTGCCTTGCCTTCTAATTTCCTCTCTTAGGCTATTAGACAACCTTCTGCCAAAATTATCTAACATCTTCTTTGTTATTTCCTCCACCGAAGAACCTTTATGATATACATATGTGTCCGGAAAATAATACCCCTGCAGTCCGACGTTATTTGGTTTATCTTTTAGAAAATCGTACTTTGATAAATCCAGAGTTATATTCTTGTCGAAATTTAGAAATTCTCCTTTTTTAATTAGCCCGTTTTTCGCCAGCCTTTCATCTATCTCTTTGTTAGAGAAACCTTCTGGAATTGTTACTGAAATCTCATCGGATTTCACTTTGCCGCTAACAAAAAGCTCTACAATTTCAGGTATCGTCATAGAAGGAGACAACTCATAATTTCCAGCTTGAAGTCTGCCAGCCAATCCTCTTTGCCACACATAAATTCTAAAGTAGTCTTTCCCGTTTATCAATCTCTCTTTTTCCAAATTGTAGGCAATTTGCCCAACATTTTCTCCTTCTCTTATTGTAAACTCTCTTTTCTCTACCTTCTTCTTGCTCAAAGGAGTGTTTATCGCTCTCTGAATATATGCATAGGATCCGACACTCATCAATAATAGAATCACGCCCAGCAAGGCAGTAGAAAACAATGCAGTTCTTTTTTTGTTCATCTTGGCAAATCTTCTATTAATGGCACAAAAGCAAACCCCGGAAATTCTTTTTCTTCATATTTGTCTTTTCCTTTCTTTGTCACTAACCAAATGCTGTTGCCTACAGGGATAACTAATCGCCCCTTTTCTTTTAATTGATCCTTTAGCTTCTTCGGAATTACGTCAGCTGCAGAAGCCGCTACAATTATCCTGTCATAAGGAGCCTTTTTTTCATATCCCTGCGACCCATCGCCAACTATAAACTCAAGATTCTTAAAACCATATTTACTGGCGTTCTTTCTGCCAAACTTTGAAAGTTCAGGAATTCTCTCGACAGCAAATACCATTCCCTTTTCACCCACTATATAAGCAAGTAATGAACTTTGCCAGCCGGAACCAGAGCCAACATCTAAAATCTTGTTTCCTTTTTTCGGCTGCAAAAGCTCCAGCATAAAAGCTACTGTCAGTGGTTGAGAAATTGTTTGTCCATACCCAATTGGGAGAGGAGCGTTTACTTGAGCCTCACTTTTTAGATATTCAGGAACAAAATCTCTTCTATCAATCTCATAAAAAGCACTGATAATTTCAGGTGTTCTTAAATATCCTTCTGCAATCAAGTTTTCTATCAAGTGTTTCATACATTGTTATCTGCAGTCTCATTTTCCAAACCTTCTCTCTCTTTTCGAATAATCCTCAATTGCCTCTATCAAATCTTCTCGTCTAAAATCAGGCCAGAGCTTATTCGAAAAAAACAACTGAGCATTAGCAGTGTCCCACATCATAAAGCCATCGCTCAGATGCGGCTCTCCTCCTGTCCTAATCATTAAATCCACTGGCGGCAGTTCACAGGTTAGGAGACAGCTTTTCACTAGATTCCCGTTAATATCGAGAGAGGGATCTTCGTGTGCTTTTTTTACTATACACTTTATCGCATCTATAACCTCTCCCGTTCCACTGTAAGCAATAAAAAAGTTCAAAAAATAATCGCTATACTCTCTCGTAGCTTCCATTGCCGCTTCCAACGATTTCTTTACTTCAGACGGAAACTGCTCTCGCCAACTACCTAAGATATTGATTTTCACCTTGTTTTTATGAATCTTTTTGCTCTTAGCCAGTTC
The DNA here is from genome assembly GCA_964456605.1 of uncultured Candidatus Saccharibacteria bacterium. Lineage (GTDB taxonomy): Bacteria > Patescibacteriota > Minisyncoccia > JAHIHE01 > JAGLIN01 > CAYWAL01. The sequence goes on along the minus strand of CAYWAL010000006.1, from coordinate 491 downwards.
TAGAAATTTCACTCTGAAGAGATCAAGCAGAAATTTTACTTCCTCAATTGGACGTTTCTTTAAGTTATCTTTGGACGATCCCCAAAATGAGAGGTATGGAATTCCTTGCTCAACTATTACATCCGCTAGATCCTCTAAATTTTTTGTTCCTTCTTTGTGTCCTAGCCATGGAGCTAGCTTGTGTTTTCTCGCCCACCTGCGATTTCCATCTGGAATTATGGCTATATGGGTTGGTACATTCTTCATCTGATTTACTTTACTAGCTTGTTACCCTTGCAAAACTATGTTCTCTACCATTCTTTTATCGTTTCTCAATCTAGATAGCCGTCGATGATACACATTCAGAGTTATTTGCAGTATTGAATATGCAAAAGAATATACAAAAACATATTTATTTCCGCCCTTTTGCCGCTTATTCTCCCAAGCTATATTATAATTGGGTAAAGTTCGATTATCCGAACCAAAAATGTTTAATTATTAGCTTAAATAAA
>CAYWAL010000005.1:0-26526 GCA_964456605.1 uncultured Candidatus Saccharibacteria bacterium | reverse complement strand
AATTCCCAATTTCTCCGTATTATAATGCCCTGCATTGATAAAATTGATTCCTGCCTCTTCTATTTTTCTGACAACACTCTCTTTAATATCACCGCTTATAAACACCTCGGCGCCTGCATCCTTTACCAACTCAAACATAGAAGAAGAGCCGCCAGAGATAATTCCTACCTTCTTAACTTTGCTTTTTCCATAAGGAAGAACAAAACTTTTCACCCCAAGTCTGCTGTCAACAAGCTTTACAAATTCCTTAAAGTCAATCGCTTTTTCCAACTCTCCAACAAAACCGACATCAAGCGCTTTGCACTTCTTTACATTCAATATTTTAGCTAAACTTATATTGTTTCCCACCCTAGGATGCGCATCGAGCGGCAGATGGTAGCCCACCAAACTTATATCATTGCACAGCAGAATTTTTATCCTTTCTTTCATTAGCCCACTTAACTTCAGAGGCGACGGAACATCAGAAGAGAAAATGCCATGATGAACAATAAGCATATCAGCCGCTCTATCAACAGCTCTTTTTAGAAGCCTTTCGCTCAAACTTACACCAGTCACAATCCTTGAAACATTTTCCCTCCCTTCAATTTGCAGTCCATTTACGCAATAATCTTGAAAATCGCCAACTTTGAGATATCTGTCCAGATATTTAACTATTTCCTCTCTTTTTACAGATTTTACGCTCATAGATTCTATTTATTTTAATTTACCAAAATCGCCGCCAGACCCAAACAAGTTTTTTCTTTCGATTATTTCCTGCCTGCAAAATAAAGTTCAAGTAAACCCACTCCAAAAATAAGAAGCAGCGCGTCCCACCACACAAGCATCCTCAGGCTCTGTAAAGCCAGAGCTCCAACAGAAGCTAAAGATAAAAGAACTCCTTGCCTGAAAGATGTTTCAACTTGAACAAACTCAACTTCCCTGCTGAAAATTCTTCTTCGCAATCCATATCCAGCCAAAGCAAAAAAACCTGCGAGGAAAAAAAATAGAGTTAAATAAAATAAAGCAACCCCAACCAAACTCGCCCTCACAGGATCAACATAGACAACAATAAACACCCATGACACAAAGCATAAAATAGTGCTCACTGCCATCCCTAAAAGATATGTTCTGACGGTCATAAGGACTTTATAAAGATCTTCTTAAGATTTTCTTTTTTTGGAGCCAGTTTTGAACCTTAATCCTCACCCCAGCTATAGGCGGAGGGACAAATCTTGTTTAGCGCGCAGGCACTGCACTTTGGATGGCGAGCAGTGCAAATATTTCTCCCATGAAGAATGAGTAAATTTGACAATTTTCCCCAATCCTTTCGATCAGTGACTGCCATAAGATCTTTTTCTATCATATCAGGATTTGAATTCGAGGACAAACCAAGCCGCAAAGACAATCTTGCAACGTGAGTATCAACAGCAATACCCTCGTTTTTGCCAAAGGCGTTTGACAAAACAACGTTGGCAGTTTTCCTTGCAACTCCCGGCAGAATTATCAGCTCTTCCATCGTATCCGGAACTTTTGAATGGAATTTTTCAACAATCACTTTTGATGAAGCAATAATGTTTCTTGCCTTATTCCTGTAGAATCCAGTTGACCTCACATCTTTTTCTAATTCCTTTATGTCAGCATAAGCAAAATCCCTTACAGTCTTATACTTTTTGAACAAATCCTTCGTTACTTCATTAACTCTTTTGTCAGTGCACTGAGCAGAAAGCATAACCGCCACCAAAAGTTGATGCGGAGTTTTATAGTTCAACGCTGTTTTTGGATTTTTATACACCTTGCTAAGCAAGGTTATGATTTTCCTTACCTTCTGCTTAAGCGCTTCTTGAGCCGGCATATATCTTTAATTACTTTATCGAGTCAAACCTTGATAGTCAGTAGTAAAGAAGAGAGGGGTTACTGCAGCGCACTATCTCATATCTCAAATCTAATTCTACTGACCAAGTCTCCTCCCATTTTTTTATTTATCCTTCTTATTATTTCTTCTTCTTTAAATTTAAACTCCTGTGCTAAAACAGAACTTAAAACAGCCACCGTAAGTGTGCCGCCCTTAAATCTTATAGCTTGAGATTTTTCTGCAGCTTCTTGATTAAACATAACTTTTATAACTTCTTTCCAAAGATGACAAACTTGAGCTGCCTGAACCTGCCTGCTGATTCCAGCCTTATTGATGGACTTTTTAAGATAATCGCTTATGGGATTAAGCATATGTATTATGTCCTAATCGGCATAATGACATACATAAAACTCTTGTCTGAGGCAGAAGTTAGGATTGTAGGCAAACTTTCATCATTAATCTTCAAGATTACATCCTCTCCGACAATACTATTAAATCCATCGATTAGATACTTGTAGTTATACATTACACTTAATTTTTCTCCTGATACCTGCGCTGGAATTTTTGTGTTGTTGCTTCCTATTTCGCCTGCTTCCGAACTCACTTCCAATTTCTCAGAATCAGGAAAGACTCCCAGTTCTACACCGTTATTTGAAGCACCAGCAAATAAACTCGCCACTTTTATAGCGTTCGTTATCTCACTTTTTCCAACCTTAACTTCCGACTTAAACTTATTGGGAATAACCTGCTTATAGTCAGGATATTTTTCCTCAATTAAGCGAGAAATTATACTGGCATTACCAAATCTAAACAAAATCTGCCCCTCTGAGATTGCAACTTCCAACATTTCTTCCTCGTCACCCAGATTTCTGACAAGCTCCTGCGCCGCAGGCCTGGGAATAATTATAGAAACAGAATTCGCGTCTCCTAGTTGATCCAAAGCTTCCTTATTTACACTATCTTTTCCTAACTCCAGAGTTTTCTCAGCCAGACGGTAGCTGTCTGTAGCAGCCAGAACTATTTTGCCCTCAGACAAACAGAGCGGATTAATAAAGATGCCTGTTATCTCAATCCTTGCCTCGCCTACAGAAACAGCAGGCAGAACTTGTTCGAGAGCATTTTTAAATTCCAGACTGCTTACTTTGAAGATCGGCTGTGCATCTATTTCCGGTATCAAGGGATACTCCTCGGCGCTCAAACCTTTCACATCCGTTTTATATCCTCCGCATTTTATACTGAGGGTATCATTTTCTTTTAACTCCATCTCAATATTCTCTGCAGGAAGGCTGGTCACAAGGCTGGATAGTATCCTTGTGGGTACTGTTATTTCCCCTTCTTTTTTGATCTTTCCTCCGATCCAACAATTAATCCCAATCTCTAGATTTGTTGAGCTTATTCTTAATCTTCCTTTATCTGTCTTCAATAAAACATTATTAAGTATGGGTAGGGTGGTGTTTTTGTTTATGACTCTTCCAACCATACCCAATGCTTTGTTTAGATTTTCTTGAGTGCACAATAGTTTCATGTTTGTTTTTTATTGATTAGAGCTTGCTAGCATCTTAATCTATACTTAGTTTGTGTAGGAAATATTGGAGTGGGCGCAACTCTTCGTTGGAGTTAGGTATGTTCACAAGAGTTTTTTTAGAGAGAGTTTAGAGAGGTCGAGACTAGAAACGGTATCTATCACTTCTTATGTTTATTGCATCTATCTAGTTGTGGTTGGTAGCAGTGTAGTTGATTACTGTGGAAAGGAATCAGAGTTGCTGGAGTAAAAACAATTTCTTGTTGTATAAGTTGTTGATAACATCTTAGTAAAGTTGTTGATTGAAGTTGTATAAGAATGGGAAATAGAGAAGTGTTTAGTAAGTGTTTAATAAGATTTTGTTTTTTATTTTTGTTTTGTAAACAACTTTTGCCAAGAGTTGTCCCCTAGAGATCTCCAGTTTTTCCACATCTTGCGCACCTTATTTCTTTCCCACCGCTCTTTATGTCGGTAGTATAACAAAACCTACATCACAAGACTTGTACCGGCACTGGGATACTAACAGAATACAGCGGGCACATAAAGCAACCTTTTAAAACAGCGGCTTACAGCTGGTGGTCGTATGTAGAGATAGTCAGCTGTTGTATATTCTCTCTATTATCAACTGTATTTCCTGCTCAATTGCTTTGTCGTTTTCTGCGGCTTTAGCCACTTTCTCGCAGGAGTGCATAGCAGTGGTATGATCTCTTCCTCCAAGCCACTTTCCTATAGATGGAAAAGAGCTTCCAATTTCCGTGCGCATTAGATACATTGCAATCTGTCTGGGTTTTACAAATTCCCTTCTTCTGTTTTTGTTTATTAGATCTTCAACCTTAACGCCATAGAAATCGGCTACATTTTTTAGAATGTCCTTTGGTGTGGTAGCTTTTTTAAGCGGTTTGGAGATAATACCTTCCAGAATTTCGGTTGTTTTTTTAAGATCTGGATAAAAGCCTTTCAGCTCACAGGTTGCAATAACCTTATTAAGTGCTCCTTCAAGCTCGCGGACATTCTTCTGGACGTGTAAGGCTATGTAGTTTAATGACTCTTGAGGTATATCAAAATTCCTGCTTTTTGCTTTTGCCTTGAGAATTGCAAGACGGGTTTCATAGTCGGGAGCCCCTACATCAGCGATCATTCCTCCTTCAAATCTTGATCTCAGTCTTTCTTCCAGTGCTGGAATGGCTTTTGGGAGCCTGTCGCTTGACAGGACAATCTGCTTGTTGTTTTCATAGAGCGTGTTAAAGGTGTGAAAAAACTCCTCTTGAGTTTTTTCCTTACCTGCTATAAACTGGATGTCATCAACAATTAGTATATCAATTTCTCTGTAGATTTCTTTGAAAGTTCTCGTATTTTTTCCGGAGATAGCATCTACTAACTCGTTGGTAAATTTTTCTGCCGACACATACTTTACTTTTTTTCTTGGGCTTTTCCTTAAAACTTCATTGCCAATGGATTGAAGAAGATGTGTTTTGCCAAGACCTACACCTCCATAGATAAAGAGAGGATTATAAACAAGGCCAGGTCTTTTGCTAACCGCTGTGCTTGCTGCGTACGCAAGTTCATTATTCGATCCAACTATGAAGTTGTCAAAAGTGTATCTGGGATTCAAAGTTGTCGTGGAGCAGCTTTCCCTTTCTCTTGCCTCAAGATACGGGGCATCACTACTGTAGTCCTGGCTTTGTTGCGATTTTTGAAATGCACGGGTTTTTTTAAACGGATCGGGAGCTCTGCTTATTCTGTAGGTAATCTTGTGTATTTCTGGACAGATGTTTTGGATAGCTTTCAAGATGAACTTGTGATACTTATTCTCTAGCCATTCTTTTGCAAATCCGTTGGGAACCTGAATAGTGATTTCTTTATCATTTTTTGAGACAATACTAGTGTTTTTAAACCAAGTGGTAAAGTTGGCTTTGCTTATGTAAAGCTCAAGTTCCCCAAGCGCAGCTTGCCATAACTCTTCATTTGTCATAGTTTTAGAAATAGGCTTATTATTAGGCAAGAGAGTGGCTAGAGGCATTATAGCACACTTGTTAGTATACCAAAAATGGCTTGAATTACAATATGGTGTTTATAAGTTGTGGAAGAAATGTGGAAAAGGTTAGAGTGCGTTTCTTTTCCAGAGCACAGTCATATTTTTTAGTTGGATTTTAGAATGTTGAATAGGTATTATTACAATTATCTACATTATGTGGTATAATTAAAAAAAATAAAAGATAAAAATTGTATGCCATTTATATTCAAAAGACTAGAAATTCCAGAGATTGTCTTGGTTGAGCCCAAAATTTTTGAAGATGAAAGAGGATTTTTTATGGAAACCTATAAGTATTCAGAATTTGCAAAGTTTGGCATAAAGGAGCAGTTTGTTCAAGACAATCATTCCAAATCGAAAAAAAATGTAATAAGAGGACTGCACTACCAGAAGCTTCCCAAAGCTCAGGCAAAGTTGGTAAGGTGTATCCGTGGAAAGATTTTTGATGTTGCTGTAGATATCAGAAAAAACTCTCCTACTTATAAAAAGTGGGTGGGGCAAGTTCTGTCTTCTGATAACAGAAGGCAACTCTATATACCGGTCGGCTTTGCTCATGGTTTTTGCGTTTTGAGTGATGAGGCGGAAGTGGTTTATAAAACTTCAGAGGAATATTCACCGGAGAACGAAGGAGGAATTATCTGGAATGATCCAGAAATAAATATAGCCTGGCCCATAGAAAATCCTGTGATCTCCAAAAATGATTCCAAGAACGATCTGTTGAAAAAAGTTGAAAACAATTTTGTTTATACCACTAAGTAAAAAGCTATGAAACTGCTGATAACAGGCGGAGCTGGATTTATTGGTTCCAACTTTATTCACTATCTCCTGAAGAAATATAGGAACTGTCAAGTTGTCAATTTTGACAAGCTTACCTATTGTGGCAATCTAGACAATTTGAGGGACATTGAAAAAGATCCTCGCTATAAGTTTGTGAAAGGTGATATTTGCAATGAGAAGTTAGTGAACAGGATAGTTTCAAAAGAAAGGCCGTTTGCCATTTTGAATTTTGCTGCGGAGACTCATGTTGACCGTTCAATTTTGAGTCCGAAGTCTTTTGCTGAAACGGACATTATAGGAACCCAGACGCTGCTTGAAGCGGCGAGGAAGCACAAGGTGAAAAGATTTGTCCAGATATCAACAGATGAGGTTTATGGAAGCATTAAGAAAGGCAAATTCAAGGAAACGGATCCCCTTTCGCCCAGCAGCCCATACTCAGCTTCCAAGGCTGGAGCTGATTTGCTGGCAATGTCATACTATAAAACATTCTCTCTTCCTGTTTTGATTACTCGCTCCTCAAACAATTTTGGGCCCTATCAGTATCCGGAAAAGTTGATTCCTCTTTTTATAACCAACCTTTTAGAAGACAAAAAAGTTCCCTTGTATGGAAATGGGCTAAATGTTCGCGATTGGATCTATGTTTGGGACAACTGTGCTGGGATTGATGTTGTTTTGCGCAAAGGAAAGGTGGGTGAAACATACAACATTGGCGGGGGAAATGAAAAGACCAATATAGAAATTACAAAAGCCATTCTAGGGGAACTGGGTAAAGATGAGTCTTTTATTGAATATGTGAAAGACAGGCCGGGTCATGATTTTCGCTATGCTCTGGATACGAGGAAAATCAAAAAACTTGGTTGGAAGCCGAAACACAAGTTTAAGGAAGCAATAAAAGAAACCGTAAAATGGTATAAAGAGAATGAATGGTGGTGGAGAGGACTCAAGAAAAGCAGTCAGCCACCTTCTTGCTAAGTCAATAGCGGCATAGTTTAGCTATGCCTGTGTTTTAATAATCATTAATACGAAATTATGAAAGGAGTAATACTTGCAGGAGGGATGGGGACAAGACTTTTACCTTGCACGCGTGTTACAAATAAACATCTTCTGCCTGTCTATAACAAGCCTATGATTTTCTATCCCATAGAAACATTAGTTTCAGGAGGGATTGACGAGATTCTTATTGTTACGGGAGGTAATAATCCGGGTGATTTTCTCAAACTTTTGAGAAACGGAAAGGAATTTGGACTGCGAGAAATTCACTATACCTATCAGGAAGGAGCTGGAGGAATTGCTGAGGCATTGGGACTGGCTGAGGATTTTGCTGATAAGGAAAAAATAGTCGTGATATTAGGTGACAACATTATAGAAGATAATATCGCAGGTTATGTTGAAAGTTTCAAAAGGCAGGAAAAAGGAGCAAAGCTGTTTCTAAAAGAAATTCCAGATCCAGAACGTTTTGGAGTGGCAGAAGTAGAAAATGGAAAGATTGTAAATATCGAGGAAAAGCCCCAGAATCCGAAATCAAAGCTGGCTGTTACCGGTCTTTATATGTATGACAATCAGGTTTTTGATGTAATCAAAACATTGAAACCGTCTGAAAGAGGGGAGCTGGAAATTACGGATGTGAATAATTTCTATGTAAGGCAAGGGACGGCGACTTATGAAGTTTTGGAAGGATTTTGGTCAGATGCGGGAAAGTTTGAGTCTCTGTTTAAGGCTGCTGAATTCCTTAGGAAAAAGAATGGTATTGCTAAGTAGGTAAGGCGATTGCAAATCGTTAGATCCAAGTGGAAGGAAAAATTTATTTGTTGGTAGTATCTCTCAAAAAAGTTTTTACATTTTGTGCTGATAAATCGCTTGAAAGATGTTCTATGAGAAATGTAAAAAATAAAAAGATCTAGTTTGTTTTAGAATCTAGATCCAAGTTGCCCAATCTTTGGAATAGGGGGTTTTTTTCAAGTTATCATTAAAGATGTATCTTGGCTGATATTTAATAACTGGTGGCTTTTCGAAAAGAGCGGCCATAATCTCTGAGGGAGGAGAGTAGTACACTATTTTGTTTTCTATTGTTACCTCTCTCTCGTAAGAGAAATTGTCGCTTATGTAGTACCTTCCATTGAGATAGTACTCCACCCAGCTATGTGGTTTTTTGTCGTTGTTGATATAGATATATCCCATCACTACTACTGCTTTTATGCCTTTTGCTTCTAGAATTGAAGCAACTGTCAAAGCAATATCCTCACAATCGCCATGCCCCACTGCGAGTGTATAGTCAGGATTTTGCCAAATTCCTTCTTCTGTATCAGGCTGGTATTCAATATAAAACACCGATCCATTCTGGTAGGTCAAATAATTCCAATAGAGACCTACTTCCAGTTTTCTGGCATATTCCTGTACGAGTGGATTTTCTGGCATCACGTATTCTTGATAGTTTACTGGAAAATTAAAGCCGCTGATGTTGTTTGCTCGGGTGTAGTTCCAAAGGGCGACTGTGTTGTTTCTGGACTCGGGATTTATATGATTCAAAGCAAAGTATTTTCCTCCCGCTGCCAACATTATTGCCAGAAACAAAAGCAGTGTTGTTGCTATCAATCCTTTTTTTCTTTTCAATTTCATTCCTCCGGTTTATCTCCTTCTTCATTTGTTCAAGGAGCGAAAGTAGCTTATTGTAGTCTCATTGAAGTGCCACTGTCAAGTTTCTCAGGGATTTACATCAAAAAGTGTGATGAATAACTAAAAATAGCAGATTTAACCGGGGAGTTAGCTAAATTCAGCAAAATTTAGTAGCTCTGCTTGACATTTTGTTTAACTTGACATCCTTGACTTGACACTCAATATCGCTAGACGCTGGATGACTGTTGTTTATGCTGCTTGTATGGTTAGTGGGCAATTATCGCACTCTTTAACAAGGAACCGTTTCTCGGTTGAGTAGCTGTAGTTTGCGAGTATTTAGAATGAGGCTTTTTCAGCTTTTGCTTTTCTAGTTACGCTTTATTGTCTTGCCTTTCTGAGTGATTGCCGTTTGCGGAAAATAAAAAAAAGATAATCTTGCGATTATCATGTTATAGGAATAGATTTTTCTTTTACCTCTACTGGGTATTGCATTCCGTCGCTGTCGACCACGATTGCTTTTGAGATGCCAACCGCGGCTGTTCCTGCTGCTGTTGCTTTCATCTTTATTCTTGCAAAGTCAAACGCCGTAGTAGCGGTTGCGTTTGGTGGAAAAATTCCTACGATAGTTCTGACACCCGGCTGGTTCTTTTTATCTAGGACATAGAACCAGCTGAAATCACTGCCTTTTTCAATATCTTCGATGGTGAGTTTGTCATAGGTATAGTTGAAGTCAAGTTGCACTCCTGCTATACTGTTTCCATTTGGATTCACTTCTAACTCGACGGTAAAAGTGTCTCCCCTTTTCACTTGGTCTTCTTGTAAAGCTATGGCAATGATTACATTGCCTACTGCGGCAGTAGGAGCAGGAGGAGGTGGGACAAGCGAGTCGTTGATAGCAAATCCTCCTGCGTAGGTAGGTTGTGTAGGTTGTGGTTGTGACTGCACTGGTGTTGGTGTGGGCACAACTGGAGCTGTTACTGTTTCAGTTATTGTCTTAGCGTTGTTAATGTCGTTGGTGTTGTGAAAGAGCGAAAGTAATATTATTATTCCAATCAGAACCAGCGCGCTTGCGCTGATGACCGCTCGCATCTTCCCTTTTTCACTGTTTTTATTTTTTTTCTTATTCTTCCTATTTTTCTTATTCTTCTTTTTCGTCTCCTTCATCTTCCCTCCTTGCTGAAAAGGCGCTAGCTTTTCAGCTCGGGGAAAGCTATCACGGATAGTGATTTATGTCAAGACAAGATATCCGTACTATAACAGATATAACAGAAAAGCAAAAACAAAAAAAAGAGTAATGTAGAAAAAGATTACTCTTTCTTCTTTTTGTATTTATGGCAGAGATTAGACTACACTGTGGGAATTTGTTCACCGTAATGATTTCTTAGAATTGTTAGATCAGCGATGTTCACAATGCCGTCCTCATTGATGTCGTATCTTGGATATGGCGGACTTGTTGTTTCACCGTAATGCTGTCTTAGCACTGTCATATCGGCGACATTAACAATGAAGTCACCGTTTATGTCATAGCGTGGTGAAATTGTCACAGCGGCATTTGTAATATTGATTGGAACTTCCGTGCCTGCTAGGTTCCTGGCAACAGTGGCATTCAGCCACAATGACGCCAGAAAGGTGCCGTTGCTGTTATTGGCAGGATGCCTTGTGATGAACACGCTGGAATTGGATTCATTGATTAACCATTCTCCACGGTAGTGACCCCTCTCATCCTTTTTCAGTAAATATAGCAGTTCACTAGTCCCCTCCATTTGGAGGAGCTTTGGGAACTTTGCAAGCGGCGGGTCAAACGTAATGTTAATGGTGAAATTCTCCTCTGGCGCCGCTAGGACAGATTGCAGTGTTACATTAAGATTAAGAGCACTGGTGCTATTTACAACCAGCAGAGATCCTACGCTGATGTTGATGTACGATCCATTGAAATTTCCAGCTTCGTCGGTGATTATCACTGTGAGATTGTGTTCTCCTACATCTGATCGATTTAAAAAAGTGTAGGAGAAGTTATAGAGAGTAATGTAGTCTGTGGTGATTATTGTTTTGCCGTCCAAGATCCACTGCTGGGTGCATGGCTCGTTTGAGCCATACTGAAACTTCAAGGGGATGCCTAAGGGAATTATTATTTCTTCTCTTGTAAAGTTTCCGCTGACAGCTGCTGCTGTTGCTGGTGCTGATATTACCGTTAACATTGCTATTGCTACCGCTACTGCTGCCTTGTTTGTTTTTATTTTCTCACCTCCTTCTATTTATTAAGAGCAGGAGAGTGCTGCTCCCCGTGCTTTTAGGTAGCAGAAAAACCTGCTGATGTCAACTTAATATCAACTTTTGCATAGTCATATCAGCAGGAAGTTAAGATGTCGTGTTTTTGTTAATTTGGTTTGTTAGTTTGAAAGGAAGCCAGTAGCCTTATCAACAGCTAAAAGAAGGCAAGAGTTATGAAGTTCTTTAAGTTTCTCACTCGCTGAGTATAGGCTTAAAGTCGGAGTAGTATTTATTTATGAAGGAGCATTTTAATTTTTTCCTTTTCTTTTTCTGGTACTTTATTATGGCTAGATTTACCTCAGTTGCCATGGATTAGTTCCCAAGCTCCTTTTTCTCTTACTTTTTGCTTTAATCTTTGTACTTGACGAAGAGATAAGGAAAGAATTTCTACTCCTTCTTTTTCGGTAAGTTCTTGTATCAGGCAACGTTTAATAATTTCATAACAGCAGAGTCCTTTTTTGCTCATAGTAATTAGGTCTATAACACTTTTCTGGGAATGCAACAAAATAGCACACAAGACATCCAGTGTCTTCTCGCGGACGCTGGGTGTCCAAAAAACATTGTTTTGGACCGCGGGATCACGCCGGAGGCGGTGTGATTATTCACAGCATCTCTGCTGCGATCCAAATTCTTTTGATAGACGGATCACACCAGAGATGCCGTGTCTGTTTTGTCAACTCATTGTTTTTATAACTGCAAAACCTATATTCACAGCATTTCTGCTGTGGTCCAGTTATACGGATTATACAATAGACCACACCAGAAATGGTGTGTTAGTGCATCATGCCAGAAATGGCGTGGTGAGTTTGTCACTGCCGACCTTGACGGGATTCAGGTGCCCTCTTCAAGACACAATCACAGAAAATTATCCCCAAAAGAACAAGAAAATCTTTTATTTAAGCTAGTAATTAAACATTTTTGGTTCGGATAATCGAACTTTACCCTTTTATAATTAATGCGTAACAGAGACCCGTGAGCAAAAAAGAGATAAATTTGAACATCAGTTGATATTCTCAAAGGAGGTTGAGCCGCAAACAGGACATTTTTGTCTTTCTCTTTCAATTATCATACCACAGCCAAGACAATGCTTTGTTTTCACAGAAGACCTTACCTGTTCCTTTCTTAAATCAAAAATTTTTTTCAGGCGGTAGAGAAAGAAGGTCAGTAAAATAAATCCGCTCAACAAGATAATACTTGCAATTAAGGGCCAGACGATTTTTATAATCCCTTTTGGAAGAGGCGCTTTGGCTAAATTATCATCCTCTGTGCTTTCTTTTATCTTATTGTCAGGGTCAAGAAAAAGGTAGAGGATTTTTGGATTTTTTTTCTTTACCGATGAGACTTTTATTGTAATTTCAAACTCGGTCTCTTTCTCGGCTTTCACTACCGTCAAAGTTTTTCTTTCTAATTCTTGGGAGTAATCTTCGTGCGGGTTGGCATTATAGACTCCAATTTCAACATTATGAAGGTCTTTCTTAAAGGTGCTTAAAATTTTGCCTCTTACTAAAAAAATGTTGTTTTTTCTGACAACGGCAATAGAATTTCTTTCAATTACTAAATTATTCTCAAAATTCACTTCAGGTTCCGGATCCACATAATCTCTTACAGCGACCCAATCAAGATAAGCAGCCGCGCCTGGGCAGCCGGAGGCAACTTCGGCAACATGGGCGGAGAAATAAATTTTATTCCTGTCATTTGTTATCGGAGAAAACGATTTTCTGAACCGGCCGTCAACTTTTATTTCCCATTGGGAGTTATTTTTTTCAATTTCAATTCTATGCCAGTTTGAATTATAAAGAGTGTCAAACACCTCCGATTTCGGTTTTTTGTTATCCAGTTTATAACTATAAATCCACTTATCTTCTCCCCGCTCAAATCCTACCGAAGGTCCTCTATACTTCCCTGCCATAAAACTGTTCTGCCATTTATCAGCCCAAGCCCAGCAGTCACCCGCATCTCGGTATCTGGCAACAATTTTGAAGTTGGAAAACGTTTTTTTGCTTTCCACCCCCTTAGTACACCAGCAGCAATTACCAGCCCCTTCCACTTTTAGAAATCCTTCTTCTTCGGTCACTTTGGCATTTTTACAATCAGAACAACAGTTTCCGCAATGACCCCAATTGCAGCATTCTTTCTGGTCGCACTCATCATTGATAATCATCCACTTTCCTTGGTCGATAGAGTTATCGTTAAAATCATCAAAAAATTCAAACGTTTCATCACCATTGCTTTCATTGGTCAAATCAGATTTCTGGACTAAATAGATAGTTTCAGTTTGTTTGGCTTCAAGGCGGGGGATTTTAACCCAGATTGCCGCTTCTTCATTTGCTGGGTCCCATTTTTCAATCCAGTAGTTGAGTTTGTTGCCGTTCTTATCAAGAAAGGCAATGTTGAAATTGTTGTCAAATGAAAAGTTTTTTCTGTTAAGTTCAACTAAAACAGGATAATTGAGAAGAGTCCTGCCGGCTCTTTCCCGAATAGTGATGGGTAATTTAGAATCAACGGCTAAAGCTTCTTTGTTGGAGACAAAAACAAAGGAAATAATTAACAACAGCAGAAAGCAGAGAAGCAGACGAAATTGTCTTTTGTTTTCGGTTAAAATCAGTTTCATATTCTTTTCCAGAGAAAATATTGAATTCTTAAAAAGACAACAATTAGAAGAACAAACAGAACACCAAAAGGAGAAACTATTAAAAGGGAAGAAAAGAGGCGGAAACTTAACATTGAAAACAAATAATAGAAGAATATAAACACAATTCCGCTTATAATTGGGACCGCTGGATTTGTTTCTTTTCGCCCAGAAAGAAAAAATTGCATCAAAAAGATAAAAGTGCAAACAAATCCTATGACAAACAAAGATATGTCAGCCGGCGCAAGAGTATTTATCTTCCAGACAGAGAAAGCAAAGGGAATCAAAGACAAATAGCCTAAAGATTTTGTTTTTGTTCTGTCGGCAATAATAAGAATTGCCAAAGCTAATATCAGATATATGAGTTTTACTTTAAGAATCAAAGCCGTTCCCATAAAAACCCCGGCGGCAGACAAAAACAAAACAGATGGCCTAAGAGAAGAAAAATTGAATTTTTCCGGAGAAACATCCAAGTTCATAAATTCTTTTCTATTTTTTTCAGGTGTTTGATTATTTCTAACATTTGTCTGGAACTTATATTCAATTTATCTCCCTTTTCCAGTTTTTCGCCTAAATCAATCAAAGATTCCAAAATATTTTTTTCTTCTCCCGACAAGTTGAGATGAGAGAACACCACCTTTTTGTTAAATTCTTTTTTCTCGTCAATTCCTAATTTAAGCGAAATTTTTCTTCTAAATTCTCGGTAGTTCATCAGAACAATCCATTGCCTAGTATAAAAATTGTCCCCATATTTTGCCAGTATCCTTTTTGCCAAGGTAGAATATTCAGTTGGTCTCTTTTCAATTTCAGGAAATTTCTTTTTCTTCTCTCTGGAGTTGAGAAATTTCCGCATACCGAAGAAAAATATACCCAGAAGAGTTATAAGAACAAATACCCCTTGGTCTTTAACAAATTTACTTATCAAAATTAAAAACTCGGCAGCATTGCTTAAATTAGAAAATCCGCTATGACTTTCATCAAAAATGATTAATTGAGGGTTTAATGAAGAAATTAGTTTAAGAGCAAATTTAAGATTATCTTTTCGTCCGATAAGATCATTGGAGAATATGGCAGGATCAGTAGAGAGTATAAAAAAACCTTTTTGTTGACTGACTTTTACAATAACAGGAAATGGGCCATGTAAGTCTTTTGTTGTTATTTTTCCATTGTTGTCTACATCAACAAAACTTACAGAGGAGCTCTTGCTGATAATTTTTGCCTGCGAAGGAAATTCTTTGATTACTGAAGGAAACTTATAAACAAGATAATAGAAAGTTTTTCCGTCAACAGAGGCAGGCAGGATGGGCAAGTCCTGTCTTTTATGGTAAGAATTGTAATCCACCAAGGGTGAATCAAGGACTTTAATACCAAAATCTTCAGCCACGGCCGATGGTTTTCTTGAAGCGAAAAGCACTATCCCGCCTCGGCTTACAAATTTTTTAATTTCTTCTTTTTCTTTGAGAGAATAATTCTCTGTCGGCGAGAAGATTATCCAGAGAACTCCTCTTCCAAAATAAGCGATGTTGTTAAAATTTGCAGGTTCAATTTTTACAATGTAGCCGGCGCCTTTCAGAGAATTATAGAATTCTGAATATCCCAAGTAAAAATTATTTTCCACAGAAAAAGAGGGAGGGGTAAGATAAACCTTGTTGGCAATCAAGACAAGAATAAAACCAAAGAATAAAATGCCTGTCAGCAGAAAAATTTTTTTGAAAATCGTTTTCATTTTTGAGTCTGTTTGGCTATCTGATAAAGCGCTTCCAAGAATTCGTCATAATCCTTTTTTGAGTTTTCTTTTGAATACTTCGCTTTTTCAAAATTTTCAACAATTATATTTAACGACCTGATTGTTTTAATCTGATTTACCACATTCTCAAATTCACGAGCAGTAAGGGCGGGATCATTAAACAAGTCAAAAATATAAGCGATGTAGTCAGCAATTTCATTATATCCGTAAACAATAGCAGCATTATATTGGGACTTTTCACCCAGAACTTTAACTTTTTCAATTACTTTTGCAATGTCCACGAATTTTTTTATTTCTTTTATTCTTTGCTTGATTTTCTCTTCCAATTCTTTGGTTTTAGATGGAGCAGGTTTTCTGAAGTAAAACAAAGAAAGAACAGCTATAAATACTGCCAAAACAAAAAGGAGAAAGCCGCCTTTATTGGCTTTTATGGCGCGGGAAGCATTTTTTGCCAGTTCAGAAATTAAATTATTTCTTTCCTTTTCTTCCTTACTTTTATTTTCGGGTACGGTTTTGTTGTCATTTTTCTTTTCGCTGCCTTGTTGAGTTTGCTCTTGTTCCTTTTGGAGTTTTTCAAGATCTTCGCTGTCAAACCATTTGTCCAGATTTTTCAATTGATTGATATCGCCATTGAATCCGCCTCCGTTGGCTCCTCCTCCTTTGCCTCCTTTGCCGCCAGCGCTGCCTTTTCCGCCGTTATTGCTGCCATTTTTATCGCTTTTATTTCCTTTCTCTTTCTCCTTCTCTTTTTCGTATTCATTATCCAGAGTAAATTTTAGGTCTGGTCTGACATTGCCTCCGTTTGACCACTCTGGAGGAGTGTCAAATTTATTTTTTGGCGGACCGTTTTTAACTTTGGCTCCCTTGGTGGGATCAATGGGTATCCAGCCGAAGTTCGGAAGATAGACCTCTGCCCAAGCGTGGGCGTAACTTGAATAAATGAAAACACTGTTTTCTTTTACCTTGCCGCCGGCAAAGCCAACCGCCAGTCGGGAAGGAATTCCTTGAGCACGGGCTAAAGCGATAAAAAGAGTGGCAAAATGGGTGCAAATTCCCTTTTTATTTTCATAGGTCCAAAGAGCCATATCGTATCCGGGCGGAATTGTCTCTCCTTCTCCCCAATTTATATCATACTCAACATTTTCCTGAACAAACTTATAGGTGAGCAGAATTTCTTCAGAAAGATGACCGTCTGCTTTTTTCTTGATATTTTGAGCAATGTCTTTTAATGTTTGAGGAAAATCTTGGGGCAGTTGAGTGTAAACTTCTTTTATTTTAGTTGGCACATCTTCCAGACTGCCAGCCTGATTAATATCAAAATCGGGAGGGTAATATAAAGCAGTGTATTTTATTGCAGCATCCTTGTCCAAATCTATATTTAGAACATAGTCGCCGTAGGCATTCAGGGAGAGACGGTATTCCTCGGAAGGAATTACTTTGAAGCTGTCTTTTTTAATATCGGATTGAATGGTAAAAGGTTTTATTAGATCCAATTTGTAATGGCCCCTTTTTAGAAATCTGTAAACATTAAATTTCAGCGGTTCTTGAGATGATTTTTTGTTCTTTTCAAAATCCTTTGTATTAATGTTTTGCTCCAGCCATCCATCGCCGGTATAAAAGTCGTAGGTTCTTTCTTTCCAGTAGATGTTGGGTTTAGCGGGAGTGACCACGAAAAAGAGTTTTGGAGGACCCATTTTTTTCTGCCTTCTCATTCCTCCAGGACCTGCTGAAATCATCTTCGGCGGCGGGATTAAGTAAGGATAGTTATAATCAGGAATCTCATCATAAGGCGTCTTAAAAGGTAATTCTGCTTTCTGACCAGAGGCTTTAGCAGAAGCAAGTTCGCCGAGATTCAAGAAAAAAACGGCAAGCGGAATTATCAGCAGCAAGAAGATACTTAATTTTAATTTTCTGCGATATTTTTTCTTTATTGTCATTTTCATTGATTTTTAAGAAGAAATTGCAAGAGAAGAAGCGTTAAAGGTCTTAATAAACTGTCTAATCATTTTTTCTTCAAAATCCTCTGGTCCTGTAATAATCATCGGTACTCCGATTATTTTAAGGTGACGCTGAATATCCAATGCATCGTTCATAAATTTTTCTCTTAACGCCTCAAAGACAAGATTTTCCAAACGGTTTCTTTTCTCTGCGGGAGAGAAAAACGGTTCAAAGGGATAGATTACGATTACAGGATTTCCATCGGCTTTTATTTTTTTTATTGCTTCAATTGAAGACTTTTTATCGGACAGATTGGAGATGATTATAATTAGGGAATTTTTTCTAAAAATTTTCTTAAGCCTGATAAGAGCCTCTTTTGTTCTGGTTTCTCCTGATGGAGATATAGCAGAAAGCATATTAATCAACCTTTGGTATTGTTTTTTCCCCGTGTCCAATTTGATAAAACTTTTGATTTCATAAGAAAAAGCAAGACAACCAAAATAATCTCCATGATTAAGAACGATATAGGCTAAAACCATAACTGCCTTGATGGCGCTGTCCATTATTGTCTTTTCTCCTCCACTAAACATTTTTTCTCCCACATCAATCAATATCACTACTCTTCTCTTCTTTTCTTCTTCATATTCCTTTACATAAAGTTTTTCATTTCTGGCAGTCGCTTTCCAGTCAATGAGACGCAAGTCGTCTCCGGGATTATATTCTCTTAAATCAATAAAATCAGTTCCCACCCCTCTGTACCAAGATTTTCTCAATCCTTGGGTCAATTCGTAGAATCTTCTTTTAAGATAAATATCAAGTTTTTTTCCGGCTGAAACAGTGAGATAGAAAAGAACATCGTCAATAACTTGAAGAGTTTTTTTGCAGGAGAACAAATTGAGATTGTCAAATAACTTTATTTTCATTGGACCTATAGAGTAGAAACCACGCTCTCTTGCGGTAATAATATACTCAAATTCGTAAAATTGTTTGTCTTTTCTTTGAAAAGAGATTTTTCCTTCTTCTCCTGACAAGCTGAGATTGTCTTTCTGTTGATCTTTTCTTTCTATCCCGGAAGGTAATATGTCTTTTAACACAAAACGGTAGGGAATGTTTTTGGACACCTTTATTTTATATTTTACCCGACTGCCTACTGGCGCGCTTTTTATTTCAAACTCCCGTTTCGGTTTAATTGATAAAAAAGCAACTCTCTGACTAAAATGAAGGTGGTAGATTAAAAAATAAATAAGAAAAACAGCACCTGCTAAAACTAAAGGGAGAACATAAAAGGAGGAACCTAAATAAATCAGAGCGAGAGAGAAGATAATAAAAACAAAACCCTGTGTTTCAATCATATTTTGAAGCGAAAGATTTTGGCACCGGGATTGTGCTGAGAATGTTAGAGATAATTTGGTCTGGTTTTATTCCCGACATTTCTGCCTCAGATGTTAAAATAAGGCGGTGGCGGAGAATAGGAAAACTTAATTTTTTTATATCATCGGGCAAAACATAATCTCTTCCTTCAAACAAAGCAACAATTTTTGAAGTTTCAAGAAAAGCGATGGTGGCTCGCGGACTTGCTCCCAAATAAACCTGATTGTGATTTCTTGTGGCGCTGACGATGTTGACAATGTATCTTATTAATTCATCGGTTATTTTGACATTTTTTGCCTCTTCGCCAAGTTTCATTATTTCCTCAGCGGTCAAGACCTTTTCCAGATATTCTGTCTTGTAGGGACAATATTGGATGAGTTGGATTTCTTCTTCTTTTGTCGGGTAATTGACATTTAACTTGAAAAGAAATCTGTCTACCTGAGCCTCAGGAAGAGGATAAACTCCTTCCATTTCAAGAGGATTTTGGGTTGCCAAAACAATGAAAGGAACGGGAAGTTTATAGGTATTATTTCCAATGGTAACCTGTTTTTCCTGCATACATTCCAAAAGAGCCGACTGGGTTTTGGGAGAAGCGCGGTTGATTTCGTCTCCCAGAAGAAGATTGGTAAAAACCGGCCCTTTTTTGAGTTCAAATTCCCGAATCGCCATATTGTAAATCATTGTGCCGGTAATATCAGAAGGCAGAAGGTCAGGCGTGAACTGAATTCTTTTGAATTCCAGATTAAGCACTTTAGCCAGTGTGTTTGCCATTTTTGTTTTTGCAATGCCGGGCACTCCTTCAAGAAGAACATGTTCTTTGGCTACAATGGCAATTAAGAGAAATTCAATAATATCGTCTTTTCCCACAATTACCTTATGAACCTCGCTTTTAACTTTGGCAATTATTGGATTTTTCATAGTTTTATTTTCTACTAGATTCTTATGTATTATTTTCTAAAAACTGGCAACTATCTCACGTTGTCATTCTAACAAGAATTCTTTTCTACCTCAAAAATTACGCTGAAACCCGTTTCTCTTACTCCTAATTATTTATATTACTCTTATATTGCTCTCTGACAAGAAATTTCGTGACCAGAAAATCTTGTCCATTCAGGTTGAAGTTGCCTTGGAATAATGATTTATTGACAGCAGGAGCATATCTTTCTTTTTATCCATTCCTATTTTTTGAAAAACATCAATAATTTTTCCAGCGGCCAGCAGTTGACAATGTCTTTTTTTTCTGCCCAGCCGCGGCGGGCTTGCGAAATTCCAAATTCAATAAACCTCATTTGATCTTTGTGATGAGAATCTGTATTGATTATCATTTTTACTCCTTCTTCCTTGCATCTCCTGATGTTATGATCAGATAAGTCTAATCTCTCAGGATAAGAATTAATCTCCAGAATTGTTCCTGTCTCTTTTGCCACCCTCAAAATTTTGCCAAGGTCAATTTGATATTCGTCTCTTCTTTTCAAAATTCTGCCTGTTGGGTGAGAGATAATATCAACATTTGGATTTTTCATTGCTCTAACTATTCGCTCAGTCATCTTTTCTTTCGGCATTTTGAAATTTGAGTGGACTCCAGCTATGACAAAATCCAGCTTCTTCAACGTCTCGTCTTTAATATCAATTGAGCCGTCATTCAAAATATTTGCTTCACAACCTGCCAGGATTTTGAATTTCAACTTTTGAGCCTTGAGCTTTAGGTTAATCCTGTCAATCTCTCTGTTTCTTTCTTCCAACTGCTTTTCGTCCAGTCCATGCTCAATTTTCAAAAACTTTGTATGAGAAGCAATTCCCAAATACTCATATCCCATTTCTATCGCTTGCCTTGCCATTTCAAAAATGGTGTTCGCTCCTCCATCCCACTTTCCCCGCCACTTTATGTGACAATGCAAGTCTCCCTTGATCTCTTCATAACCAATAATCTTTGGCAACTTTCCTCCAAGAGCCGCCTCAATTTCTCCCTGATTTTCTCTTAGTTCAGGTGGAATCCAATCCATCCCCAAAATTTCATAAACCTCTTCTTCAGTCCTGCCAGCGACCCATTTCTTTCCTTTGAAGACTCCATATTCATTCAGCTTCAATCCTTTTTCTATGGCTATTTTTCTTGCCGCAATATTATGCTGTTTGGAACCGGTGAAATATTGAAGAGCAGAGCCATAATTTTTCTTTGAAACCACTCTCAAGTCCACATCAAAACCTTCCTTCATCCTAACTGAAGATCTGGTGGTCCCTTTTCCCCAAACTTTCTCAATCCCGCTCAAAGAAACAAAAAAATCCATCACTTTTTTTGGATTGCTTGCCACAACCAGAAAATCAACATCGCCAATTGTTGCCTTTCTTCTCCTTACCGAACCTGCTACTGAAATTTTCTCCACTTCCTTCAAACTTTTGAGTTCTCCTTCAATTTCTTTTACTTTAGGCAAAATATCTCCCAACAGAAATCTTCCCTTGCTTTTTTTCAGAAATTTAATCCCTTCCAAAATATTCTTCTCTGTCTTGTCGCCAAAACCAGCCAGAGGAGCAATTTTATGATTCTTTGCCGCTTTTTCCAAATCTTCTATATTTCTGACTCCCAACTTTTGATAAAGAACCTTTACCATTTTGGGACCTATTCCCTCAATTGCCGTTAATTCCTCTATTCTAACCGGCGTTTTCTTTTTCAGGTTTTCATAGTACCTCACCTTTCCTGTTTTTAAGTATTCCTCTATCTTTTCTGCCATACTTTCTCCTACTGCTGGAATTTTTTTCAAAGCGTTTTTTCCGCCTTTTTTAAAAACTTCTTCTATATCTTCTTCCAAAGTCTCCAAAGTAACAGCCGCTTTTCTATATGCCGAAGGCTTAAACTTAGTTCCTTCCATTTCCAGAAAGTCGGCAATTTCATAAAAAATACTAGCAATTTCTTGGTTTTTCATAGTGGTATGAAAAGAATTCTTAGTATAAGAAAAAGCAAGTTTATCAAAGCGGAGTCCTTATGAAAGTGAGGATTCAAAGAAAACTGGATAATTTTGTTTTCTCTGACCCAGACTTTTGTTGGGACTTCTGTTTATCAAAGATGGAACTCTTGTAAAAACAAGATATGAAAAATTAAAGCGCCTTTGCTTTTATTTTACTGATTTTAGAAATGTTGCCAATGCTTCTTAGTCCGAAGCAGCAATAATGAGAATGACGGAAAAAATCGCCTGTTTTTGTTCAGCTTGAATTTTTCTGCTGGCCATTTTTAACCAAGGACGCTGGTTAAGTAAAAAGCGGCAGGAAGCAAAATGTTCCAACGATCCCTGACATTTAATGTTTCTAGACACCTAGTGTCCACGGACACTGGGACCTTGTGTATTATTTTGTTGCATTTCCAGGAAAATGTTATGGACTTGTGCAAAGTCTTGACAAATTTTTTAGTATCTGCTAGCCTGCCCTGTTGGGTGATCAGGAATTTATCATAATCTTCCAAATTAGGTCTGGTAAGACTATTCAATAACGTGAATTGCAATCTGTTAGGCAAAAACAAAGAAAGCAACCAAGGGAGGTTGCTTTCTTTGTTTTTCTGTTAATGTTGAAAAAAAAGATACTCAGTAGATGCTGAAAAACCGCATTTATTCATTACACAATTCATTGCGCACATTGCGTTGCTTGGAGGGGCGATGGAGGGACAAGTAATTAGTTAATCAAGCGTATGAAAGAAATTAAAGCCGCAGAAAAAAAATTTATTCTAATAGCAGCTTTAGCGCTGGCTGTCTTTGTGGCTTTGGCGCCGTTGTTGCCGATTCTGACAATTTCACAGAAGGCAAAAGCGGCAGGTCCAATTCTGGTTTCAATTGTGCCCTCGTCAACAACAGTTTTGCCGGGTGAATCTTTTACTGTTGATATAGTTGTTGATCCGCAGGGAGTGAGCGATATTGCGGGAATTCAAACAAATTTTGAGTTTGATCCCTCGCTTGTTGAGGCGAACAGCGTGACATTTCAAGTGGATGTGGATCCTTTTTGGAGTGACAACTGCGATGGCACGGGACCGTGGTGTTCTCCTGGTATAGACAATAATGCGGGGCTTATTGGGTCTTGGATTACTGCCAGTCCAACAGGAAGTGTGTTTGCCTCCACCCCTTTCACTTTGGCGACCATTGATATGACTGCCAAAACAGGAGTTTCTGGAACTTCATATTTGAGACTGCCAGACGCAAATCATGGAACTACTACTAACGACCTTGTTTTCTCGGATCCGAACGGGAACGCTTTGGAGTATACCTTGACAAACAATTCTATTACTGTGGGAGCTTCCGATACCACTCCGCCAACTGTCACCAATGTCACTTCCTCTACCGCCAATGGAGCCTACAAAGCGGGAGATGTTATTGATATCAGCGTGATTTTTAGTGAGGCGGTAACAGCAAGCGGCGCTCCGCAGTTGGAACTGGAAACAGGAAGCGTTGACCAAGCGGCAGTCTATTCTTCAGGCTCTGGAACAGACACTTTAACTTTCACCTACACTGTTCAAGATGGAGATGTGAGCGCTGATCTGGACTATAAGACCAGTAATTCACTGACATTGAACGGAGGGACAATAAGGGACTTGGCAGGCAATGATGCAGATTTGACTCTTGCCAACCCGGGGGAGATCCGTTCTTTGGGGTACAACAAAGATAT
Organism: uncultured Candidatus Saccharibacteria bacterium; assembly: GCA_964456605.1. Lineage (GTDB taxonomy): Bacteria > Patescibacteriota > Minisyncoccia > JAHIHE01 > JAGLIN01 > CAYWAL01. Next base: position 3,154 of record CAYWAL010000005.1, on the reverse strand, counting down.
TATTATTGACACTACCGCTCCAACAATAGACAGCTACACTTTGAACGGAGGATCCAGCAGTGTTACTTTTAACCCCGATGCGGGAGAAACTGTCGCAATAGCAATTACCGCCAGTGAAAATGTGGAATGGACTTCTATCAAGATAGAGAATGTTGACGACAGCGGAATATATAAAATTTACTATCCCGCTGGAAGCTGTGATGGCGGCGCGAGTTGCTCGGAAACCTGGGACGGCTCTCTTTCCAGCGGCACGCTTGTTGATGGCGAATACAGAATAAAAGCAAAAGTACAAGATGCGGCAGGCAACATCTTCAATGACTATCTTAGTCCCTACACAATAACAGTAGATAGGAATTCCCCACCGGTAATGGTCTCTGTGACAATAACACCTGATCCGGCATATACTGATTCAGATTTGACAGCAAACCCAACTGCGACGGACAATGATGGGGATGAAATAACCTATACCTATCAGTGGCATAAAAACGGAGCGGATATAAATGGAGCAAACAAGTCAACACTCAACTCAAACAGGTTCAGCAAAGGCGATGTAATCACAGTAACTGTGACTCCCAATGATGGAAATGTGGACGGGGATCCAATGACTTCAGATCCTCTTGTAATTTCAAATTCGGCTCCAACTCAGCCGACTGTTACCGTCACGAACCCTGCTCACGATTCAGACGATTTGGTCTGCGCCGCTTCAGGATCAACTGACGCGGATGGAGATGAAATAACCTATTCCTATGCTTGGCAGAAGAATGGAGTAGATCAAGCAGGACAGATGACAAATACAGTTTCTGCCGACTATACCTCGGTAGGCGACACCTGGAAGTGTATTGCCACTCCCAGCGATGGGACAGACAATGGACCAGCTGGGGAATATTCTGTTGTTATTCTGGCCGATGTGGATACTGTTCCCCCTTCCCAAATTACTGATTTAAGTGTTTCCAATATCAGCAATCACACTTTGCAATTGAACTGGACAGCGCCGGGAGATGACGGAAATGTTGGGACAGCTCACAGCTATGAAGTCAGATATTCAACAACAGCAATATCTGATTCTGCTTCTTCTGAAGAAAAACAAGCGTGGTGGAGCAGTGCAGTTCCTATTAAAAATCCATCTCCTCCAAAGCCAAAAGCAGCTGGCAGCTCCCAAAATGTTGCTGTAAACTCTTTAGCTTCAGGAACGACCTATTATTTTGCGATGAAGTCTTCCGACGAAGCAGGCAATATATCAGAATTATCCAACATAGTGCAAGCTACTCTAAAATGCAGACTTACTTTGAAAATAAGAGATGAATCGAACAAAACCATAAAGAACGCCAAAGTGAAAGTTTATAAGGGAGAAGAGGAGAAGCTGCCAGAAGAAGAATTTGAGAATGAAAATGAAGAAAAAGAAATTGAGGAGGAGGCGGGAGAAAAGGACGACGTAAGGTATTCTCTTCCAACAAGCGATGTCCTTCTTCTTAAGGGAGTGACCATAATAAAAGATACCACAATATCTCCTCAGTTTGTGCGAACATACACTAATACTCCTTCATCTATTGAAGCAAAATCGTCTTTGATAGCGCTTGATGATAATGACTTTTCTTTTGACTGGGCAGAGATAACATTTGTTCTGACAGATACCTCTGTAAATCGCATTCTGCACTGCACGGATTGGAACTTTAATTCTGCGTTCTGCAATAAGTGGGAAACAAGTCCTCTTTCAGATTACACTTACAGCTTGAATGGAAATCTGCTTACTGTGGAAGTTACAGACTTTGACGCTTATATGGCAGGATATGCTGTAGAAGGCGAAGAGGGAGGAACGCCGCATATCTCTGACACGACACCGCCTACCAACACTTCCATCACAATTAACGAAGGAGAGGACACAACAACGAGCGCTTCGGTTGTCCTGAATTTATCCGCAGAAGAAGCGGAATGGATGGCAATATCAAACGATCCTGATTTTACGGGAGCAAGTTGGGAAGTTTATGATTCCTCCAAAAATTGGACATTGACTCCAGGTCCAGGATTGAAAACAGTCTATGCAAAGTTCCGCGATGCAGTTGGCAATGTTTCCGAGCCAGTTTCTGACACAATCACTCTCCTTTCTTCTCAACTCCCGAATTATTCAGATGGAACTCTCATCAAGACTCCCAACAATATCAGAGTCTATGTCATCATAAACAATAAGAAAAAGTGGATTCCAACTCCAGAAGTGTTTGAAACACTCGGTTACAAGTGGGACAACATTGTTGAGATCAGCAAGCAAGAGCTGAACGAGATTCCAAATTATGAGGACAACTTGATTAGAGCTGTTGGAGATTATAAAGTTTACCTTGTGGTAAATGGAATTATAAGGCATATTCCAAATCCTGAAATCTTTCTTGATTACGGCTTTTCTTGGAGCGATGTAAAAGAGGTGCCAAGGTCCACAATTGACAAATATCGCAGGGCGCACTTGATTAAAGAAAGTGGAAAAAACGATGTATACTATCTTGATCCCAGAGGAATTAGAAAGCGCATACCAAACCCAGAAGTGTTTGCTTCCTATAACAATAAGTGGGAAGATGTGCAAGTGATCAGCAAGAAAGAGATGGACTTCTATCCTGAATCCAATCTTGTAAGGCTGGCTGGCGATTATAAAGTGTATCTTGTGGAAAATGGAACCACTAAGAGATGGATAACAAGCGCGGAGGCGTTCAATGCCCGCCGTTATGACTGGAATTCCATTATCACAATCAATAAGGCAGAGTTTGATTACTACAAGACGGGAGAGGCAATTAGAGAGTAGGAGTTTTCCTCTCCTGCCCGTCGGCCGTTGCTTTTTATGATTTTATAGCGGAAACGGCTGACGGGGAGGTGAGAAAGTGAAAGAAATGAAAATGCAAGAAAGAGTTCTCGTCCTGGGGTTAACCCAGGTGACAATCCCGCGAATGAATGAGTACTGTGCAGAAAGAGAAGCTGTAAAGAAAGTCATAGATTTTATTAATAGCCGTAGGGAGATTGCAAAAAATCTCCACCGTTGGGATTGGAAAAAGTACAGGAATACGAGCTCAAGAGAGTTGCGTATTCTGGCTGAAGCATTTCTTCTTGCTGCCAACATGCCAACAAAACAAGAATAAACAACAAGAGCTCTTTAAAAAGTTTTTGTTAATAGACC
>CAYWAL010000004.1:0-27138 GCA_964456605.1 uncultured Candidatus Saccharibacteria bacterium | reverse complement strand
AATCCTCAATAGAACCATCACGCACTAAAAAACCAATTTTTACTGGTCTGTATTTTATTGAAAGATTTATAGAAGCCATAAAATACATTTATGTTGTGAGACCACCTAACTCTTTTTTTATTCCTTCAATCTCTGCGATTGCCTTCCATTTATTTTCCATAATACTTTCGACTCTTTTAGAAATTCTTAATCGCTCTTTTCTGTCTCTGCTAATAGGCAAGCGGAGCTCCTTCCAGCGATCCGCTATATTTGGAAGCGTAGTCTCTATTAGGATTTTATTAAAAGACTGCATAGAAACTAATGGGTGAGATAATAAGTAGAGTAGATAAAAAGGTGTTAAATCGTATTCATTATTTTCTTTAATAACCCTCAATACCAAAATTTCCCTAGTAAGTAACACCTCTGTGTCAAATTGGGACACCATAGCTACGCTACCTATACGATAACTCCCACGCCTGACATATAACACATCATATTTTTTGAGCTGTTTGTTACCACCTTTTTTCTGAAGATAAATATCTTCTGGAATTTTTGCGGTCGGATCTTTGTATATTTCCCAATTAACAATATCTTTAACTCGTATATAAGGACACTCCCCCATACCTTTATATTCTGCGGGAGGAGATCCGTGACCATCAAAATAAGTAATAATTTTTTTATCAATCAATTCTCTTATTGGAACCAAATCCAAATTTTCTTCTCTTGCAAGTTGCTCAATTTCTTTAATTTTGTTCTGCCAATAGTATCTAGGAACAAATATGCCTTTCTCTATACAGGTTTTTGCTTTCACCTTGAAACAATATTTTTTAAATTTATTCTCTTTGAATTCTTGAAGTATTAGGGGTATATCATCCCAAATTTCGTCTCTGTTGATCCGCTTATTTTTATAATCCCATCTATATATCTCTTTGCCTTGATGGTTATGGCCCATTTCTTCTGCCACTGCCATATTGATCTCGTCTTGCTGTTTAACATTTTTCTCAAGAATAATAACTACACACTTAGCATTATTGTGGGGTCTAAAGGTATTATGCGGAAGATCAATCACCCAAGTAATATTATTATTTCTAACAATAAAATCTAGTACATATTTTGAATTGGGAGCATGTAAAAATGTTTCTGGCAATACAATCCCCATTCGTCCTCCGTCTCTCAAAAATTGCAATGATCTTTCTATAAATATAATTTGTGGCGCCTCTTCTTTTTTCAATGTATTGGTTTTAATATATCCACCTTTTTCTTTTTTCCATTTATAAGCAAGTTGATATTGTTTTAATTTATCTTCGCCTACTACTTTTATGTCCTTGCCGAACGGTGGATTTGTTAGTAGAACATCAAACTTGCCTAGAGAAATATTTTGCCTTGTTTTACTTTTCCATTCGCTAGGCCGTTCCAAACTATCCTCGCAGAAGATACCACCTTTACCATCGCCAATAATAGCCATGTAGGCCTTAGCAACCTTACTAAGGAAATTATCCTTTTCAATACCCCTAATATTGTGAATAGCTGTCGCTATTTTTTCTTCCTGTAAGGCTAATTCTGTCCATTTATATTCTTTAGCCTGCTGTTCAAGTATATTCCACATGTGTTTAAGACTTTCTACCAGAAACCCACCAGAGCCACACGCCGGATCGATTACTAATTCTCCCGGTTGTGGATCTATGATTTCAACCATTAGCTTAACTATATTGCGAGGTGTAAAGAATTGTCCCTGCTCTCCTTTGAGAGAATAACCGATAAAGGTTTCAAATGCGTCTGCTATTACATCCCTCTCTGACTCAATCAAACAATAATTTTGCAATTCTCCAACAACATAAGCAATTGCGTGTTCATCAAGATTTATCTTGTCGCTTACATCAATAATTGCACTGTATTTTGACTTTACCTTTTCAAACAGATTTAAAATTCTTTCCTTAACCTCTTGTAAATCTTCATTTACTCCTATTCTGAAAGTTACTATGTCATCTGGTTTAGTAAATCGCTCGTCATAAATTTTGCAAAAAATTAAATTTATAAGCTCTTTGGCCAATTCTTCATCTCTCGTAGCACCTACGAAATTTCCAGCTAAGTGATTTCTTATTGCTTTAAATACAACTTTAAGATTATGGGGTTTCCTTAAGTCTTTTCTCTTGAATTTTCCTATATCCTCAACCCTTTGTCCGAACTTTGGGATATTTGGTATTTCTTCAAAGAAAACCTTGCCTTCCTTTTCAACTTTTTTAATAAACAGCCTTTCTTCACCATTAAACCAAACTCCAAGCTCAGCTTTGGATAGTCTTAAATAATCTTGCAATTGGGTTTGTCCGTCTTTTCTAGTTTTCTGTTTACATTCAACTATGATATACAAATCATCGTCTCTTTTTTGTTCATTTTTGAATACAGCAATATCTACGGGATATTCTTTGCGTGTGTCAGAAGGACGCACTTTTACTCTAAACTGCGGCCTCGTCTGAATATGTGCTTTAGGATAACCATAGTCTTCTACTAATTGCTTAGCAAAAACTTGTACAGCTTCTGTTTCTTCAGGTGTTGCTTTCACCCATTGATTACTAATGAAATCTCTAATATAGTTCTCTCTATCTTCTGGCTCGGCTTTAACCCTTTCTTCAATTGGTTTGTAATTTGTTTTACTCATAGCGCTAAATTAGGTTTCTATCCCTAAAACTTAAAAATCCATCTTTTACTACAATAATATGGTCAATTACCTCTATTCCCATAATTTTACCAGCTTCTACTAATCTTTTGGTAATTGTTAAGTCATCTTCTGATGGCTCTGGGTCTCCTGAGGGGTGATTGTGAGCTAAGATTATTTGAGCGGCTAAATTTCTTACCGCCGGCTCAAAGACTTCTCTGGGATGGACTAAATTGGCATTGAGAGAGCCAACAGAGATAATCTCTCTTTTGATTTCCTGATTGCGGGAGTCAAGATAGAAAATAACAAAGTGTTCCTTTTTATTATCTTTGATGTCTTTTAATTCTTCCCAAACTTCTTTTGGTTCTAGATAGATTCTTGCTTTTTTACCTTTTAGCAGGCGTTTGCCTAATTCAAAACAAGCGACTATTTCACAGGCTTTGGCTGGTCCAAGTCCGGGATACTCTTTTAGTTCGTCAAAAGTTAAATAAGGAAGTTTATCAGCTCTAAATCTTTTTAAAATTTTACCTGCCAGCTCTACAACATTTTCTCCCTTCTTTCCCGAGCGCAAAAGAATAGCCAAGAGTTCCGAATTAGAAAGTTTTTCTGGGCCATAACGTATTAACTTTTCTCTTGGCCTTTCCACTTTTGGCAAATCTTTAATTGTTTTCTTTGGAATTGGCACAATTAATCCCATTTAAATAAATCACTAAGCGGTATCCCAAGCGCTTTAGCGATTTTTTCCAGCGTCTCAAGAGCAGTATTGGGATTTTCTCCTGTGTCTATCTTAACATTTAAGGCTAAATCTGCCTCGCTAACTCTGTTTGCCATATTTTTACCTCACAGAAGAAACTTCCCCACCCTTTCAAATGAAAAATGATTTTCAGCAGCACATAGCGCTTCAAAGCTAATAAGCAGCGCCAACTGCAGACTAGTATAACTATTTGGCTAAAAAAAATTCGCGCCGCATCATACAACCATACTACAACAAAGATTTCTCGTTTCCTTAAAACCAATAAAGTCAACGAATAGGCTTTGGTGCAGGCGGTGGGAGTCGAACCCACACCCCGAAGGATACGGTCCTAAGCCGTACGCGTATACCAATTCCGCCACGCCTGCCTCACAACAATTCAAATAAAGTTCTTAATCTCTGATTTCTGCTACATACACATAAAGAATAGAACAGCTGTTGGGAAAAATCAAGGTTTTCCCCGCGCCGTTCTCTCAACATTTGGAATAAAATCCATCGTCAACGCCAGCTTCGCTTGGAACAAAATCTGTCACTTAACGCCAGCTTTATACAGACAATAAATGCCTCCAAAATCATTTCTTTTCTCAATTTTGAGGAACCCTTTAGACGATCTATGAATACTATGGGTACTTCTTTTAGAGAAAAGTTGTTTTTATATGCCCAATATTTCATTTCAATCTGAAACCCGTAACCGTCTGATTTTATACTGTCCAGGTTAATACTTTCCAAAACTTCCCTTTTATATCCAACAAAGCCAGATGTTATATCACTAATCGGAATTCTGGTTAGAACCTTTGAATACAAATTCGCTAATTTGCTGAACGTTTTTCTTGTTATAGAAAAATTTTTCAAGTCTCCGCCTTCTATGTATCTAGAGCCAACTATAACATCGGCGTTAGTTAACTCATCTATTAATCTTGGCAGTGTTTCAACTGGATGTGAAAAATCAGCATCCATTTCGAAAATGTAGTCATAGCCTCTATCCAACGCAAACCTAAATCCATCCTTATAAGAACCGCTAAAACTTCTCTCACCGCATCGGTGGATAGGTATAATTCTCTCTCCAGAGATCTTGTCAATAACTTCGGCTGTTCCATCACAAGAATTATCATCTACTATGATGATATCAAGATCATAAGGAACAATTTCCAAGATTCTGCTTGTTATTTTTTCAATGTTGTCAACTTCATTATAAGTCGGAATTACAACAACGGTCTTCATATTTTTTCCAAGAAATACTCCTCTTGTTTAAATAAACACACACAAATAAACTATTTCTCTCTTCTCTTGCGATGAAATCTCTTGAATATATCCTTTAGCCTTCTGTTTGTAATATGAGTATAAATCTGAGTTGTTGTGATATTGGAATGTCCCAGCATCATTTGAACGCTGCGCAGATCAGCTCCATTCGCTAGCAAATCTGTGGCAAAGCTGTGCCGCAGCGTGTGCGGAGTAACCTTTTTCACTATTCCAGCTTTCACAGCATACTTTTTTACAATCCTTTGAACACTTCTTGGAGTAAGCCTCAGAGATGAATCCGAGCCGCTTTCACTGCCAGTCTTTGTTTTTCTCAGACGAATAAACAGTGCAGGATCAGCGTCCTTTCTCTCTTTGAGATAGTCAGCCAGGGCATTTTTTGCCGAATCAGAAATAAAAACCAGACGAATTTTACCACCCTTTCCTCTAACTGAAAATTCGCCATTTTTGAGATTTACGTTTTCCCTGTTAAGGCTCGTCAGTTCTGAAACGCGCAGTCCTGTCGAAAACAGAAGTTCCAAAATAGCTCTGTCCCTTAGCTGAGAAAGCTTATCTTTGGCCGAGACGTTTTTTAAAATTCTCTCCACTTCGTCAACTTCTAGAAATTCCACTTCCCTGTCTAAAGATTTCCCAAGTTCCACCTTTTCACTTGCCAAAGTTTTAATATCTCTTTTTGCAAGGTATCTCAAAAATCCCCTTAGAGCTATGATATAATAATCTTGAGTTGTTTTCTTAAGTTCTCTTCCCTTTTCATCCTTATACCTGTTCAAATACAGTCTAAATCTCTTTACCAAATCTTCCGTTATCTCTTCTGGAGATCTTATCATAGCCCAATCCAGAAACTTGCTTAGATAGTGGTCATAGTTCCTTATCGTAAGGGGGGACCTGTTTTTGTCAATCTCTAGATACTCAAGAAACTCGGTCTTTAATTTTCTTATTCTGTCAACAGACATATCTCTTCTCTAAAAAATCAACGAATATATCCTACACTTTTTCTATTTTACGACAGGGGGCAAAATTTGTCCATTTTTCAACTTTATGATATGATATCTTCAGCATCCAGAGGAAAATGCCTTTGGTGAAAAGACAACCTTATTGCTATCTTAGATGAACTTGATATAATCTTTCTGAGCAAGATAAAATTTAGAAGGCATTCAACATCTTCTGCTAGACTATATTCTGAACCTCTGCCGGCAAGTAAACTCCACTTTCGCAGTGCAGATCCAATTACTTCAGACACAGTCAGAGTTGAGTGATTCCGCCATTGTGTGAGTAGGAGTGTCATTATATAAGACTTGCTCCAAAGCAAACTGTGGCAGTTTTCCGAGTATCATCAAAGTGCTGGCAGTACTACTTACCTACATAACCAGTAATTAATAAAAATGATAAGCAAAGAGAAGAAGAAAAAAATAATAGAAAAATTTAGAACACACAAGACTGATACAGGATCTTCAGAAGTTCAAGTAGCTCTTCTGACAGAAAGAATAAACAGACTAACAGAGCACCTGAAAGTCAACAAAAAAGACAATCATTCCAGAAGAGGTCTTTTGAAAATGGTCGCAAAGAGAAAAAAACTCCTGAAAGATATCAGAAACAGAAGCGAAGAAAAGTTCTTGCAGATTGCAAAGTCCCTCAAGTTAAAAGTAACAAAATCAGCAGAGGGCAAAAAGAGATAATAAATAATAATGAAATTCAATGGGCTACAAGACCTTAAAATACAAAGACCAGAGAATAGGAGTTTTTGTCGACGCGCAAAACATGTACCACAGCGCAAAAAACCTGTACGGTGCGAAGGTCAATTTTAAGGAAGTTTTGAATGTAGCAGTTTCAGGAAGAGTCTTGATAAGAGCAATAACATATGTTATAAGCACCGAAACAGGGGAAGAAAGGTCATTTTTTGAAGCAATGGAAAAGCTTGGATTTGAAGTCAAAGAAAAAGACCTGCAAATATTCGCAGGAGGCGTAAAGAAAGCCGATTGGGATGTCGGACTTGCTGTTGACACAATAAAACTGGCTGATAAGCTGGATGTAATCGTAATTGTATCAGGAGACGGAGACTACGAACCACTGGTGCAGTACTTGAAAATAAATAAAGGCTGCAGAGTTGAAATCGTTGCGTTTGGAGAAAGCACATCAGGCAAGCTTATTGAAGCAGCAGACGACTTTACAGACCTAAGCGAAAAAAAAGAAAGGTTTTTGATAAGATAAATTTCATAACTCACAGCGAATAATACCACTTGCTGCTTTACTTTAATCCCTAGCAACCAACCATCTTGGGGAATTTAGAAACAATTATTCAAATACTCAAAAGCTGTTGCCAAGTGTCAGCAACTCCAAGCTAAATCTAAAAATCATAATCATAAATATGTTTTCAAGATTGAAACAAGAAATAAATACAAGGATAAAGAAGCTGAAAAAAGCTGCTTTCCTGGCGCTCGTTGGTTATATCTATGACAAAATTACAAACAGGAAGAACAAGAAGAAGGAGTACATAGAAGACGTAGAGTATGAGATTAAAGAGAAGCCTGACAGAAAGTAGCGTCTTATTACAGAATAGTATTGATTCTGCTGCAGCCAAGCAGAAATTGGAAGATTTAGTTTTCTAAATCTAAAAAATAATAAAGTAATGTGCTGGTCTGCAAACCATTAGATGAAATATCGGATCACGATATTAATCTAAAGTTTGCAGATCAGCAAAAGGAAAGGAATAAAAACAATGGGAGCAAAAACTTTCCGGAGGGAGATTGCAGGAAGAGAACTGATTATTGAAACAGGCAAATTGGCAAACCAAGCTAATGGATCAGCCACTGTCCAATACGGCGACACAGTAGTGCTTGCAACAGCGGTAATGAGTGACAAAATCAGAGAAGGAGTCAATTTCTTTCCGCTAATAGTTGACTATGAAGAGAGACTTTATGCAGCCGGAAAAATCAAAGGAAGCAGATTTGTAAAAAGAGAGGGTAGACCAACAGACGAGGCAATCTTGTCTGGCAGAATGACGGACAGAGTAATAAGGCCACTGTTTGACAGCAGAATAAGAAACGATATTCAAGTTATCCTGACAGTTTTGTCTATAGACCAAGAAAATGATCCTGACCTATGTTCCATTATTGGCGCTTCAATAGCTTTGTCTATCTCCGATATTCCATGGCGCGGTCCAGTCGGAGCGGTGCGAGTATCAAAAGTAGGCGAAAAGATAATCATAAATCCAACATATGATCAAAGGGAAAAGAGTTTATATGACATTATCGTAGCAGGAAGAGACAGCAGGATTATTATGATTGAAGCGGAAGGAAAAGAGGCACCGGAAAGCGAGGTTGTTCAAGCAATCAAATCTTCTCAAAAGTATATTAAAGACATAATTGACTTCCAAAACGAAATAATTGCGCAAGTAGGCAAGGAAAAGAGAAAAGTTACGCTTCTTCAGGGAGATGAAAAAGTAGAAGAAACGGTGAGAAAATTTCTGTCTGATAAACTGGAAAACTTGCTTTTTGAAGCGGACAAGATAAAACAAGTTAAAAAACAAAAGAAACTAACAGAGGAATTAGAAGCATTTGTAGAGAAAAACTTTGAAGAAGAAACAAAAGAAATAGCAAGGCTAGTAATGGAAGAAGAGATAGAAGCCTTGTTGAAAAAAAGCGTATTAGAAGAAAATAGACGGCCGGATGGAAGAAGAATGAACGAGATCAGAAAAATGAATGCCCAAGTGGGGGTTCTTCCAAGAACTCACGGATCCGGCCTTTTTACTAGAGGAGCAACTCAAGCTTTGACAGTGGCAACTTTAGGCGCACCGAGCGACGAACAGGTGCTAGACGGCATGGAAGAAGTGGGGACAAAAAGATTTATGCATCACTACTCATTCCCCCCCTACTCCGTAGGAGAAGTGGCGCCAATGAGAGGCCCAGGCAGAAGAGAAATAGGACATGGTGCATTAGCAGAAAGAGCGCTCGAATGTTTGATTCCAGATAAAGAGAGATTCCCTTATACCATCAGACTCGTATCCGAAATCCTGTCATCTAATGGATCTTCCTCAATGGCAAGTGTTTGCGGAAGCTCACTGGCATTGATGGATGCAGGGGTCCCAATCCCCCGTCCAGTTGCCGGCATTGCAATGGGACTGATTTATGACAATGATGAAAACTACAAAATACTGACTGATATTCAAGGTCCTGAAGATCATCACGGAGATATGGATCTAAAAATCGCCGGCACTGAGAGAGGTATCACAGCTATACAAATGGACGTGAAAATAAAAGGAGTGACCTTAGAAATCTTGGAAAAAGCATTTCAGCAGGCAAGAGAGGCAAGAATGCAAATCATAGAGGTTATGAATAAAGCTATATCGAAGTCAAGAAGCGAGCTTTCACCTTATGCTCCACGAATTACAACCCTCAAAATAAACCCAGACAAGATAAAGGATGTTATTGGTCCTGGAGGAAAAGTCATAGACAAAATCATAGCAGACACAGGAGTCACAATCGACATTGAAGATGACGGCCTCATAATGATAACTTCAAAAGACGCTGATGCAGCTGCTAGAGCAGAGACATGGATAAAAAACATCACCAGAGAAGTTGTTCCCGGCGAAGTATTTCAGGGAAGAGTAACAAGAATTATGAGTTTTGGAGCTTTCGTGGAGATACTGCCTGGACAAGAAGGACTAGTTCACATATCCGAGCTTGCGCCCGTACATATTAATAGAGTTGAAGATGTTGTGAAAGTGGGAGATACAATTGCTGTCAAAGTAAAGGAAATTGATTCTCAAGGAAGAATAAACCTAACTCATAAAGGGATATAGAATAATAATATGAGCAACAACAATTCAAACTCAAAAATCAGAACAATGAAAGATGACCTTGTAGAAGCCGAAAAGCAACACAAAGAACACGAAGAATCTGTCCAAGCAAAGAAACAAGAAAGTCCAGCCACAGAAACAGCTCCAGCATCCAAGTTGGAACACAACGACACGAAAGAAGTCACCTTGCAACAAACAAAAGAAAAAGAAGCAGGTTCTGAAATAGAGAAAAAACAGAATAGTGAAGCTGATGAACTGAAAGATCTTATAAGCAAAATTTCAAAAACAACCCAAGAAGAACAGATAGAGCAGCCGAAAGAAGTTGTGCCTCACGATCACGATAAAGAAGAGAAAAAAGAAACGCCAGCTCCTGTTCTGGAAAAGGCAGATGAAAAAGAAAAAACAGCGGCTAAAACAGTTAAAGAAGAACAAGCCGAAAAAAATGCTGCCCTTGAAAAGCCAGCTAGCGGGCAGATAGACAAATTAAAAGACCTCATCAAGAGAATTTCAGGAACGGTTGAGGAAAAAAGAACCGAAGAAACAGACAAAACAAAAAACATAATTGAAAAGAAAAAAGACGATAAAAAAGCATCCTCAGCCAAAGAAGCAGCGCCACAAATTACTGCTACAGAAGAAATAACTAAAGACAAATCAAAGAAACCGTTGTGGAAAAATATTCTTAAAAAGCTGAAAATCGGCGGTGGACATCAAAAAACTGCCGAACTTGGGAAAACAAAAGAGAAGGAAGAAGAATACAAAACGGGAATTTTAGAAATCAGCAAGAAAAAAGAAGCAAAGGAAGAAACAGAAAAAGAAAAAAAACCAAAGAAAAGCCTTTTTCCTGGCAGAAGCGACTATATGAGTCCTGAAGAAAGGTTGATATACGGCAAGCAAGAATACTACAGCTCCATTGCAAAAAAAATAAAGCCAAAAGAAAGAGAGGAAGAGGTGGAAAGTTTGAAAGATGTAGTCATAAAAAAAGAAAAAAAGGTTCTTTCCAAGGAAGAGGAGTACAAAAAACTCAAACAGAGCATAATAAAAAAGTACCATATAAAACTGTTTTCGCTTCCGTGGAAAAAAATTGTCCTCATTGCTGTTATAGTACTTGCCTCTGTAGGATTGATAACCTATTATTATCTAGCTTCAAGAGTACCACCTCCGCCACCTCCTCCACCTCCGCCTGTTGTCGGCGTAGAATTGAAAGAATTTTCCACTGTTGGGAATCGTATTGAACTGACAAGAAACGATATTAAGCAAGTAGGACTACTCGAAGAAAGGTCCTGGCAAGTTTTCAGTTCCAACAAAAATGTTGAAGTGCTAAAGCTGATTATAACAGACGGCAAAAACATCATACCATTGAAAGAAGCGCTTAGTGACATCAAGATAAAGACTGACCGCCTTCCAGAAAGTTTCCTAAGCACGACAACAAACAGCTATAATCTATTTGTCTTCAAAACAAAACAAGATACACTGAGGCTAGGAATTGCTCTAAAATCAAATAACATAGAGTCCTTGGCAAAAGTTATGAAAGAGTGGGAAGAGGAAGATATTGAAAACAAGAAGATGTTTTATGTTTTTAAACCTCTCTTTATGAGCGATGAAATAAGAGAAGAGATTGGCAAATCTTTTAAGACGGCCAGTTACAAGGGAATAAGAATAAGATACATTCATCTGCCGGATCAGAACACTGCATTTAACTACTTCACCTACGGTGATATTCTGGTGATCACCACTTCCAAAGACACAACTTTCAAGATGGTTGACTTAATAAGGAAAGACCTATGAGAGATGGAAAGAAAATAGTTTGAGTTAGCTTAGAAGCGCGCTACTGAGAAGAATAAGTTTCCTTGAATTAACGAAATATCTCCAAATTAACCAGAAACAACGGTTGTTGAATTCTTATGCCACCACATACAAAAAGAGAAATCACAGTTCTTTCCGTGCTAGCTGCGCTACTAATAATAGTCCCTATTGTCCTGTATTTTTCAGCTCAAAAGTTAGTCGAAAAGAAAAGTTATTGCAATTTCGACATCATTATCAAAAATGCAACCATCCTAACACTAAATAAAAAGTCAGAAATAATCAACAATGGTTGGATTGGGATCAAAAACGGATTGATAGCCGACCTGGCCAGCGGCAACACCGATTGCAGCGCAAAAGAAATCATTGACGCCAAAGGAAAAATTGCTATGCCGGGACTTATAAACACCCACTCTCACGCAGCAATGACACTGCTGCGCGGGATTGATGACAGTTCAAATCTGCCAGAGTGGCTCAAAAATATAGCTCACTATGAGAACAAGCTAACAGCAAACGATGTCTATTGGGGCGCGCTGCTTGGCGAGATTGAAATGATAAAGTCAGGAACAACAACATTTAATGATATGTACTTCTACGAGCAAGCGGTTGTTAACTCTGTCAAAAAGTCAGGAATAAGAGCTGTGATTGATACTCCTTTTTATTTTGACCGCAAAGATAATTTGAAAATTAGTCAAACTTTCATAAGCACTAATAAAGACTATCCAACAATAAAATTATCCATTGCTCCAAATCCCCTTATAAACTTTTCTCTTGACAAACTGCAAAAAATAGAGACAGAAGTGCAAAAAAATAACTTTATTGTGCACATACACATTGAAGAAGACAGAAATGAGAAGGAAAATTTCATCAAAAAATACAAACTGACTCCACTTGAGATGCTTCAAAGATCAGGTTTACTTAATCACCAAATTGTGATGGCTCACTCCATAAACTTTACAGACGATGAATTAAAGTCTCTAGCTAAATACCCCAATGTTGGAATCTCTATCAATGCAAAAAGCAATTTTAAACTTTCTTCATCTCCTCCCCCTCTTGCAAAAATGATGGAATATGGTTTGACAACAAGCATCGGAACTGATGGAGCAGCAAGCAGCAACAGCCTTGATATGTTTGATCAAATGAACTTCATTGCCTTCGCAATGAGAAAATGCAACAGCACCAAGAACTATTGTGAAAATAAGAACAACATTCGCCCAGAGAAAATAGTTCGAATGGCAACAATAGAAGGAGCAAAAGTTTTAGGACTAGAAAAAGAAGTCGGTTCTCTAGAAATCGGCAAAAAAGCCGACATTATAACCATAAACTTCGAGACAGCAGGACTCACACCTTCCTATGATATATATTCGAGCCTAGTATACAGTACTGACGGAAGTGATGTTTCAGATTCAATAATAGATGGAAAAATTGTAATGCGAAACAGAAAACTAACAAGACTGGATGAAGATGAAGTTATTAAAAAGGTAGAAGAAATTGCAAAAAGAATAGCCAGCAGGTGAGAAATTGTTTCCTTTTCTTGTACTGCCTTTTGTACAGATTATTTTCCAAAGACCATTTAGTATTTCCTGCCTATACTCACTTTCATAATCAGAGTATGAGACCAAAATATGAACAAAAACAAAATTGTGCCGCTAGCTGCTGGACTCCTGCTAGTGGGAGCTGTTATAATTAAAATCTACTTCAACATTATTCAAAAATAAGATAAGTATAAATCTAATTTCCAGTTTTCAATTCCCTATTGTCCCTGAACGACACCTTAGAAAAACAAGGCATAACAAAAAGCCTGTTTCTTCCGTTTTGTTCATTACCCTTGGTTTTCTATCTTGTTATTCAGAGAAATCATAAACTGTAACCTCTCGGGATGACTATCGATTTACACTATAACTAGCTTCACAAAGTTGAGATATAATAAAAAGGAGGAAAAGCTCAACTACTTTTTCTTACTTAATATTTTTATCGTAGTTGCGGCTTTCCTCGCTCTCAGTTTCTTTTCTAGCTTCTCTTTTTGAGAAGCCAGTTTCTTAACCGCTCGAAAGTCTTTAAACTTCCGAGCTCTTTCTATTTTGAGACTCAACCTTCCGAGCTGAGCCTCAATACTTCTTTCTCCCTCTCTTGTAAGAGGGGAACAAAAACTGCTCATTACAACACCTCCCAAATCAAAAACAGCCTTGGTAGGCTGTTTTTGATTTATCTTCTTCTATTTTAGATATTTTCAAACTAAGATACACCAAAAACAACCTACCAATAACGGCTGGTAAAGAAAAAGAAAAATTGGTTGTTTTCAGCGTGTTCTAGATGATTCATAAATTCTTTTAATCTCAGGCTTCAGGAGCATTATAGAGCATACAAAAAAAATGTGTCAATAGTCAACTATCTGAGATTAACAACTACTTTTTGCTTCTTTTCCTTCTCTCATTTCTTTTCAATCCAAAACTTATAGGTATTACAACACAAGAAGCAGTTTCAGAAATAAACAATCCTGACCAGACAAATCTGGTCTGCACCGTAAGCTCTTCTTGATATATTTTGCAGCATCGCTTTATTCTTTTGCAATTTTATATTTATACCCAACTCCTCTGCCTAAAAACTCACTTGCTGCAAACTACGAGTTGACTTTTATAATCAAATAACCGGCAAACAGCAGAAACATCTGAACCAACAAAACATTAAAAGAGAGTAAATAGGATGCAAGTTTCTCTCTTGTATAGAGAAGGTATCCCAAAGCCGTGTTCACCAAAATTACAATAACTCCAACAGCTGGAACCATATAAACCTTGTTGTAATTCCCAAGGTAGTCAACACCAAAGAAATCATAGTGTAAAATTATTGGATATTCGCCATTTCTTTGATTCCTAAAGAGAAATATCCAAAGAGCAACATTAGCCAAAGCGCTCAAAATAAAAGCAATTAGTGTCGTTCTATCTTTCCAGTAAGGCTCTGAAATGAATATCTTGATGCCACTTACAAGAAAATTCCTGAGAATAACAATTCTCCTCAAAGCCACTCTCAAAAATTTTTCTTTTTCTTGTTTTTGGAACATTCTTTATAATTCACATAATCACAGATAGGTTGCAACTACATAACCTGCTATGGCAAAGAATGCTATAGCAGGAAGGGCAGGAATCGGCTTTCTTTCTTTCTGGCTCACAAAGACTATGTGATTAACAATAAAACCTATAACTGCTCCACACACTATCAAAAGAGAGAACTTTATTCCTGAAGGAAAAGCAGAAGTCGCAAAAAACAATGGGAGAGCCAAGTCTCCTGTTCCTAAAAAAATATATTTGTCCTTGTTCTCGACTGTTATGTTTTCAAACTTATTGAACCAAAGAGAAATACTCTTCGGAATTATAAGAGCCATAACAGCGCCTTTTTCTGCCATACCTTTGAACAGCTTTACCATATGACGGGTCTTGTAGACAGCTGCGATGTCATAAACCGAAAGCACAACAAGAAGAGATAGAGCCATAAGCGGCTTGACACTCAAGCCCAGGCTCGCAGCAATTCCAGAGACCCCAATGATTACGGCAATGTTCTGTGTCCATATTCTCGGATATGCAAATCTTAATATAACAATTGCAATTGACACCAAAAACGCATTCACTTTAGTGAGAATAATTCCTAAAGGTCCCTGAGCGCCGAAGATCACAGCTCCAGAGAAAAACACCTCAAACAAGAATTTTCCCTTAAATAATTGCAAAAAGATAAGCATCAGCAAGGTCGCTAGAAAAAAAGAAACCAAAAACTGAAATATACCAACTTGAACAGGGGTGTAGGGAGGTGATGGAGAAGGAGGAACATAAATAGGCTGCACTGGTTGGGAAGTATAAATAACCTCTCCTGTTATCATATTGTTTGCTGTTGCCAGAGACAAAAAAGAAGTGATCAAAAATACAGCAATAGTTTGGAAGAGGAAGCTTAATTCCAGATTTTCAACACTTTTTGGCAACCCTAAACTATTTTTCAAAAAACCAAACCTGGACTTAAGCCTCAATTTGCTGTTTTCTTTTTTACTGACATTCTTTATTCTGTCAACGTTGCTTCTCATATGACGGATTATTTTATACCAGAAGGAGGGAATGTAAACCATACTTGCCAAAATTATACTAATCACGACTACTGCATCGTAACTCAAGCGCGTCCAATAGTCATCTTCCAGCTTGAGCCACATTCCAAACTCGTCGAATGTAAGAGCAAGTCCTATCCCATATATTGCTCCGATTTTCAGTCTATTTTTCTTGTTCTGGAAAAAGAGAGCAAGAATGCCAGCAAAAGCCAGAGTGACAATGCCATAATTTAGATGATGTATATGATACCCTTTTATGTAGAGATTGGGGTCGTCTATAATTCCTATAGTTCCCAAAATTACATAAATTCTGACAAAAATAAAAGTAAGCAAAAAAGAAACAAGCACTGTAAAGCTCATTCTTTTTCTATGCTGCTTTATCAATTTGTAGTAAAAACCGCTCAACTTTTTCAATTAGTCAATAAATGATACCCTGAACCACAAAGTCATCATTCGTTATGCTGAATCTGCTTCAATATCGGGACGACATTAAACCAAAAAGCCTGTCAGTAAAACTTGATTTCTAGTTGCGACAGCTTCAGATTTAAATCTAAATCAAGTCTTTTCTCTACTTCTTCATAATTTGGACTCTCATATTTCTTAAAGCCTCTCTCCAGTCCAAGTTCCTTAAAGTTGTCAACTATCAGCATCTTATTCAAATATATTTTAATTCCTATTTCTTTTGGAATAAGAATGCTTATTTTGGACCCAAGGGAATTAATGCTAGCTTTTCTAATGCTGTCTCCAAATATTATCTCGTTGGAACCAAACTTTGTGTCTAAAGTAAACTCAGAAATTTTGAGGTTGGAAACGTCAAGCTTGTTGCTGCTCGCGTAGGTTTTGAACTTGGTCTTTACTGGAACATTTCCGTTTATTCTCACATCCCACAAGTGATCACTATCCCAAGGACTAAAAACATACTTGCTTAAAGAATTACTTGCGATTTCAATCAAGTTTTCTCTTTCAAATTCCTTAAAACTAACACTTGGCTTTATGCCAGAAAGAGATGAGAGATCTATATATACTAGATCCTGGGAATTCCGCCTATCACCAGATACTCTTAACTTGCCGTATGAAAAATCTATGTTGAAATCTGTAGTTTTATTAGGTGCAGTGACTCCTCGACTCACTTTAGAGAGCTCCACTTTTCTTGGATGAAATAGATCACCATTCTGAGAAACATATATAAGTCCCATAACAGAACCAATGACTATAAGAGGAGCGGCAATTTTGAAGACAAGAAAGCGAGTCTTTCCAAAAACAACATCAATTCCCACAACAATGAAAAGGAGGGGCCAGAGACGCAAAAATTGAAAGATTATGTTCATCTTCAGAAATCCAAGCGTAATCCACAACAAAACAAAACCTGCCAAGAGCATATACAGTCCGTTGGATATCCTGTCAACAGTTGTTTTCATTTTTCCAATTTAGGAACTGAATTCTACACCTTCGGATATAATAGTAGCACAAAATGGGAATAAAAGCCAGCAAAATCCATTGAGTGATGGTAAGACCTCCATAGCGATCGTTGCACACAGCTAGATCATAGCAGTAAATAAAATCGAGCAGGAATCTAGAGATTGAGTAATACACAATGAATGTCAAAAAAAGAACTCCGTCTCTTGAGTGTTTTTCTCTAAGATGCCAAATTATAAAGAAAATGATAATGGCGCTTATCAGGTGATACAGTGAAACGGGATGTCTAATAGTTTGATCTACATATAATCTACCCCATGGCAGGCTTGTGATTTTTCCAACGTGGTCATAGACCAAAAAACAACCTGCTCTCACCATCGCTATGCCGACAATCGCGCCGGGCGTCAAAGTGTCCGCTAGTTTCCAAATGTTTATTTTTCTGAGCCTACCAAAGACATATACTGCTCCCAATACCACTGCCATTCCTCCTAAGGAAGAAAATCCGCCGCTCCTTGGATCAAAAATTTCTTTCATATCGCTAAATTCATTGCGGTTCAGCAATACATAAAAGGTTCGGGAGCCAACAATCATAGCCACAACAGCTAAAATTACCGCATCCCAAACACTGTTTTCGTCAATTCCTTTTCGCTTTGCCTCTTTTATAGACAAAAACAAAGTTGACAGAAAACCAAAAGATGCCATAAGCCCCCAGATTTGAAGCGTAATTCCTCCCACTTGAATTTGTGTGAAGTGAAAATAAGGAATCATACAGATATAGAAGAGTGCTCTGGAGTTTACACTAAAAATTGAACTTTAGGCAGCATGCCAACAAAGTTCAATTTTTAGCGCATTTGTGCTCACTGAATTGCGAAAACACAACTTCAATAGTCTACCTTCTTTCTCAATTTTACTCTTCACTATCTTCCTTCTTCTCTTCTGGAGCTTCTTCCGTAACTTTTTCCACATTTTCTACCAATGCGGCTTCTCTTTTTCCATCGTCGAATATTACTCCTACTGTTCCTTCTGGCAAATTAGGCGGCAGTAAATCAACCCTTCCCAATCTTTCTTCGCCCTGCCACGTCACTTTTACCCTATCTCCTACATTGAATTCCTTCTCCTCTTCAATGTGTTCCTCTTTTTTCACCTGGTTTATCTCTGGTTTTTCCATATTCATATTAGCTTGCTCCTTCCTTTTTTGTTAATGTTAATGATTAATTGAGCGCTCTTGCCTGCGAAAGCAAAAGGAAACTTTCTTTGCATCCATTTTTTAACTCTTGATACCATCGACTGACAAAAAGAAACCCGCAAATCTTAATTCCTTTTTTATACTTTATGTTTATTATAGCACATAAATATATAGCAGTAAATAGTGCGCATCAAATCATCTAAAACGACACCGAAATTTGTGGCAGAATTTAGAGACTCCGTGGCAACCAGATCTTGCCCCGCCAGATTCTGCTAATAAGAAACAACTCCAATTGATGCAATTGTCACTTTGAATCAGAGAACTTCTTTCTCAACTCTCTATGATAGGAAATCGCAAATCGATGCGCTTCATCCCGCATTTTTTTTATGAACTCAATATCAGGAAATACGTATTCTTTCGGCGCCGAAAAAAACAATTTCTCTCCTTTTCTCTTTGGACCCTTGGCTATTGCCACTATGGGAATATCAAGATTATGCTTTTTCAGAATAATCTTAGCAGCGTTTTTCTGCCCAATTCCTCCATCTATTACTATCAACTGCGGCATTTTCCAGTCTGTGTGATTAAACCTTCTGTTTAATACTTCTTTAAGCATCGCTATGTCATTCGCTTCTTCTACATTTTTTATCTTAAACCTTCTATACTCATCCTTATCCGGCTTTCCAAAAGAAAAAACGACCATACTTCCTACGGCAAATTTCCCAAAAATATTGGAAATGTCATATGCTTCAGCGCGAACTGGAAGCCTCCCATCTGACCTGTTTAACACATCTTCACTTTTGATAAAAGCGACATCGCGAATATGGCGGAGGGCAAAAATTTGATCTCTTGCCGCAGCAGCGTTCTCAAAATTGGCTTTTTCAGCTTCAGCCCACATTTCCTTCTCCAGCTTCTTAATTATTTTTTCTTTCCTTCCTTCTAAAAACAGTTTTATGTTGTTTATTATTTTCAAATAATCCCTTCTTGTTATATCGCCTACTTTTCCAGAGGAGTAGCCTTTAATGTAATATCTGCGGTATAGATCTGAAGTAGAAAATTTGCCCTGCGGGATGTCAAATATCTTTACCAGCAGATCTCTTGCCTTTTCAGCCTCTTGTTTGGTTGGATAAGGACCGAAGATGTATTTTGCTTTTATTCTCTTTTTGCTAGTCGGCCGCTCAATCAGAACTCTAGGATATTCTTCATCTGTGATCACTATATTCACGAACGACTTGTCGTCTTTAAGCCTAACATTGTACTTAGGCTTATATCTATCTATTAAATTCGCCTCCAAGATCAATGCTTCTACAACTGTGTCAGTCTCTTTGTAACTTATTTCCTCAACTTCGCTTACAAGCCTTGCTGTTTTGTTGTCCAGCGCTCCTCTAAAATAGGAACTCACTCGCTTTTTCAAGGAAACTGCTTTTCCTATGTAAATGATTTTCCCTGATTTATCTTTCATCAAATAAACTCCCGGCGAATCCGGGAAGTTTTTTACTTTCTGTCTTAGGCTCTCATACTTCTCCATAGTTTATAATTTTATCAACAGAAAATTTTGAAGATCTCCACCGCCAGCATTCTGAAATGTTCCAATTTCTTCTTTTTAGTTTACAGTCAAGTGGTTTTATCAGACACTTCCAAGTAAAGAGCTCGCAACTAAATCAGACAATGATTTGATTTTTAATAAGCTTCGACGGACCCAAGAGCTCTGTAAAACAAGCTTCTAACTTTTTCAACTTCTTCCTTTTTTGTATTTATGCGTGGACCGGAGGAATATTTCCCCTTTACACTGTAATATATAGTCGCACCTTTATCCTCAAAAGACACCAAAAGAGCATCTATTTTCCAAGGCTTCTTTCCCAATTTTTTCGGTTTTGAATAAAGAATCTCCACCGCTGGACCTTTTTTTACTCTGTTTATTATCTGCTCAGTTACTACAAGATCAAGCGCGTCATTAGCATCAACAAACAGATTCTCACTTTTCTCTTGAAGCTCTTCAAAATAAATATCTGTAGAATCTAATTTTGTATTCTTTCCTTGCTGATAAAGCACTATCCGGGCACTCACTGCTTCGGAGGTACCTTCTTCTCTATTTTCACTTTTATCGCTGTAATTTCCAAAAGATATTATTATACCAACTAAAATTAAACATATCACAATTACAGTACCTAGAGCTATTATTTTTTTGTTCATCTTTTATTCATTATTTTGTTAACCACTCGGCTGAAGCTGACAGCGCATTTTCAGGTTACTTTTCAGGCTTCAAATTCCTTGAAAATTCAAAATCTTTATAAATCAACACACATTTTCCATATGTATCGCTTTCACTGGACATTCAACAGCGCAAATTCCACAACCTTTGCAATAATCCATATCAGTATGATCTATTTCCATTTTCTCCCTTCCATCATCCAGTTTAACCTTTCTCACTTTTATAGCCATATCAGGACAAAATACAGCGCAACGCATACAATTTATGCACTTACTCTTGTCTCGAATGGGCATCTTTGCTTTCCAATTTCCAGTTTTAAATTTTCTTGAATTCCCCGGCTCAATTATTTTTCCTCCTATTGGGATTTGTTTTGCGGTTTTCAGTTTCATAATAGGATTATTAATACTTTAACGTTTTTGTAGATTCCAAATTCCTGTGATCTGAAAATCCAGCTCAACCCTTAACAGCTCTATACCCCTCTTTCAACGCTTCAATATTCCTTCTGACCATATCTTCAGTCAACTTTTTCTTGAACATTTCCTCTGTTTCTTCAACAGCATGGTCAAGTGGAATCAATGGCACCAGCTTTATAATAGCACCCATCATTGCCGTGTTGGGCAAGTTTCTTCCTATAACTCTCATTGCAATTCCCTTGGCGTCAATCGTATAAATCCCGCAGTTTTTCTTCTTAAGTTTCTTTCTGATCTCAACAGTGCTTTCACAAGTATTGACAACAACAATTCCCTTTTCAGTAATACCCTCGGTTACATCAACAGTTGAAATGAGCGACGGATCCAAAACGACCACCATATCAGGCGATTCAACATCGCTATATATCCTTATAGGACGCTTACTAATTCTAAGAAACGTTTTCATAGGAGCCCCGGATCTTTCGGGTCCATATTCTGAAAAAGCCTGCGCAAATATACCTTTTTCAATGGAAGCTTCAGCAATAATCTGCGCCGCTGTTTTTGCTCCCTGACCGCCGCGGGAGTGAATTCTTATTTGGTACACACCTTCATAGATGTTTTTCATAAGAAATTTTCTTAACTTTTATAGATTGAGTAATGATGGAAATTTAACCAAAATAAAACGCAAGCAAAACAAGGTTTACCAAGCTGACAAAGTTACTTTTCCCACAGTTTCACTATCGGAACAACGGTGATTCTCGGAACTACCGTCTTTCCCATCTTCTGCGACAAAGTGTCTGCCAGAGAACTAATTTGACTTTCAGTTATGTCACCCGGATATCTGATAGTGACATTAACTATCACTACTTCTCCTTTATCTTCAATAGATGAATCAGTTATAACAGCCTCTGAAAATTTAGCACTAACAACCTGCCGCACAATATTTTGCTGCCTCTTTTCTTTTATTGCTCTGTTTGTTATAAGAAGCAAAGGTATAGCCAGAACAATCAAAAAAATCATAGCCCAACGGATGCTGCTCTTTCTTTTCTCCTGCCCTTCTTCAGTTGACGGACCCTTAAATTTGGCAAGCAGGAATAAAACTGAAGCAGAAAATGTAACAGCAGTCAAATTCGATAGATAAAGAATAAAAGCTCCTCCAGCCAGATTAAGGTTTCCTCGCGCAACGGACACTCCCATAACTGCCGCAGGGGGAACTAGAGCAGCAGCTACCACCACTCCCGCAATAGCCGCTCCAATTTTAGGATAGGCAATTACAAAAGCTCCCACAAATCCAGCGGCTAAAGCAATAAGCAATTCAAATATAGTAGGAGAGGTGCGAGCCAAGAACTCACTTCCCTTTAGAGCATAGGTTGGGGATATAAAACCAAGAACAAAGGCTATAAAGAAAATTACAAAAGTGCTCTTCAATAAGGTTAAAATTGAGCATTCTAATAAATCAGACTTTCCTTTTATAATGGCCAGCGATAAAGCCAGGATTGGCCAAACCAAAGGAGCTAGAAGCATCCCTCCTATTATAACAGCAGAAGAGTTGATTACCAATCCAAGCGTAATGATAATTGCTGAAAAAGCTGTCAGAACAAAGAAATCAAAATCTCCTTTTGCATTCTCTCTGATTTCATAGTAAACCTTGTTTTGCCTATCCTCGCTAACATAGAATGGGTCCGCATATTTCTTTATGCTTTCTATTTTTTCCCTAGATATTTTCATACGAATTTTTACAAGCAATTCATTAATCATTGTTAAACCTCTCCGCCCTCTATCTAAGCCTCGGACTTTTTCTCCAGCATCACGAAATCGTTTTTGTCAATACAGAAAGTGAGATGGCAAAACAACCTTCCAACTCAGATAACCTGACCCTTCTAGACTTCTACTTTCATTCTAAATCGAATTTAACTCAGAAGCAATATACAAGCAATAACAAGAGTAAATTTTAAAATATTTTTCTTCTTTTGTGTAATGCAAGCACTTCTTTTGCTATCATTGCCTCCTCATCCGTTTTAATCACTAGCTTCTTGACATTCCGCAGACTTTCGAAACCAGAAATTATCAATCTTCTTATTCTCTTGCTTCGATAGCCAACAGTTCCAGTGAAAACAACCGCGTCAACACTTCCCAAAATAGCTTTGTACGCTCCTATATACTTCTTTACCCTATACGCATACAGTCTAAGAACATTCATCATCTCTTTATCGCCATGTGCCGCCATATGCGATATCTCATATATGCTATCTGAACCAATTCCAGCCAGTCCTTTGAGCCCGCTTTCATAATTCAGAAGATAGTTCACATCATCCACCCTCTCGCCATTCGTATACTTTCTAATTCTTATGTTCCTATTTTTTATGAGCTCTATTACAACTCCAGGATCAATATCTCCGCATCTGGATGCCATAGCAAGTCCCTCCATTGGTGTAAAGCCCATTGATGTATCAATCGCTTTTCCGTTTTTTATCGCTGTTATGCTTGCTCCACCACCAAGATGACAGGTTATCAACTTCAACTTACTCACAGGCTTATTTAGCCTCCTGGCTGCTTCCAGCATCACATAGTGGTGAGATATTCCATGAAACCCATATTTTCTAATCCCATAGTTTTTGTAAAATTCCCTTGGAATAGCATATAAAAAAGCCTGCTCTGGCAGGTGCTTGTAAAAAGCTGTGTCGAAAACCGCAACATTGACAGCACTCTTGATTAAATCCATTGATGCTTTAATGCCCTCTATATTTGATGGATTATGCAGCGGAGCAAGATGATTAAACCTGGAAATTTCCTTTAGCGTTTCTCTATCTACAACAGTAGGGTGATAAAACTTATTTCCACCATGCACCACTCTATGTCCAACAAATCTTATATTGTCAGTGCTGCCAATTTTCTTCAGCGCTTCTTTCAAAGCCCCGGCGTGATTTTTTACCTTTCCTCTTCCAATATCTTCAATAAAACCGCTCTTTAATTCTTTCAAATTAAAATCAAAAAGCTTGTACTTAAGTGAAGTGCTTCCCGAATTGAGAACAAGTATTTTGTTGCCTCTTTTCATCTGCGTTGAGATTGAACCTTTCATTATTATATTTTAAACTCAATTACATCTCCGTCCTGAACAACATATTCCTTTCCTTCTGTTCGCAAGAGACCCTTTTCAGCTGCATTTTGCCAAGAACCCGCCGCCAGCAGCTCACGCCAATTAATCACATTAGCACGTATAAACTTCTTCTCAAAATCACTGTGAATTACACGTCCCGCCTCTGGAGCTGTTGATCCCTTTTTGACTGTCCAAGCTCGTGTTTCCTTCTTTCCCGTAGTTAGAAAAGTTATGAGTCCCAGCAAGTCATAGCATCTCTCCACTAAGTCGTCCAAATTTGATATGTCTCTATTCATTTCCGCTTCTTTTCTAAATTCTTCTGCTTCTTCTCTGTTCAACTGTAAAAGCTCGAGTTCAAACTTGATTGGCACTAATATCTTATTTTCCACTTCGGGTAAGATAGATTTCTTATCTACCCGTTGATCCTCATTGACATTTACAACATACAAAACAGGTTTGTTTGTGAGAAGCTGAAAACTCTTTACTGCTTTTTTTTCAATCTCATTTAGGGCAACGGAACTTGCAAACCTACCTTCTTCGAGGGCTTCTTGGTATTTTTCCAAGACATTTTTTAGTCTGATGGCTTCCTTGTTCCCAGATTTTACCTCCTTTTCAATCTTGGAAAGACCTCTTGTTACTGTCTCCAAATCAGCCAAGATAAGCTCTAGATTAACTGTCTCTATATCACTCCTTGGATCTATTCTGCCACTGCTATGCGCAATCTTATCATTCTCAAAACCTCGCACAATATGAGCTATCATATCAACTTCTCGAATGTTGGCTAAAAACTTGTTCCCCAACCCTTCTCCTTTATGAGCACCTTTCACAAGACCCGCAATGTCAATAAACTCAATAACTGTTGGAATTATTTTTTCACTTTTCGAAAATTCAGCCAATTTCTGTAATCTTTCATCAGGAACTTTAACAACACCCACATTGGGATCGATTGTGCAAAATGGATAATTTGAAATATCTACCTCTTTTCTGGTAAGAGCTTTGAACAGCGTCGATTTACCAACATTTGGAAGTCCAACAATTCCAACAGAAAAAGACATAGGATCAATTTAGAACTTAGAAACAAGAAATTGATTTTAGAAAGTTCCTCTGCAATTCTCCCTGCCAACTACAGCTGATAATGAAACAGCAGCAAAATATTTTCTTGTTGTAGGTTTCGGCATCACTTCTTGTCTTTATGTGGATTATAACATAAAGAATAAAACTCGCAAAACACAGAGTTATTATGAAGATTTTATTAAGCGAATAGAAGATCGACCTTTTATCGCTTATATCCTGCCACTTTCTTAGTTATCCACCACACTTTTTGATAAGGAGCCCAAAACTATTTGACATATTCAAAAAAATAGAGTAGAATTGTCCTGTTAAAGACAATTGGAGAGAGAATTAACGAATTAACCAGCTTTAATAAGTAGTTTCTAAAACTAGGCGAAAATGCATGTATCTATCGCACCGGAAGTAATAACAAACATCCTTGGGATACCGCTTACAAACACCATCATAGCTTCTCTGATAACAACGACTAC
This sequence comes from uncultured Candidatus Saccharibacteria bacterium, assembly GCA_964456605.1. GTDB lineage: Bacteria > Patescibacteriota > Minisyncoccia > JAHIHE01 > JAGLIN01 > CAYWAL01. The sequence continues at coordinate 1,960 of CAYWAL010000004.1, read as the reverse complement.
TTTGATAACTATTGGTTACGTAGGAACAAAAAACCTCAAAGAGGTTCCAAAAGGAATACAAAATCTGCTAGAAGTAGCCATAGAGGCGATTTTTAATGTGGTTGACGAAGTTACTGAAAACAGAAAACAGACATATCAATTTTTTCCTTTAGTGGCAACAATTTTCATTTTCATCATAGTCTCCAACTGGATGGGACTAATCCCGGGTGTTGGATCAGTTGGCTTTTTTCAAGCGGCAGAAAGCATGCACAACAAAGAGCATGCTGTTTTTGTTCCCTTAATTAGATCGGCAAATAGCGATCTAAACACTACTTTGGCGCTAGCGATTATTTCAGTTTTGGCAACCCAAATTTGCGGAATTGCCGCTTTAGGAGTTTTGAAATATGGAAAAAAATTCATAAATCTCAGTTCTCCTGTATCCCTGTTTGTGGGAATGTTGGAGCTTATCAGCGAGACAGCCAAAATAATCTCATTCTCATTCCGACTTTTTGGAAACATATTTGCCGGAGAAGTCCTGCTAGTAGTGATAATGACCCTGGTGCCTTTTGTTCTTCCTATTCCCTTTTTTGCTCTTGAATTGTTCGTTGGATTTATTCAAGCACTTGTATTTGCAATGTTAACTTTGGTATTTCTTAAAATGTCAACCCAAGCTCACTAAAATTCGCTTATGTCTGCCGTGACTGTTTCAAGATTACAATTGCAGATAGTTTCGTAGCAGCAGCTAATAAATTCAAATAACGAAAATTAATAAAATAAGAAAGGAAAAACTATGCTAGATGTAGATTCAGCAAAGCTATTGGCAGCAGCTCTAGCAATAGGGCTTGGAGCTCTAGGGCCGGGTATTGGAATTGGTATACTTGGTGGGAAAGCAACAGAAGCTATTGGAAGAAATCCTGAAGCAGCAGGAAAGATTCAAAGCGCAATGATTCTAGCAATTGCTTTTGCCGAAGCAGTTGCAATTTACGCGCTTGTGGTTGCTCTGATTATCAAATTTACATAACCAAGAAAAAAGTGCAGTTTTACAATTTCTCCAATTCCAATTAGCCATCATTGAATAGCTACAAGTCAAGTTTAGAGCTGGTGTCAACCTAGCTCTTATTCCCTCTGCAACTTCTACAGCGAAGTTGCAGAGGGAATATAGTGGAAATATCATGCACTGCTTACATAACTTACTTCTCGCAAGCACTCTGCCTTTATTCTGCAAGCAAGGCAAGAAGATACAAGAAGCTACAACGAAGCGTTCATACTCCCGTATTCTTACAACATTCTATCTTCTAGAAATAGAGGACGATTTCATTGGCTGAGAATAATAAAATCAATAATTATGTCGGGGATATTTGAAAAACTTGGTCTTGATCCTAAATTAATTGTTGCACAAGCGGTAAACTTCATACTGCTTCTTATTATCCTGCAACATTTAGTTTATAAACCAATTTTAAAAATACTAGACGAAAGATCAAAAAGAATTGAGAAAAGCTTGAAGCAAGCAAAAAAAATTGAAGAAGAACTGAAGAATACTGAAAAAGCAAAATTAGCCGAGATCAAAAAAGCCAAGGAAGAAGCACAGAAAATAATAAAGGAAGCCGAAGAGTTAGCGGAAAAAAAGTCGCAAGAATCTCTTGAAAAAACAAGGATTAGGGCTCAAGAGATTATAGAAAAAGCAAAAGAAGAAATCAAAGCTGAAAAAGAAAAATCTGTTAGGGAGGCTAAGAAAGAGATAGCCGACATCTCAATTCAAATTGCAAAAAAGATTATAGAAAACAGCATTGATGAAAACACCCAGAAAAAACTAATAGACGAAACGCTTCAGAAGAACCTAACCAATGATTCATCGTTATGAAAGTTACCGCTAAACAATATGCCATAGCTCTATATGAATCAACAAAAAGTGTTGAAGGTGCTGAGCTTGAAAAAAGAATAAAGAATTTTGTAGACATTCTCAAAAAAAATAATGACTTGT
>CAYWAL010000003.1:0-28259 GCA_964456605.1 uncultured Candidatus Saccharibacteria bacterium | reverse complement strand
TCCTCCTACCACAATATTTCCTTTATTTCTTTTCCGTCACATTCAACCTGGACCCAGCGGCCACTGCCAGCCGCCCTGAGCCACAGGATGATTCTGTCTTCTTCTTCTTCTTCGATGTATTCTTCGATGCTTATCCGCCAGCTAGCTAAGTAGCTGGCGACCTCTGCGGCTCTGCAAAGGAGCCGCTTTAGCTTTATAAGTTCAGCAGATTTATCAGCAGACGCATCAGCCGACGGCAGTTGCAGCCTTATCATTTTTTCTTCACTTTTTTGTTTCCAAAAAAGGAAGGAATTTCCCTCCTTTCTACAACAGATTGGCCGGCGACAGAAAATTCCGCTTGTTTCGCTTGTTCCGCTTCCGCTTGCTAGAAGACACCTGGCAGCCTTGACTGCCCATATTTCCCGGGCAGCCACGTTGGCGACGAAAGAAACAAAAGAAAGGATTTCCTCCATATCCATTTGTATCACCCAATCTGTCTTCATAGATACTACAAAAACAGATCGGGTGATGCAAATGATCAGATGACTGTATACTTGTGTTTTTAATGAACATTTTGTTTTTGACTGCAAACATCACTTTACACTCTCAAACTCCAAACCCCATTATAACCCCCAATATTTCGTTTTATATGTTCGCTTTTTTCACCCCTGAGTCTTTAAAGGCCCAAACCAACCATAAAATTATAATCTACAATCAGTTTGCACCCTTAAATAGAACCACGGATTTCCCTCTTTCAAACCCACCTTTTTATAAAGCTGGACTTGAAAAAAGAAAGGAAAGAGTTAGAAGGTGTCCTGCTCTTTTTCCGGAAGCAGGACCTAGGATACCCTCCTTGGAATTCAGAGGGTCCTAGGGACAGGGTCCAGTCCGGATCTTTCATTTCCCTGTCCAGCGAAAGCTCAGGTTTCCAAGCTCTCACTGGACAGGGAGATTTTCACTGCCTGTCCTAATGGAACCCTACTAAAATATCTCTTTCCTTTTCAAAATGCAACACCTCTTATTGTGTTCAGAACACAACTTGAGGATTTTTCTCCCTGTTTTTGTTTACAAGGAGTGCGGGATTTTCAAAGGCTCTCCTTTGAACTCCCGCGCACTTCTTGTAAACTGGATCTGACCGAAGTTTGTTGCCCTACACTTTTGGCAAGGTGATTCGCCTCCTTTGAAGCGAAACTCTCTCCTCCTAATATCAGAGAAAACAAACTTCAATCAGGATCACCTGTCTAATTTTTTAATTTGCAATTTTCCTCTCTTACAAGTTTTGCTCTACTCCCTCGGACTGACTTCGCAGCTCTCTCCTCTTTTACTCTCTCCTCGTTTTGCTTTTACTGCAAAGCCCGCCACGCCTGGTTTTGAACTTTCTTGCAAGTATAGAGGTTGATGCAAACAAGTCGGAATATTGTTGGTTCAAGCGGCTTTTCACGACTTCTTACCGCAACCTCAACTCTCTCCTCGTTTGCATCAAGCTATATACTTGCCAAAAGGAAAAAGGTATCTTTCAGCTGTTTTTTTTGCTATAACTATATATAATTATAACAGGATTGTAACTACTTTGAACGGCGAAATATCTCGAAATCTGACAATGCTTGTTACTCTGAGAAGCGTAGTGACGAAGAACCTCGCCGGAAGAAAGAACCCCCTTAAGCGACATTGCGTCTTGTCAACTTTTTACAGGATCCTTCGCCAACGCTCAGGTGAGACTATGGCGTTGTTAATGAACTTTTGTCAAAACTTCCCTTTTCATCTTGACGGGGTATTGTAGCACATACATAAAATCTTGTCAATAGTATATGACAAGTATATAAATCAACTATGGAATTTACGGCTTGCTCTAGCACAAATCATCTAATTTAATGCTTTCGCTTTTTTATCACTTTTTTATGACAAAGGAATAAAAAAGTTTCTTAAATTTTATCCCCAATTGATGATAAATATGTATTTGATATAATAGGCTGAGCAGAACATAGAAAGTGTTCAATGCTAAACTTTCACCATTGCGTCTAAATCTAACTCAACAGTTAAAAGCCAACTATATGTATTATAAGGACATATTCACATCTCTGGGACTTTCTGCTAACGAGTCCATCGTCTATGAATTTCTTCTCAAAAATGGAGAGGTGACAGCTGGAGAAATAATAAAAAAAACACCTCTTAAGCGCGGAGTTGTGTATAATGCTCTAGGCGACCTTGCAAAAAAGGACCTAATTTCGGAAAAGAAACTTGTTCCAAAAGGAAGAAGAGGAGTAAAAAAAATTTCCTATTTTAGCCCAAACCATCCAGAAAAATTGAGAGAATATCTTATAGAACAAGAAAATAAAATCAAAAAAGCAAAACTCACCTTAGAAGCAAACATTCCCTCAATCATTTCTGATTTTAATCTTGTTTCTGGCAAACCGGGAATCAGATTTTTTGAAGGCGTTGAGGGAGTAAAGAAAGTAATTGAAGACACCTTAATAAACAACACAAAAAAAGAACTTGCAACCTTTTCAGATGTGGCAAGTTACATAAAATATCTGAGAAACTGGAACACAAACTATTACGCTCCAAAAAGAAAAGAAGCAAAAATTTTTGAAAGAGTGATAATTCCGGACAGTTCCCCAGCAGTTGAATATATGAGGGACTATATAAAAGATCCTAAACTGGACAAATTAACGGAAATTCTTTTCATCGATCACAAACTATATCCCTTTGAAACAGAAATAAACATTTATGAGAACAAAGTTTCCTTTGTGACTTTCTCCGAAAAAAGCCATATAGGTGTTATAATTGAAAACAAGGAAATACACAATTCGCTTTTGTCATCTTTTAATCTCATTTGGAATACTCTGAAAAAGTAGGATTCACGATATTAAACTGGATGAATTTTAAAACATCACTAAGTGTTTTCAAATTTTTGCATTCAGACAAAAGTTCTTCTCTTGTCTTTTTTATTTTTTCAAAATACTCTTCTGGCGCGCTTTCAATCACCTTGAAATATTGAACCAAAATCGGTTTGATGACTTTTTCCACATATTTTCTTTGTTTTTCACTTTCAAATGTGAGTATCTTTCCCCCGATATGCCCTCTGGGAGATGCAACAACCTGATCACTATCAAGAAACATACTTGCACCGCCTTTGCAGAAATATGTGCTATATGCTTCTTTTATCTTTAGCGAAGTCTCCTTCACGCCACTTTTTCCACTTCTCCACCCAAAACTCATTGACCACACATCCGGACAAACAAAATTTGTTTCAATGTCTCTTCTTCTAACCTTAAAAACTCCCTCTTTCTCTTTTCCACACTTAATCTTTGAAACATATTGGTGCATCTTTTCATAGTACCTTGCACTGCATGAATCTTTTCCTTTCTCCTTCTCTTTTTTTAACTTACTTGCATTATAAACATTTCTAAGTTCTCTCACCACACTACTCATAATCGGCATCATTTTTTGCTCATCAGCGCTCTCAAAGATATCAATACCTTCCTGCTTGCATATTTTTTCTGTGTTTGAGAGAACGCTTGCAAGAGCATCGTATCTTGCTTCTTTTATATGGCTCACTTTTACACCGTCAAAAGAAAGAATCCAGCTGATTTCCTCGATACCGTATCTTAAGAGATTGTCTCTCTCTTCATTTGATACTTTTTTAGCAACTGATTCTTGGATCATTTCTGAAAAGGCTCCTCTCCAGACTGGACTTTTCGACAATCTCTCGCAAAGCAATTTATACTTTTCAAATCTCTCCCTACTGTCACCAATAAAAGACTCATAGTCAACAACTTCAATATTTTCAAGCCCAAAAGTGTCAATTATTCTTTGATAAAACCTTCTTTCTTTTTCTCCTATCTTTTTCGCTGCCTCCAAAGCTTCACTATAGCTCTTTTTATAGAGAACTTCATAATTGCTTGCTTGCATCTGGTCACAAACAACAAGTTTGATATTTTTTTTCTGGTTATTCAACCAAAACATATATCCGTATATGTCTATAGGCTTTGCCATTCTTTCTTTCCCTGCAAAAATTTTTTCCCACTCAGGCAAGTTACTGGAAATTCCAACTGGGAAATATATCTGCTTGTCTGAAGGAAATTTTTCGGGTCTTATCTTTTCCACCTCCTCCTCAATATCACTGAACATATCTTTCTCTAAGACTGCAGTTTCTTTGCCAAGTATCAGGCTTTCTAACTTTTTTTCAAAAGCTGTCTGAAACGGTATGACTTGTTCCATTTTTTTTAATTTATTCTCATTCTTTTCAATCAAATCCTGAAAAGTCACCTTTTCTGACTTTGCCCATTTCAGTGTTTCTTCTAAGCCAAATTTTTTGATACTATCCTTTATTTCAGAACTGTATGGACCATGTAAGCTTCCTTTAGGATTAGCCAGAAAGTGGTCAATAGTTTTGTTATTGTTTTTTAGCTTCTCGATAAACTCTTTTATATAAGTAATTTCTTCATTAATTTTGTCAGTATCATATCTGAACATTCGTTTCAAAAAATATTCCTCTCTTTCTTCTCCTTCTACTTCTTTTTTCTGTTTTGCCAAATCCAGTTCATATTGTATCATTGGCTTAAGTATGAGCTCCTTCACCTCTTCCAAGTGAAACGCATTATAATTATCGCAACGACTACCATCATCGCTTCCTATGTAAATTGACTTATATGTATTTGTCAGCTGTTGAGCTATATTCCTAAGCTCTTCGATTTCTCTTTTATTCACCTCTATGTTCTCTTCAAATCTATCTATTATTTTTTCCACTATTGCTTCTCTCTTACTATCGTCTGCTTGCTCTAGCTCTCTGCTCCCTTCAAGCAACAATCTACTTGCCCTTTCCAAGATCGCTTGAACAATTTCGTTTCTGTCTAATTTCTTTTCATAAAAAACTTCCTCGTAAATGTCACTCAATTCTTTTGCTTCCCTCTTTATCTCACCAATTGTCCTCGCATATTCCAAAAACAACCTATCTTTTCCATGAAAACGATGCCCTTCAAAGATGTCAGTTGCCAGATCCTCCGTTTCAGCAATTTTCTTAAGCTGGAGCCTGTATATAATCATTGCAGAATTAATTTTTACAATTTCGTTCTTGTCGCCAATCAGTTCAACCAGTTTTCGTTTTGCATATTCAGGATCTATCTTATAAAAAGCATTTGCCAGCTCTTTATTATGAGCGCTTCTCTTACCTTTTATGACTTCTTCAAGCAAAAAATCAATGGTTCTTCTCGTGCCAATTTCGCCAAGTGATTCAATAGCTTTATTTTTAACTCTGATAAAATTAAAATTGACACTCATTTGAGACTTTATGTCTTCAGGAAAATCGTCCACTTTCTCATCAAAACCAAATTCTTTATGTATACTGTCAAACTCGTTCTCTGCCAACATTTCTTTTGTTTGTCCTTCGTCTCCTAAGTTGTTCGGTTCCCTTAAGAGGTTATAAAAGTAGTTCGCTTCAAAATCATTCCAATTTTTCAGCAGTTTTATCAATATTTCCTCTCCTCTCCTTTGAAAACCTGTTCCTTTCGTCTTAGCCAATATATCTATCAAACGAGAGACAAACGGCCTCATTATTGTGTCATCGCTATCCGCGACAGATTCAAACTCATCTGCATATTCCTCATCTTCCTTCCAAATTTTCTCCTTTTGAGCGACCAAATCCTCAGAAAACCTTTCAACGAAATCTAGTACTTTTTCGTCAGGTTCCATTTTGCAAAGACTTTCTAAAATACTCAGTTTCTCTTCCACGCTTTTGCGACTCTCAAAGTCCCTAATTAAAGAACGAATAAATTTTTCCCTTCCGTCTTCATTATCCGATCTAATTTCCTCTTGTCTCGAGTCTTTTTCGACTTTAAACAGGGAATGCTTTTTCTCGTTTGATTCCTTTTTGCTTAAAATATCCTCTATTCTCATAAGCCATATAAAGTAAAGTTTAATTTGAAACACACACTTCGATTCAGTGGTGTAGTTAAACCAACTTCAAAACGGAGGAAAAAGAGGCTTTACCACCTTGTAGTCTTATATCTCTCACGGCTATAACGAAAACACTCCAAGAATTAAAGTTTCAAATGAAGTGGCAAATGCAATTCCAACAGGGATGGTAATGGATTACAAACTGGTGAGGGCAGAAGGGCATAGTGAAGTATATCTTATTCAAGGAAATGAGAAAAAGCACATTGCCAAGGAAGAAACGTTTGACTTCTAGAGTTTTGATTGGAACGATGTCCAGACAGTGAGCGAAGCGCTGTTATTCGCTATTCCTGCAGGATCCTTCAGGCTTTGTCTTCAGGATGACCTGTCTGCGTGTAGCGTACAGGACAGGCGTTGCCACACTAACAAGAAAAATAGGAAAAAAGTTACTCTGTCGCATCATAAATTATCAGTTAATTTTAAAAAGCTTTTTAACTAGTTTGTCATTTTCTCTTTCCAATTCTTCAATCTCTTTCTCTTTCCCTTCCCTTTTAAGCTGGTGGCATTTCTTGGAGAGTTTGGCAAGTTTTTGGTGAAGTGGATTTTGCGGGTCAAATTTTGGAATGCCGACATACTTCATTACTGAAGGCGTGCCAAAACCGCGTCCAGCAGAAGAAAAGGATTTGATAAAATCGCGTACTGGCTTGGAGTTGATAATGGCACAAAGATAGTGGGCTTCGGATTCGTTGTTAACAGCGACTAGTGCCACCGTATGCAAAGGAACTACAGTTTTATAGCCAACTTCACTCTTGCTCTGGGTGATAACTGAAGCTATTATATCATTGCTCATCTGCTTCCAAACTACCTTATATCTAGAGAGCGTATATTCCGCAACACCAAAAACAGCATAAAAAGTAGATTTTTGCATCAAGTCGCGAATTACCCGTGATGCTCTTGCCTGTAAAATATCCTTGAATTTAGTAAGGTACCCATAGGTTCTTGGCCATTCTTTTTTCATCTGACTTTCAGGATAAGGTTCCCGTTCAGACGGATTCTGCGTAAGTAAAACGTGGGTTCCGGGTGTTGCTTGCCATCTTTGAATATCGGAACCACGTAGACCAGGGTACACCAAATCTTGTTCAATAACCTCTTCAGTTTTAGGGATTTTTGTCTTTCCTTTTTCAGTAAGATTTTCGATAAGTAAGTTTCCATTAGACAGCATCTGTTTAATTTTAAGCCAAAATACCCCATAAGGGGAAATATAGGCACCAGAATGGGCAGTGTAATAGTTCCTACCTTCTATGTTCGCCAGCCCTCCTGATTCTATAGGATAAGTTTGCCAAGCCCCAACACCTGAGCCAATCGGTTGAGCGATGTATTTTCTCTTTCGTAAAAGCGGTAAAACTTCGTTTAATAGTTTATCTGTGACAATTTTGCCTACGCCTTTTTTCTTGGTCCAAACAAAATACGGCAACGGATACTCTGTTTTCTCTCCTCTCTTAAGAATAATGGCCGCAGTTTTGTTAGCCGCGCCTTCAAATGGCTGTACAGGAACTAAATCGTGTGCCTTCAGTACTTTTAAGTACCTGCCATTGCCAATTTGAAATCTTCTAAATCCCTCTCCCGCTCCCTTGGATTTAAAAACCTCTTGGGTTATGAGAAATCCTAGTTTGGCGCCTTCTTTAAGGTAATAATCAGCCGAGGCATAGGTAAAAAGCATTGAGAAATCTTTTTTCCCGCCACCGAGACGAGTTTGAAAACCCTTTAATGAAAAGAGTCCGTAATCCTTCCAAAGTTGCAGTGTTGCATTCCGATATTCTTGTGCAAGATAATCCCACCTAATCCACGGCGGATTGCCAACAACAAAATCAAACTTACCAGCCACCATCGGCGCAAAAGCATTTTTCAAAAACCGGGCCCAGATGCCGTTTTTGTTCTGTTTTTCCAGTTCTAAAACCTCTTTATAGAAATTTTCTACAACTTTTTCATTTGGCGGAAACACCAATCCCTTTTCTCTAAAATGCCTCATTGCAATCTCAGATTCAAAATGGTTTTTCACCATTTCTTCAACCAACTTCGATGCCTCCGGCATTCTAAACCCCCTATCTTGAACCCAAACACTTGGAACATGAAACTCTTTTACAGAGGTTTTTATCTTTACATAATCGCCCCCATAAAAATTTAATTCTCCCTGAACAACCCTTTTGGGCCATAAAATAGAGTCAGCTAAGTAAATAGGAATTTCTATTTTACCTCCCCTATTTAATATCTCGTTAACCAAATCTCCCAAAGCAAAAAGATAGTTGGTGCGGGCGGCAATGACTGCCAGAGGGTTTAAATCAAAACCCCAGATACTAGCCACAATTCTTTTGGCGATTTCAAGGTCAGGCATTTTTTCCTTTTCTCGTCCATGTTTAATTGCTCTCTGGATAGCTAAAACTAAAAAAGTGCCTGATCCGCAGGCAGGGTCTAAAAATCTTTTTAGCGTATCACCTCTGTAGCCAACCTCATTAAGCAATAATTCTGCCAGCCAATCAGGGGTATAATATTCACCAAGACGATGGCGAACTTCCTGGGGAATTAGATACTGGTAAAGTTTTTTAAGAAGATCGCGAGTTGAAGTCGGATCCAATGTGCTAGTTGCCGGCTCAAACTCCGATAAAGTCCTTGCAATTTCTCTAATCGCTTCCTCGAGTTGCGGCGACCAAGCATCAAGATACCAGCGAAAAAAATCTCCTTCTAAAAAATTAGTTATCCCCTTGCGAGTATAGATACCGCCATTCTCTATATCTCCCAGTTGTCTTTTAAGTTCATTCTCTGAAATATGAGCAAGTTCAAAAGCAAGCGAAGAGCTAAAGGTTTTTTCTCGAAGTGTTAAGAGTTCAGCAGCAATAAGTTTCATTAAAAAAGCAAAATAGGTATGGATTGAAAATAAAAGTTTCTGAAAATTCGTCTCTTTGCCAACTTTATATAAATTTGCAAGAGTTTCCGCTTCTTTTTTCTGGTGACTACTAAACTGCTCGCCATACACAATTCCAAAGAGTCTTTTCCACTCATTGAAAAATGTGCGAACTCTTGTTTGGTCTCCCCAATATTCTAAAGAGTTGGCAAAAGCGGAAACTGCTTTGGGAGCAAGCTCGCTTTGGGGACCAAATTTCTCAGCCAAATTTTCCGCTGTCAGCGGAAGGCGGGACAAAGCCCGCAGGTGAATAAGCAATGTTCTGGCACTCTCAGGAGTAAAAGAATACGGTCCCCGCCTGAGAAACTTTTTTCTATCTACTTTTTTGGTTTCTTTGCCTTGGTATTGAACAAAAAAGATCTGCTCTCCATCAAATCCAATGCCGACTAACTGACTTATTCTTGAACGCTTTGATTCGCCGCAGAGGTAATTTGTCAGCTGATCAAAAGCCTGTTCCACCTTCCGCTTGGAAAAAAAAACGACTTTGGCAACTCATACTCTATCACCACCTGACCATGAACTGCGTCAGAACGTCCCCTGAATACTGATCTCTCGTATTTTGGTTCAGATCGAATGCCCAATTCACTTTTAATTGGCTCCAAAAGCTTTTCAAAGCCAATTCTTAGGTCCTCCTCTGTTTTTGTCTTGTAAAGCATTTTTTGTGTATCAGCAACAAGATGGTCTGCCAACCTAAAAAGTGAATCTATGTTTTTTGAAGTTCTATTGTTCGCTTGATTTTGAGCCATAGAATATCATTATTAATTGCTTTGATTGCGATTTCTCCCGCCCTGCCGCAGTTCCTTCCCAAAGAACGGAAATAAAAATCACTACCTCTATACTAACCTACTTACAAAAGGATGTTAATACTTTCAAGTTTCTAAATTTCGCGCTTCTTCTGATGCGCCAAATAAAAAAATGCCTTGCCAGAAGAGGAGGCATTTTTCAAAAAAGTCTTGCAGACATTTTGCAAGAGTTGACAAATCGGTTTTTTTGTCTGCTTTATATGAATGATAATGAGATATACTATCCCTAAGAAATCCATTACCTTTTTGCATAATAGACAGCAAGAAACATCCTTACAGACTGTTTAATTTGCCAACAGGTTTAAAAGACTTTCTGTGTATCTTACAGGGACCATTCTTCTTAAGCATCTCAATATGAAGTTTGGTGCCATACCCTTTGTGACGAGCAAATCCATATCCTGGATACTTCTTGTCAAGGTCGATTAAAATTCTGTCCCTTGTAACTTTGGCAACAATAGAAGCTGCGCTCACGGATAAAACAAATTGATCAGCCTTGGGAATTGCTATTTGACTTACAGGACAGTCTTTAATTGTATGTCTTCCGTCTATCAACAAAAAATCTGGCTTCGTTTTTAACTTTTCAACAGCTCTTTTCATAGCCAGCAGAGAGGCTTCCAAAATATTCATCTCATCTATAAGCTTTTCTGAGACAGAATAAACTGCTGAGTCCTCGCATCTTTCTATAATTGCATCGTATAAATATTCTCTTCTTTTGGATGACAGTGTTTTTGAATCCCGCAATCCAATTCTAACCAATTCTGCTAGTGTCTCAACTTTTGAGAAAACAACTGCCGCCGCCACAACTGGACCAGCTAATGGCCCGCGACCTGCCTCGTCCACTCCTGCAATGCTTTTATATCCCTTTTTAAATAACTTCTCCTCCCTTGAAAAATCAGGTATTATCATCTTTTTAACCTTTCTTTTTCCTCCTTTATTCACTTTTCATAAACTTACAAAACATAGAACTGTAATTCAAAATTCCCTACACTTTATAAATACAAAAAAGCAAATTGTCAAGAAAAATTGATTTTTGCCAGTTATAACTGTATAATGAAAGCAGTTTAAAAAATCTAAAGCAATCCTATGTCAAAAGATGAAAAACCTTCCGCGCAGAAGTACCAAAAATATTGGGATATTGTTGAAAAAGCGTTGAATGAAGGAACTATATCGGGATATAAAATTGCGATTATTGAAACGGAGAAGATACTGTCAATAGCATTGGATGAGAAAGAGTTTCCCGGAGAAGACATCCAGCAGAGAATTAAAAGCGCAGAAAAAGTGTTCAAAAACCCAGAGAAGCTGCATTATGCCCGCGCGATGTATAACAGAATCATAAGAGAACCTGGGTTTGATGTGTCTTATGACGACACAAAAGAAATAATTTCCGCCTACTATAGAGCAATCTCGGACATTATAGAAAAAGAACCTGAAAATATAGACTTTATAGAAAAAATGAGGCTGAATCTGCAAAATCAATTTAACCAGTTTCTGACTCAAGCCAAAAAAATCTTGTTCCTACTCTTTTTATTTTTCGCAGGAGTCTTTATCCTGATTGAAACATCTTTGGGACATTCCATCTCAAAAATAGTCGCTGACTTCACCCGATTTCTTTTTTATAAAGTCATTCCCGCGGTGGTAGCGGCCACTATTGCGGCTCTTGTGATAATTGGACTGTTCTACTGGTGGCAAAGCAGAAAAAAATGAGCCACCGACAAATGCTTCTTTTCCTCAACCTTAAAGACTATGAAATTCACTCATCTTCACACTCACAGTCATTACAGCTTGCTGGACGGTTTGGCAAAAATAGATGATCTTCTAAATCAAGCCGAAAAGCTTGGAATGGATTCGCTTGCTCTCACTGACCATGGCGCTATGTATGGAGTGATTGAGTTCTACCAGAAGGCAAAAGCAAAAAACATAAAACCGATTATTGGCATTGAGGCTTATGTTGCCGCCACTTCAAGGCATAATAAAAGTCCGTCAATAGACAACAAGCGGCATCATCTTGTGCTTCTTGCCAAAAACCAAACCGGCTACAAAAACCTGATTAAGCTCACAACCTCAGCCCATCTTGAAGGGTTTTACTATAAACCCAGGATTGATAAAGAAATTTTGAAAAAATATTCAGAAGGAATTATAGCCACCTCGGCCTGTTTGGCGGGAGAAATCCCCCGCGCTATTCTGTCAAAAAATATAAGCAAAGCAGAAAAAGTAATTCGTGAGTTCCAAGAAATATTTGGAAAGGAAAACTTCTACTTGGAATTGGAAGATCATCCAAAACTCAAAGGACAAAATGAAGTCAATCAAGCCTTAATAGAGCTGTCAAAAAAGACAGGCGCGCCGCTGGTTGCCGCCAATGACATTCACTATGTTAATCCTCAGGATGACAAAGCGCAAGACATTCTGCTCTGCATCCAGCTTAATAAAACTGTCAATGACAAAGACAGGCTCTCAATGATCGGCGAAGACTATTCAATGAAAAGCCCCGAAATAATGATCAAGCATTTTAAGTATATTCCTGAAGCAATAGACAACACTCAAAAGATAGTTTCCGAATGCAACTTAGAGATAGAACTTGGAAAAATTATGCTTCCTCATTTTGATGTGCCAGAGGGGCTTTCTCCTGATGAGTATCTGGAAAAACTGTGCCGAGACGGAATCAAAAAAAGGTATGGAAAATCAAACGAGACAATTGAGAAAAGACTGAAATTTGAGCTTAACACAATAAAGCAAATGGGGTTTGCCTCGTATTTTCTTATTGTTCAGGACTTTGTTAATTGGGCAAAAAGCCAAAACATTGTCGTTGGACCTGGCAGAGGTTCCGCCGCCGGATCGCTTGTTTCCTATCTTATAGGAATCACTGAAGTAGACCCCATAAAGTATGATCTTCTTTTTGAGAGGTTCCTAAACCCAGACAGAGTTAGTATGCCTGACATTGATCTGGATTTCGCTGACCACAGAAGAGACGAAGTTATAAGATATGTGTCGCAAAAATATGGCGCCAGCCATGTTGCCCAAATTATAACTTTTGGGACTATGGCTGCCAGAGCGGCAGTGAGAGATACAGGCAGAGCCTTAGGTCTTCCCTACTCTTTCTGCGACAAAGTGGCGAAAATGATTCCAATGTTTACAACCCTTGCTGATGCATTGTCCAGTGTAAAAGAACTAAAAGATTCATACAGGAGCGATCCAGCAGTCAAAAACTTGATTGACAATGCTCTGAAACTGGAAGGAGTCGCTCGCCACAGTTCAACACACGCTTGCGGGGTTGTTATCAGCAAGGATGAACTGGACAATCATATCCCAAGACAGTACCCTCCTCAAGACACATCAACTATCGTGACCCAGTATGAAATGCGCGATATAGACAAGCTGGGACTTCTGAAAATGGATTTTCTTGGCTTGAAGAATCTCACAATAATTGAGAACACAATCAAAATAGTTTCAAAAACAAAGGGAGATAAAATTGATCTTGCTCAAATCCCGCTGGATGACAAAAAAACTTTTGAGTTGTTCCAACAAGGAAAAACAACAGGTGTATTCCAATTTGAATCCAGCGGAATGAAAAGGTATCTCAAAAAATTGAAGCCAACTGAATTTGAAGATATCGTGGCTATGGTTGCAATGTACAGACCAGGGCCGCTCAAGTCAGGAATGGTTGATGAGTTTATAGACAGAAAGCATGGCAGAAAGAAAATCACATATAAACATCCTGTTATGAAGAATGCTCTTGAAAATACCTACGGCGTTATAATCTATCAAGAGCAAGTTATGCAGCTTTCCAAAGATATGGCAGGCTTTACAGGCGGACAGGCTGATACATTGAGGAAAGCAATGGGAAAGAAAATTGCAGAGCTGATGGCAAAAATGAAAAACGAGTTTATTGAAGGATGCCTAAAAAATGGCCTTGGCAAAAAACTTGCCGAGGAGACATTCTCTGATATGGAAAAATTTGCCGAATATGGATTCAACCGCAGTCATGCAGTTTGCTATGCTCTTATTGGCTATCAAACTGCCTATCTCAAAGCTCACTACCCCGCAGAATTTATGGCTTCTCTTCTAACATCCGATAGAGAGAACATAGACAGAATAGCGATTGAAGTTGAAGAATGCCGCCAAATGGGAATTGATGTTCTTCCTCCCGATGTAAACACAAGCTTTGCAGATTTTGGGGTTATAAACAAAGATGGAAAAGACAGCATCAGATTTGGCCTGGCGGCAATTAAGAATGTTGGTCATAACATTGTTGAGGCCATAGTTGAGGATAGAAAGGCAAACGGAAAATTCTCCAGCATTGAAGATTTTCTGACGCGAATTGAATCAAAAGACCTCAATAAAAAATCAATGGAGAGTCTGATAAAAGCAGGCGCTCTTGACAGTTTGGAAGAAAGAAATAAACTGCTGGCTAATATAGAGAGAATTTTAACTTTTGCCAGAGAGTACCAGAAAGCAAAAAACAACGGTCAAGTTAGCCTTTTTGGAAACTTAAGTTCTCCCGGAAGCCCCGCAGGCAAATTGCAGCTTGTTGACGCAAGGCCAGCAGATAAGAGAGAGAAAACCGCTTGGGAGAAAGAACTGCTTGGACTTTATGTGAGCGATCATCCCCTGAAAGAATACTCGTCTTATCTTAGAGACAATTTCAAGAACATAAAAGAGCTAGCAAAAGAAGACATTAACAAGACAAAAACAATAGGAGGCATTATAACCAAAGTTCAAAAAGTAATCACCCGCAGCGGCGAATCTATGCTCTTTGCTACTTTGGAAGATCTAACGGGGAAAATTGAAATTCTAGTTTTTCCGAAAGTGCTGAGAGAGAAGAAAGATCCGTGGACAGAAGGAAATATTGTCTCTGTCAAAGGAAAAATAAGTGACAAAGACGGAACGTTGAAACTGCTGGCGGAAGAGATAGCGGAAATAGACTTGGAAGAGGCAAAAAGGTATTCTGAAGAAAACAAAAACACAAAAGAAGCTCAAGAAAATGAGGACTCAATAGAAATTATTGTTCCTCAAGAAAACCCGCGAGAGGTTCTTGAAACGCTTTCCAATATTCTAAAATCCACAGAAGATGGAGATTGTAAAGTTTTCATCTCCGTTCCCTCACGCGGCGGAAACTACAAAAAAATAAAGACAGGAAGAAATATCAAGTGTAATCCGCAATTGAAGGAAAAAATTGAAAGTGCCGTTGGAGAAAGAAATGTGAGATTTGGCTGGCAAAGCCCTGTCTAGCAACTTGCGGCTGTCTCAAATTACTCTGAATGGAACGAAAATTCAATTTTAATCTTATAGCAAATTTAAGTCTTAATCGCACAATAAAAGTATGAAGCAGGAACTAGAAATAAAGCGTCACTCGCTGGCTCATATTCTGGCAAGCGCTGTCCTGGAAATGTTTCCAGAGGCAAAGTTTGGCATTGGACCAAGCACAGAAAACGGGTTTTACTATGACTTTGAACTTCCCCGAACTCTCATCCCAGAAGATCTTCCCATTTTGGAAGAAAAAATGAGAAAGATAATAAAGGAAAATTATCCTTTTGAAAAGAGAGTTGTATCTCATCAAAAAGCCCTTGATCTTTTCCAAAAAGCAAAACAGGACTACAAAGTTGACATTCTCTCCCGCGAGGCAAAGGAAAAAGAAGTTACTTTGTACAAAACCGGAGAATTTGTTGATCTTTGCCGCGGTCCCCACATAGACTCAACAGGAGAAATAGACCCAAAATCATTTAAGCTCACCAAAATATCAGGCGCCTACTGGCGAGGGGATGAGAAAAACAAAATGCTTCAAAGGATATACGGAGTCGCATTTGAAAACAAAAGCAAGCTGGACGAATATCTCAGAAATCTTGAAGAAGCCAAAAAAAGAGACCACAGGAAATTGGCAGAAGAACTGGATTTATTTATGATTTCGGAAGAAGTAGGCAAAGGACTTCCTCTCTGGCTGCCAAATGGAGCATTTATAAGGAAAAAACTTGAAGATTATATGTATGAACTTGAAAGAAAAAACGGTTATGACTTTGTCTATACTCCAGCTTTGACTTGCAAAAAATTATACGAAATGTCGGGGCACCTTTCACATTATAAAAATGATATGTATAGCCCAATTGAAATAGAAGGAGAAGAATACTACCTCAAACCAATGAACTGCCCCCATCACCATATGATTTTCAAGCACAGATTAAGAAGCTACAAGCATCTTCCCCTCAAACTTTCTGATTTTAGTCCCCTCTACAGATTTGAAAGATCAGGAGTTTTGACCGGCCTCATTAGAACAAGATGTTTTTCTCAAAACGATGCGCACATCTATTGCTCTCGCAAGCAGGTGAAAGAAGAATTTAAAAAAGTTATTGAGCTGTTCAAAAAAGTTTATGACGACTTTGACATAAAAGGCTACTGGTTCCGACTTTCTCTTCCAGATTTTAAGAACAAAGAAAAATATGGGGATATAGAAAAAAAAGAAATATGGGAAGAATCCGCAAAAATAGTCAGAGACGCAATGACTGAACTCAAAGTGGAATTTGAAGAAGTTGAAGGAGAAGCAGCATTCTATGGTCCCAAAATTGACGTCCAAATCAAAAATGTCTTGGGTAAAGAAGACACTATAGCAACATCGCAAATTGACTTTTATATGCCAGAGCGATTTGATCTGTCATTTATAAATGAAAAAGGAGAAAAAGAAAGACCAGTCATTATTCACAGAGCCATTATGGGCTCATTTGAGAGATTTTTCGCTTTTCTCACAGAGCAAACTGGAGGAAATTTTCCGCTTTGGTTGTCCCCTATTCAAGTTAAAATACTTCCTGTCTCAAGCGAAAAGCATCTTGATTATGCAAAAAATGTTCATTCAGCGCTCTCTGAAAAGAATATACGATCCGAAATTGACAACAGCAGTGAAAGCGTGAGCAAAAAAATTCGCGAAGCAGAAAAACAAAAAGTGCCATATATGGTTGTGGTGGGAGAAAGAGAAGCAAAAAGCGGCACCGTTAGCGTAAGAACGAGAGGCAAAGGAAAAAAAACAGAGGAGATGAAAACCGAAGCGTTTGTCAAAAAGATACTGGAAGAAATTGAAAAGAAAAAGTAGCCAGCAGAATAGCTTGCCGGCCATAACAAGCGGAGTGTGTTATTCGCCGCAGGCTCGCTGCGTATTTCTTCTACGATAAAAGACTAGACCACACACGAAAGTATAGCAAAGTGTGTTCCAAGCCCAGTATTGTCGGATTGAGATATTTCATAATTCGGAGAAAATAGCTTTTGCCAGAATGTATAAAAGAGCCAATTCTCACAATGCTGCTGGTTTTCTTAATAGGCTGCTTTATTTACTCGTTATAAAAATTGTTTTCTACTCTGCTATGAAATATTTTATCAAAACATATGGCTGCCAAATGAACAAGTCCGACTCAGAAAGAATCGCAGCCGTCTTAGAATCGGCTGGCTATGAAGAAGCACAGAGTGAAAGTGATGCTGATTTGATAGTGGTTAATGCCTGTAGTGTAAGAGAGTCGGCGGTGGATAGAATTGGTGGGAGTTTCAAGAAATATGAGGAATATAAAAAACAAAAACCCCACTTCAGAGCAATTTTGACTGGGTGCGTTTTAGAAAGTGATAAAAAAAGATTTGAAGAGATGTTTGACTTGATTATTGGCATAGGAGAAATAGAAAAATTGCTAACTGTCTGTTCTTCTGAACTTGGACAAGCTTCAGGAGAGATAAGATGCAATAAGGAAATTTATCTTGACAACAATTACTTTCAAATTCGACCAAAATATAAAAGCAAAATTACCGCTTATATTCCAATCACAAAAGGATGTAATAATTTTTGCTCTTATTGCGTCGTTCCTTATACAAGAGGAAGAGAAAGATCAAGACCAGCTGAAGAAGTTTTAGAAGAGATTAGTGAGCTGATCAGCAAAGGATACAAAGAGATTATTCTGCTGGGACAAAATGTCAACAGCTACGAATCTAAAATTCAAGATTCTAAATTTCAAATAAGTCTCGGACTTTCGGTTCAAAGCGCAGAATCTTCCAAAATTACTTTTCCAAAGCTTTTGAAACTCATCAACAATCTTGACGGCGACTTCTGGATAAGATTCCTGACAAGCCACCCAAAAGATATGACAGAGGAGCTCATCAGGACCGTAGCGGAGTGCGAAAAAGTAACACCGTATATTCATCTTGCTATGCAATCAGGGGACGACGAAATTCTCAGAAAGATGAACAGGAAATATACCTCAAGCCATTTTCTATCACTAGTACGCACAATTAGAAGGTACATTCCAAATGTTGCTATATCTACAGATATAATTGTTGGATTTCCTGGCGAAACTGAAAAACAGTTTCAGAACACAGCAGAAATTATGAGAAAAGCAAAATTTGATATGGCTTATATCAGCAGGTACTCGCCCCGCCCTGGCACAGCCGCTGCAAAACTTGCCGATGATGTAGATCCACAAGAAAAGAAAAGGAGAGAAAGAATTTTGACGGAAATTTTGAAGGAAACTGCTTTGGAAAACAACAAGAAATATGTCGGAAAAACCGTTGACGCATTGATTGAAAAAGTGGAGGGAAACTTTGTCTGGGGAAAAACCAGAAACTTCAAGAACCTAAAAGCGCAAATTCCAAAAAACGACAGGCAGTATGACAACATACCTTGCCGCGCTGAAAGTTCGCCGCTGGTTGGAAAATTTGCTAAAATAAGAATAACCGAAGCAAATGCTTGGAACCTAAAAGGAGAACTAACAAAAAGCAACAACAGCTCTCGGGACTGCAATCTTCAAAAATTAAAAAAAAGAGATTTGTTACAATCTCTCAAAAATTTGACTGATTAGCATTTTACTTCTTGCTATCCAAGAATATTGCAAATCCTCGATGACGTTCCCACTTTGCAATCTCATCAACACTGAACTTTTTAATTTCAATCCCTCTCTCTTTCATATGATCAGAAAGCCACTTATCTATTATCTCGTTGGTCACTTCTGATGGAAGAGCCGAAACTAAAACCCATACTTCAACGGTATTCTCACTCACTCTAAACTTTTCCACTTCCGCATGATAGATGTCCATTATCTCTTCCTTTATCTTCTTCTGAATTAATTTCTTTATCTTCTCAATTGTCCACATCCTTTCGTCAAAAGTGCCTTTTATTTTTATTAAGTGTGTGGCAAGAGCCATTTTTTCACCTCCTTTTCAAGGATAACAGATGCAAAACTTATGTCAAATTCTCCCAAGCCCCTCATTGTCATTCTTGGGCCCACCGCTTCAGGAAAAACTGAACTTGGCTTGAAACTGGCAAAAAAATACAACGGCGAGATCATCAATGCCGACTCGAGGCAAATTTACAAGGAAATGGTAATCGGCACCGGATCACCAATTATCCAAACAAAAAGAGAAAAGCAAAAAGAGAAAAGCAAACATAAGAAACCGTCGTCAGACAACACTTCAATGTTCAAGCCGTTTTTGGCAAGCAACGTCCCTCACCACTTATTCAACATAATAGACCCCAATAGAGAATTTTCCCTTGCAGAGTATCAAAAACTGGCGACAGAGACGATCAAAGAAGTTCAAAAACGAGGCAGGATTCCATTCCTTGTTGGTGGAACAGGACTTTATATAAGCGCTATAGTTGATAATCTTGAAATCCCAAAAGCTCCGCCAAGCAAGAAAATTAGAGAAGAATTGGAAAAGAAATCAAAAGAATATCTGTTTAGCAAACTAAAAAAAATAGATCCAAAATCTGCTAAGATTATTGGACCACACAACAAGAGAAAGTTAATAAGGGCGTTGGAAGTCTGCAAGATCACAGGGAAGCCCTTCTCCGAGCAACAACGGAAAGGAAAGCCTCTGTTTAACAGCTTGCAAATAGGAATAAAGAGAGACACTAAAGAATTATACAAAAAAATTGATGAGCGAATCGAAAAAATGATTGAGGACGGCTTGATTGAAGAGGTGAAGAAACTGTCTAAAAAATACAGTTTTAACCTGCCTGCAATGAGTGGAATCGGCTATAAAGAAATCAATTTATATCTTACAGGCAGAATCAGTTTGGAAGAAGCCGTACAGAAAATAAAATTTCGCACACATCAATATGCGCGAAGACAAATGACCTGGTTTAGAAGAGACAAGAGAATTAGATGGATTGAAAACTACAAGGAAGCGAAAAAGTTAGTAGAAGAGTTTCTAAACGCCTTCTAGTTTCTTCCTCAACATCTTCTGGGCCATTTGTGGATTAATCTTGCCCTTGCTTTCTTTCATCGCTTGGCCCATCAAAAACTTTATCGCATTTTTCTTACCCCTCTTGTAGTCAGCCACAGAATTTGGGTTATTTTTTATAACCGTATTCACCACTTTTTCTATTTCATTTTCATCGCTAACTTGCTCTAACCCTCTTTCTTCCAATATATTCGACGGATCGCCACCACTTGCAAACATTTCAGCCAATAGAGACTGCGCCCCACTGCTTGACACTCTTCCTTCATAAATCAGAGTTATAAATTCAGCAAAATTCTCAGCTGTTATCCTACACTCCGAAATCATTCTCCTTTCCACATAAAGAAGGCGCTGAAGTTCAGTCAAGACATAGTTTGCCGCAAGTTTCGTGAGCCTGCCTAGAGCTTCCTCGTTAATCCCTTTGGCTTTGACCCACGCTCTTAATTCCGAAACTATCTCTTCAAAGTAATTTGCAAGCTCTCTGTCTTCCGAGAATATCCTTGCATTCTCCTCAGACAACTTGTATTGACTCATAAACCGTTGTTTTTTGGCAAGCGGCAGTTCTGGAATGCTTTTCTTTATTTTCTCAACATCAAACACTCCTCCCTCCTTTGATAAATCCAACGGCGGCAAATCAGGATCAGGAAAATACCTATAATCATGAGCTTCTTCTTTTGCCCGTTGGGGGTAGGTTTTCTGCTTGTCGGAATTCCATCCCCGCGTTTCTTGGACAATTTTTCCGCCTTCGTCCAATATCTCAGACTGTCTTCTTATCTCATATTCTATTGAACGCTCAACAGCTTTGAAAGAATTCAAATTCTTTATCTCAACTTTTGTCCCAAGCTTCTCCTGACCCTTTAATCTCAAACTTACATTGGCTTCACATCTCATCTGACCTTTTTCCATATCTGCATCAGAAATTCCAAGATACCTAACAATGAGCTGCAACTGCTTGCAAAACTCTTTTGCTTCTTCCTGCGACCTTATCTGCGGTTCAGTTACAAGTTCTACTAGAGGAGTTCCAGCGCGATTTAGATCCACAAGAGAATAATCAGCTCCCTCAGGGTGGATTAATCTTCCCGTGTCCTCCTCCAAATGAATCCTTCTTATATCTATTCGCCTTCCGCCTGCTTCAAGATAGCCATTCTTGCCTATAGGCTGATCATATTGGCTAATCTGATAGCCTTTTGGCAAATCGGGATAGAAATAGCTTTTTCTATCAAATTTAGAAAATTTCGCAACCTCGCAGTTAAGAGCAAGAGCCATTCTGATTGTATCTTCAACTGCTTTCTTGTTTATAACCGGCAAGGTGCCTGGATGTCCCATACAAACCGGGCAGATGTTTCTATTCGGCTGCATCTCGGTTGGATCATTTGCGCAAGAACAAAACATTTTTGATTTTGTTTTAAGTTCTATGTGTACTTCCATCCCGATTATTGGTTCGTACTGCATAATTTGAAAATAACTTATTACAATAACTTGCGGTGGAAAGATGTGCAATACAAAGATCGTTCGAGAATTCCTTTCTTGTTCTATTATATCTTACTTATCTCCTGCCGCAACAACAAACTCAATTCTGCCTTGCATAAATCAAGTCTAGATCCTGCTAATTTTTATATGCAGCTCCCTCAGCTGCTCGTCGGAAACTTCGCTTGGACTGCCCATCATCAAATCCTTCCCTCTCCCATCTTTTGGAAAAGCATATATATCGCGAATTGAATCCCAATCATTCAAAACCATAAGTAATCTATCAACTCCAATAGCACAGCCTCCATGAGGTGGAGCGCCATATTGAAATGCTTTTATCATGCCGCTAAATTTTTGATCCACCTCTTCCCTTCTGTAACCTGCTATCTCAAAAGCCTTATACAATATCCCCAGATCATGATTCCTTATGGCACCGCTGCACACCTCAAACCCATTCAAAACTGCATCATACTGACAGCCTAAAACTTCAAGCGGATCCTTCTCCTCAAGAGATCGTAGCCCTCCTTGAGGCATAGAAAAAGGGTTGTGATCAAAGTCGATTTTTCCTTCTTCTGAATATGAATACATAGGAAAATCTACAATCCAACACCATGCCGCCTTCTTCTTGCTCTTGAGCCCAAGCCTCAGGCCGCACTCATTGCGAACCGCTCCCAGCGTGGCGCAAACAGTCCTCCACTGGTCAGCGCTAAAGAAAATTATATCACCTTCTTTCCCTCCAACCTCTTGAACTATTCTGCGCGCCAGCCCGTCGCCAAGAAATTTCACAATCGGAGACTGAAGCTCGCCGCTTCCTTTTATCACAATATAAGCAAGTCCCTTGGCGCCCTTTGTTCTTGCCAACTCGGTCAGCTCGTCTATCTCTTTCCTAGTAAACTTTGATCCACCGCTTATTTTCAAAGCATGCACTACCCCTCCCTCTTCGATTGCGCGGGAGAAAACAGCAAAGCCACATCCTTTCACCAATTCAGTGACTTCCTTTATCTCAAGCCCAAAACGAAGATCCGGCTTATCACTACCGTACTTGTTCATTGCTTCTTTCCAGGAAATTCGTCGGAATTTTCCGCAAGCGTCCAAAGCAGTGATCTCTTTGCTGCTGAAGTTTTCCGTAAGCTTTACAAACAATGGCTCCATAATCTCAAATATATCCTCCTGCTCAACAAAACTCATCTCCATATCAAGCTGATAAAACTCGCCATAAGCTCGATCTGCTCTTGGATCTTCGTCGCGAAAGCATGGAGCAATTTGAAAATACTTATCAATCCCCCCCACCATTAACAGCTGTTTAAACTGCTGCGGCGCTTGAGGCAATGCATAAAACCTTCCTCGATGCAGCCGCGAAGGAACAAGAAAATCTCTTGCTCCCTCCGGCGAAGAATTAGCCAAGATTGGAGTTTGAACTTCTATAAAATCGCGATCTTGAAAATACTTTCTGAGGTAGCGAAAAAACTTGTCTTTAGTTTTAAGCATCTCTTGCAGCTTCTTTCTCCGAAGGTCAAGAAACCTGTACTCCAGCCTCAAAGATTCATTGATCTTACTCTCTTTTTCCTCGCTAACTTCAAACGGAGGAGTTTTTGATTTTGAGAGAATTTCAATCTTTTCAGCCTCAACTTCAATTTCGCCAGTGTCTAATTTCGGATTTATCATATCAGTTGGCCTCAGAACTACTTTGCCTTCAATTCTTATCACGTATTCATTTCGCACTTTATCAGCTATTTTCCAAGATTCAACTGAAACTCTCGGATCGAAAGTAACCTGGGTTATACCATACCTATCTCTTAGATCCACAAAGATAACCCCTCCATGGTCTCTCCTAGAATTCACCCAGCCAGACAACACGACATAACTGTCCTTATCCTTTTTTCTCAGCTCCCCACAGGTGTGAGTTCTATATTTTGACATAATTTATTGTTTTGGATATTACCGCCTTGCAATGAGTATATTATACAAAATGTCCTTATGCACCTGTAAAAAATTCTGGACTGTCTCACTTTCCTATTTCCTTCATAAAAGCGCTTTCTATCTTTACTTTTACTTTTAGCAGAAATCCAATAAAAATCAATAGAGACATCTCTCTTCTTCAAATTTTCTTTTTGGAACAACTCAAAGCAAAGAATGGAACTACGCCTAATTTTTCATCAAAAACTCTCATAAAGAAAAAGGGGATGGCTTTTTTGCGCCATCCGTGCGGTGGGTGCGAGCAAGGGGCCTCCTCAAGGTAAAAAAGTTGGAGACTGAGGGTGGTGTTTTTTTTGTTTGAGGAGGCGAGGTAGTAGGATAGGAGGGGATGAGTCCTCTTGCTCGCTGATTACAGTCTAGCACTAAAAACATATTTGTCAAGAAGAAACCGCTCTGGAACACTATATTCTTTCCAGAACATCAATACCTAACAAGCCAAGTCCGTTTTTTATCACAATTGACACAGCCTTAGAAAGATAAACTCTTGCTTTAGCAAGCCTTTTTTCTGACTTCAGAACTGGAAAAGAATTATAGAAATTGTTATACAAAGAAGCAAGTTCATACAAATAAAGTGCAATGAGATGAGGAAAATTTTCTTCCGCAGCTCTTTCAACAACCTCTGGAAACTTGATCAATTCTCTGGCTATATCCTTTTCCTCCTTTTCCTTCAATAGGCTGAAATCCGGCTTATCAAACGGATTGAACCTCTCCAGCCTATAAAGTTTGTAGAAATTTTCCGACAAAGAACTTACTCGAGCATAGGTGTATTGCAGATAGGGCGCGCTATTGCCGTCAAATGAAAGCATTTTATCCCAATCAAAAGTTATGTCAGTCAATCTGTTCTGTGAAAGATCATTATACTTGATAGCTCCTATACCTACAACTCGCGCAATTCTTTTTTTCTCCTTATTGCTCAAACTTGGGTTTTTTCCTTCAACCACCTTTCTCGCCATTTCAATTGACTTTTTGATAATTTTTTCCAAAGGCACCAACTCTCCTCTCCTTGTTGAAAACTTCTTGCCGTCTTCTCCAAGTACCATACCAAATTTTACATGCTGAAACTCGATATGATTATTCCAACCCAAAAGCTCAAGCGAAGCAAATAATTGTTGAAAATGGAGTGTCTGCTCATTGGAGACGACATAAAGAATTTTATCAGGATTAAACTTTTCCTTTCTATATTTCACTGTTGCTAAATCAGTAGTCGCATATAAGTAGGCGCCGTCCTTCTTTCTTATCAGGAATGGCGGCAAGTTATACCTCTCAAGATTTATCACAATAGCACCTTCGCTCTGTGAGGCAATTTTCCTTTGGAGACACTCCCTTACAACATCTTCCAGCATATCATCATAAAAACTTTCTCCTAAAACGTAATCAAACTTGACATTGAGAGTTTTATATATCTTGTTAAATTCCTTCAAACTTTCTCGAACCAAAAACTTCCATATTTTTATGTTTTCCCTGTCTTTTTCCTGCAGCTTTTTTGTTTCCCTTCTGGCAAGCTCTTCCAGTTCCTTATTAGTCTCAGCTTCCTTGTGAAACTTTACATACAGTCTTGCCATTTCCGCAATCGGATCGCATTTTATCTTCTTTCTGTCACCCCAGTATTTATAAGCATAAATCAGCTTTCCAAACTGTGTTCCCCAATCGCCTATGTGATTATCCCCTATCACCCTGTACCCCAAAAATTTATAAATATTATAAAGCGCCTGCCCAATGACAGTAGAACGCAGATGCCCAACGTGCATCGGCTTGGCAACATTCGGCGCTGAATAGTCAATCACAACCGTTTGCCCTTTCCCCACATTGGAAGATCCGAATCTATCTTTCCTTTTCAAAATCTGTGCTAAATTGTTTCTC
The DNA here is from genome assembly GCA_964456605.1 of uncultured Candidatus Saccharibacteria bacterium. Lineage (GTDB taxonomy): Bacteria > Patescibacteriota > Minisyncoccia > JAHIHE01 > JAGLIN01 > CAYWAL01. The sequence goes on along the minus strand of CAYWAL010000003.1, from coordinate 3,128 downwards.
AAATACTCATCGGAAACCACGAAATTAACAAAGCCCGGTTTGGCAGCCACCACCTTGCTGAATAGTTCCTTGCCTTCTTTTTCCGCACTGATTCTATTCCTTATCTCCACGGCAATATCCATTGGATTTCTGCTCAATACTCTTCCCAGCACCATAGCAATATTGGAAGCATAATCCCCAAATTCTCTCTGTCTTGGATATTCCACAGAAAAATCGGGAATTTCAATGTCCTTATATAAATCCCCCGCTGTTTTACGTATAATCTTTTTTATTCTCTTGTTCATCATAGAGCTATAATAGCATATTCCTACTCTTGTTTCAAATATACAGGATTCCCTATTAAACGCCTAGCTCACTTGCTATATTTCACCTTTATGATATACTATCTCCTAGGTGAAATAACCTTTGTTAATTTTATCCGTTAACAAGATTGGTAGAGCACTGAAAAAGCGAATAGCTTTGTTTGAATTTGCCAGCAGCTATGGAAACCAAACTTGTGCAAGTTCAAATCAGTGCCTACCAATAAAACAGAAAGGTATCTTGAAAATGACTGAAGACAAGAATCAAAAAAAAGAAATCAGTATGATGGATATGCTCAAAGCAGGGGTTCACTTTGGGCATAAAAAGTCCAAGTGGAATCCAAAAATGCAAGAGTATATCTACACTGTAAGAAACGGTATAACTATCATAGATCTCATCAAAACGAAGGAAAAACTAAATAAAACCCTAGAATATGTGAAGGAAGTTTCTTCAAAAGGGAAAGTAATCCTTTTTGTCGGAACAAAAAAACAGGCAAAAGAAATAGTTAAAAAAGCCGCAATAAGGTGCGGTATGCCATATGTTACAGAAAGATGGTTGGGAGGCACACTTACCAATTTTGACAAAATTGCAATTGGAATAGAACGACTCAAAACGATGACAGAAGAAAGGGAAAGCGGAGAGCTTGAAGGAAAATACAACAAAAAAGAAAGATTGGAAATTGACCGTGAAATAAAACGACTGGAGAAAAAATTCGGAGGGATTAAAAGTATGAAAGGTCTCCCGGATGCAGTTTTTATAGTCGATGTCGTAGAGAACTCAACAGCAGTTGCTGAAGCTATTGCAAAAAACATTCCAATTATTGCTATGGTAGATACAAATGCTGATCCGACCCATATTGAGTATCCAATTCCCGCAAATGATGACGCAACAAGAGCTATAGAATTGATTACAAGCAAAATTGCAGAGGGAGTAATTGAAGGAAAAAACGCCTAAAATGTCAAATTGCTTTCAGCAGGAATACACCTGCCTGACATCCAAAAAGACCTACAAAGATCAAAAACTAATCCGAAATAAGTAAATTAACTGTAAACTTATGGTTACAATCGAGGAAATAAAAAAATTAAGAGATCGCACAGGAGTTGGTGTGACAGAATGCAAAAAAGCGCTCGAGGAAAGCAATGGAGACATTAAGAAAGCAATGGAAATATTGCAAAAAGAGGGAGCAAAAATAGCTGACAAGAAGTGCAATAGAGTTGCCAAAGAAGGATACATTGGCTCATATATTCACAGTAATGGAAAGATAGGAGCATTGGTCGAGGTTAATTGCGAAACTGATTTTGTCGCCAGAAGCAGCGAGTTTAGAGAACTCGCACACGATTTAGCAATGCATATAGCGGCTCTTAATCCCAGGTATATCAGCTATGATCAAATAGATTCTCAAACAATAAAAAATAAAAAAGAAGAATTTTTAGAAGAAGCAAAGAAAGAAAATAAGCCTCAGGATATAACAGAAAAAATAGCGGAAGGAAAGACAAAGAAATACTTTGAAGAAGTTTGTTTGTTGACACAGCCGTTCGTGAAAGATCCTAGTAAAACTGTAAAAGAACTCATCACAGAAAAAATCGCCAAAATTGAAGAAAACATAAAGGTAAGCAGATTCAGCAGGTTCGAAATTAGCTAATTCACACTACCTTTTTATTTGTCCTCATTGCTTCTTCACAATAAAGAAAAGCTTTATTTTAACAAGGTGATGGACAGTATCTTGAAAGCAAGGTATGAAAATCAGCGCCAAAATATTTCCGTGGGACAAACCTTCTATCTATGATTCTGGTAATTGGAGTGTAGCAGAGGGTGATATTGTTATTGTAGACAGTGGTTCGACAGTAGAAAGCGCCTTAGTCGAAAAGATAAACATCCAAACGGAAGAAGATGCTCCTAAAATTATCAGAAAAGCCACTCTACTTGATATTGAGACGATAGAGAGAAATAAACAGAAAGAAAAAGAAGCAATAAAAGTATGCAGAGAGTTGATCAAAGAAAAAGAACTGCCAATGAAAGTTGTTAGTGCTCATTACAGTTTCGATGGAGGAAAAATTACATTTCCATTCATTTCAGACAGAAGAGTTGACTTCCGCGAGCTTGTAAAAGCACTTTCGAAGAAATTCCAAAGGTCAATTAGGCTGCAACAGATAGGATCAAGGGACGAAGCGAGAAAGAAGGGAGGGTTTGGAACTTGCGGCAGAGAATTGTGTTGTATAAAATTCTCAGGAGATCTCAAAAGCGTCACAACAGATGATGTAAAGGTCCAGCAAATGGAACGTAGAGGAAGCGATAGCGTCTCGGGTTTGTGCGGCAGATTAAAATGCTGTCTCGGATTTGAGTCCGAACAATATAGAAAAATGTTAGAAAATATGCCTGAGGTGAGAGAGATTGTCAAATTTGAAGGGAAAAAAGGAATAGTAGTAGAAAGAAATATATTGGAAAAAGAAGTAACAATCGAATTTGAAGACAAAAGCAAAAAAAAAGTCCCCCTCCAATCCCTGTCTTTTCCAAACAGGTAAAGAAAAGTTATTATTTCGGCTCGCAAGCTATAGAACGTCGCTGCCCAGAAGCATCGGAGTTTTACCTTGCAGCCAAGCTGGAGTACAATCCCGCCGCAATTTCTAGGTCAACCCATAAAATGCTGCGTGATGCTGGTCCAAAGCTATGGAATTTGCGCTGGACTCAGAATACTACTATCTTCCCTTCTAACTACAGTAAGTAGTCCAACCCGCTGAGATTTAACAGATAAGATACACAAGCCCATTATGGAATTTGACCTTCTTCCACAAATCATTATAATTTTCTCGTTGGGAGCGATCATTTTC
>CAYWAL010000002.1:6985-30807 GCA_964456605.1 uncultured Candidatus Saccharibacteria bacterium | reverse complement strand
AATATGAAAAAATTACTGATAAAATGTAATCAATATGAAAAAATTACTGATAAAAATTTTAACAATGACAGCGGTTGTTTTTGCGGCAGAAACTCTTGCGGGACACCCAGTGTCTTTGAGGACACTGGGTGTCGGGAATACTGCGTTTGCCGCTTCGGGATCAGTTCTTGATTTTGACGGAAACGACTACCTGAAAGTGGCTGACACGGCGGCTTTGGACCAAAATGACAGATTTTCTCTTTCAATATGGGCAAAGCCTGATGCGGCGGGAGACGCATACATCATTTACCGCGCCAATGCTTATTATTTGAAATTGACTTCTTCCTGCGCTGTTGAGGGAGCAATTTATTACTCCTCCGCTTGGCAGACGATAACTTCTTCGGCAATTTCCTGTAACGGCTCCGCCTGGACGCATATTGAAATGACTTATGACAAAGATGCGGGCGGGACAGATGAATTGAAGCTCTATCTCAACGGTGCTCTTTCCTCGGCAGGCGACCACTCTGCCTCTATTGCTGATACAAATACGGATTTATACATCGGAGCGCAGGATTCAACCCCAACTCTTCCTTTTGACGGCAAGATTGACGACTTGAGGTTATATCAGTATGCGAGAACTGCGGACGAGGTAAAGTCGGACTACAACGACGGACTTGCCGCTCATCTTGGAAAAAACAACCAAAAAGACGACGGACTTGTTGCCTATTGGAACTTTGAAGAAGGCTCGGGGCAAACTGTTTATGACAGATCAGGCAATGGAAATGATGGAACTTTGGGATCTGATATTAGCGGAATAAATCCTGTTTTTACCAGCGGCTATACGTCAAATGGTCCAGGCGGAACAGCTCTAAAATTTACCGGATTTGTGGGAGAAAACGTAAGTGATTTTACCGGAGGGAATGTGGGAAATTATGTTCAAATACCATATTCTGAATCTCTGGACTCAGAAATCAGCAACAGCTTTTCCATAGAAGCATGGGTATATCATACCGACAACACATCATATGGTGATGATATATTAGAAAGGGTTTATATTTATTCCTTCGGTATTAGTTCTTCTTCGTTATTAACTTTCTATGGCAATGGACTTAATCCGAGCACTGTAAGCACAACAGAACCTTTGGGTTACAATAAATGGTATCATGTTGCGGTTACTTATAATGGCAATATGTTGAAATTATATGTAAATGGTGTGCCTAAAGCTTCTGAAAGTGTGACAGGATCTTTAAACACCGGCCCACAAGTTACGTATATAAGCAGATACGCTGGCTCGGCATTCAACGGTATCATCGACGAAGTCCGCATCTACAACCGCGCGCTTTCAGCGGATGAAATCAGAATGCACTACAACCAAAAAAAGCCTGTTCTTCACCTCAAAATGGACGAAGGATCAGGAACAGTTGTTCACGATGAGAGCTTCAACAATAATGATGGAACTTTAAATCTTGGCACTTCCGGAAACACAACAGTTTCCAACGCTTGGGTGAATGGAAAGCGCGGAAGCGCAATCAGCTTTGACGGTGTTGATGATTATATAGATGTTGGAAATGATAGTAGTTTAAAAATGACCAGTGAGGTTACGATTGAAGCATGGGTTAAGACCGTCAGCACCTCGAGAGGAGAAATAGTTGTAAGATGGCCTAATTCTTCTCCCTATCCAGGATATGGCTTGTCAATGTATAATAATTATGGCTGCAATAGTCCAGGACAAGTTGGAATATGGGTTGGCGATAATGCATCTAAATATGTCTGCAGCGGCACTACAACAATTAATGACGGTGTTTGGCATTATGTTGTTGGAACCTACGATGGATCAATAGCTAAGATATATGTTGATGGGGTATTAATAAATAGTGGGGCAAGAACAAACGGGCTTAGTAGCGATGTGCCTCTTTATGTTGGACAATATCCAGGGGGCGGTAGATTTAACGGTCTTATAGACGATGTCCGCATATATAACTATGCCCGCACTGCTGATGAAATCTTGGCAGACTACAACGATGGACTTGCTGCTCACTTGAGATAGTTTTGCTTTTATTTTGAACTTTCTCTGAACACCCGGTGTCCATGGACATCGGGTGTCAGGAAAAGGTGTGGTCCAAAACGATGTTTCTTGACACCCAGTGTCCGTGGACACTGGGTGTCCCGTAAGCCTAGATGTTCTTCTGCGTTGGTTCAATCGTCCACGATTGAACCCAGAAGTTTTGACTTCAGAATTGATTGGGCTGTGAAAATAAACCGCTGTTTATAAAGCCATTTGTTTTGCAATCAAAACAAATGGTTCAATCCCGCGATTGAACCAACAGAAGATATACCACCGACACGCCATCTCTGGCGTGGTCCATTGCATAAATAATTGGACCACAGCAGAAATGTATAACTGGACCACAGCAGAAATGCTGTGAACATAGGTTTTGCAGTTATAAACAATGGGTTGACAAAACAGACACACCATCTCTGGTGTGATCCACTAACACATAACACACCATCTCTGGTATGATCCAAAACGAGTGGGTGTCCCGAACCAAGAAACGCTCTTTTTTAAACCTAAACCACAATCATATCTCCTGCCGGTTGGATTTACGCTGTTCAATATGTGTTCTTGATATAGACAATAAGCTGTGCACTTCTGCAAGGTTGCAGATAAAACGGCAAGTAAAGATGTCTGGTTTAGAACCAAAGAGCCGAGGTTTGATGCGGTCCAGCACTTTGGCGATTCGATACCTTGGCGACGTATCTTTCCACTTTTGGTTTTTTATCCGCTAAGAACAGTTAGCGTTATGAAAATTTCAACAGATAAAAAACAGATTAAAGAATTATTAAGCCGCAGTGTTGACGAGGTAATAGACCGTGCCCATTTGGAAGAAAGATTACTAGCTGGCAAAAAACTGAGGATTAAATTTGGCATTGATCCAACAAGCCCTAATATTCATCTTGGTAGGGCGGTTGTTCTTCTCAAGTTGAGGGATTTTCAACAACTTGGTCACAAGATCGTGCTCATTATTGGTGACTTTACGGGAGTGATTGGCGACACTTCAGATAAAGATAGTGAAAGACCAATGCTTTCTGAGGAAGAGGTACGAGAAAATATGAAAACATATATCCTGCAGGCAGGAAAAATTTTGGACATAAACAACACAGAGGTACACTATAATTCAAAGTGGCTATCAAAACTGGGATATGCAGAAATTGGAAGACAGGCAAATCAGTTTTCTCTAGCAGAATTTATAGCAAGAGAAAATATCAAAAAACGTCTTACCAAGGGCAGACGTATCTCTTTGCGGGAGGTTTTGTATCCCCTTATGCAGGGATACGACAGTGTTGCGGTGAAAGCGGATGTGGAAATTGGAGGAACAGATCAGCGGTTTAACCTCTTGGCTGGACGCAGGCTGCAGACATACTATGGACAAAAGGAGCAGGATATTCTTATGACTAATCTTATTCTGGGAACGGATGGCAGAAAAATGAGTTCCAGTTGGGGCAATACCATTAATCTTACCGATGAGCCAAATGATATGTTTGGAAAGGTAATGAGTCTGTCTGATGACTTGATAATAAGCTATTTTAAGCATTGCACCCGTGTTTCGGAAAAAGAAATTGAAGAGTATGACAGAGAGTTGCGGGAAGAGGGAGCGAATCCGCGCGATATCAAAATGAAGCTAGCCTTTGAAATCACAAAAATGTATTGGGGAGAGAAAAAAGCGGTGGAAGCCCAGCGTTTCTTTGTTAGTGTTTTTCAGAAGAAGGAAGTGCCTTGCCAAATACCGGAGAAAAAATTAGCAAACAAAAGCATTGTCGATGTCCTCGTTCTGAGCAAAATGGCAAAGAGCAGAAGTGAAGCGAAGCGATTGATTAGTCAAAAGGGCGTGAAGGTTAATGGTGAAACTGTGGATTCTTTTGAAATGCAGATTAAGAAAGGAAGTGTGGTTCAGAAAGGGAAGAGAAGTTTTATTAAGATAGTGTAAGTAATAATATAGCCTTAAGTATCTTGCAGCTATAAAATTGCCGCAAATTAGGTCTAGTGCAGACGATATGATAGCTTTTCTATATATTAAACCGTTTCTTATAGCTTTGACCTTTAGTCTAATCCTGGTTAAAGCGGTTATTGAAGCGAGTAAGTGTACGCGCAAGAGCAGCGGTAGATCCGACGAAGTGACAGATAGCAAAAGAGTAAGCTTTGATTCTCGAGAGTTTAACCTGAAGGAAGGTGGAAAAAATGCTCCAAGGTTTGGCGGAGTGGCAATCATACTCTCTTTTTTATTGGCTATATTTTTGGACGGCAGTCTTGTTTTTGATAGCTTAAAGTGGGGAATAGTCGCTTCTTCTTTGCTCATATTGTTTTTTGGGGTGTATGATGATTTAAGAAATCTTTCTTGGAAAAAGCAGCTTTTGGGACAAGCAGTAGTTGCTTTAGTGATGATCTTTGCTGGTCTTGCTGTTGATTATATAGCCAATCCGTTTGGAGGACGGGAATTCAGATTGGATCTTTATAAATTTTCAATCTTTGGTTTTCAGTTTTCAGTTCTAAGCTCTTTATTTGTTTTGTTTTGGACAGTAGGTTTTATGAATGTAATGAACTGGCTTGATGGACTTGATGGACTGGCTGCCGGAGTAGGATTCATTGGAGCGATAGTCCTGTTTCTCCTAAGTGTCTCTGAACTAGTTAATCAGCCGCCTCTTGGAATAATTTCTGCCTCTCTTGCTGGAGCAATCTTGGGGTTTCTACTCTTTAATTTTCATCCTGCAAAGGTTTTTATGGGAACAAGTGGTTCAATGTTCTTGGGCTTTGCGCTGGCAGTAATTGCGGTATTTTCTGGAGGAAAGATCGCTACTGCATTTCTTGTAATGGGGTTTCCAATTTTAGACGCTGTGTGGGTTGTAGTGCAGAGAGTAAGGAGTGGCCATTCGCCGTTTAAGGGTGACAGGCGTCATCTGCACTACAAACTTTTGGAAAGAGGTTGGTCGCAGAAAAAGGTGGTTTTGACTATCTATCTTATTTGCGCAACCTTTGGCGTTTCAGCCCTTGTCTTCCAAAGCATGGGAAAAATATTGGCATTTTTTGCTCTGTTGATTTTGACAGTTGGAGTTGTTTTTGCGATGGAAGCATCGAAGCAGTTTACAAAACGCAGATCATAAACTGTCCAGTTGTAAATACGGCAACAGGCAACTTCAAAATCTTGTATGCTTCTTAGTGTATATTTTAGGTACTTTAAAACTTAGTGTTTTCCTGCCTTACTTGTTTATATTGGCGCTAAATGGATTGTAAAAAAAAGAAATAACTTTGTTATTTCTTTTTTGTTTCAGTTTCAGGCTGCTGCTGAAGAACGAGATAGGCGGTTGCTATGATCCCCAGCAAAGGCGCAATTGCGGCTATGCTGGGATAGACATAGTAAACCACCAGAACCGTGACTGCGGCTATACAAAAAAACAAAATTTTTTCTACAACTTTAATGTTTACACCTCCTTAAAGCAAGAGGATATTACTACAGCGTTCTTTTTGTGTCAATGTCCTATTCTTCTTAGATAAAAAAAAGAGGAATAATGATTCCTCGTTAATCTGAACAAACTAGCTGCTACAAGTTACAGCTAGTTTTACTTTTACTATCTTCTTCGGTGCGTGTCTATCAATAACTGTTTCTATTGCTCTTTTGATGACTTTCTCGATTGCCCTGTCAGCATTGTCGTGCAGAGAAACTTCTATCTCTCTTACAAGCGGTATACATATTGCTACTCCAATGGATTTTTGTGCGGGTATAGAGAAGGAGATTTGTAGTTGCTATAGAATGTTTTTTTAAACATAAGCTTGTTGTTTTTGTCGTAAACTTCCTGTATCCACTTTGCTTTCATTGAACCATCCCTTTTCTTGTCATAAACATATGGTCCTTTTAGAACAACTTTTCTTCCATCGTCAGATCCATAAAGGTCAAAATAGAGTTTGTTGCCTTCCACTCTTGTTTGAATGAGAATGTAAGCAGGAGTGTTGTTTTTGAATCTAAGATCTGGATGCGGCGGATATATTGTAGCATCTGTTCCTTGCGGATTATAGTATTTGACAGGATAGGCGTGGTTTTTTCTCTCTGTAATTTCAAGTCCTGCTTTAACTGCCGCTCTGAAAGCAGTCGTGGAAACTTGACATAATCCTCCTCCATACTCCGGTATAGTTTTACCTTTTTTTATCACCAGCTCGGGAAGGTATCCTTCCTTTGGTCCAACTTTTCCCAGAATTTTGTTGAATGAAAACTCCTCTTGCGGCGCTATCAGAACGCCATGAAATTTAGCGGCGCCAACCTTAATATTATGTCTCCTGTTTTTTGGGGATCCAGCAAAGTTTGACTCTCCAGTCGCAAGAAGCGTTGTTATTCCCATATCAGTTATGTCTTCAATGGTAATATCAGGTTTTCTCTTTTCAACGACTAAGCTAACTTCTATATTATTCTTTGCGCTGCCGCTTTGATTAGGGCTTTCCTTGTAAAAAATGCTCTTGTCAATTTTTTCGGCGCTTTTTTTAACATCAAGAGCAATTCCTTCTTGACCTAGAAAAAACACATCTACCTTCCCATTTTTAAACTCAAGTTGAGCGTTTATCGGTTCGCGGTTTATTTGCGGAACAAGAGACAATAGGTAGTCTTCTATTCTTTCTCTGTTGGCTTTTACGCTGAGAACTCCCTTCTTTGAAGGAGCAAAGTCTATCCATAGAGCAAGATCTTCTTCTTCAACTTCCCACACGTTGGAATTATATTTAAGGACAACTTTTTTGCTCAGTATATCTTGAGCCTGTGCAAGAGCATTGTTGTTTAGATCGCCTTTTACCAACGGTTCTTTTTCTATAAGTTTGATGTTTATGACATCGTTTTTAAGATTGGACAGGTTGTTCAGAATGTCTTCTTTTGCTTTCGCTCTGTCTATCATTGTTCCAAGTTTTGCCGGCACAGGAAAGAATTTCCCTTTTCTATATTCATAGCTGAAGTTTTCCGCAGGCGTTTCAATTTCTGACATCTCCTCTTCTATATACTTTTCAAGAGTTGATTCATTAATTTTGGCTTTAACTTTGAAATCCACCCCTGAGTTTATAAGGGCAATTTGTTCCTTCAAACTTTGATATAGATTATTTCTATGCCCATAGGCGAGGGCATTAAGGACTGTTCCGTTTGTATCTATTTCCGCGCCTACTTTGAAAATTCCAGCTTTGTAAGTTTTGTTTTGATATTTGAAGGTAAACCCTTTGCTGTATTTGTCTTTTATAACTCTGTTTAGCTTATCAAGGGCTTGACTTTTTGTGAGCCCGGCGTAGCTGACACCGTCTATAGCAACATTGGGGAATATTTTATTAGCATAGGATACATTGAAATATGCCAGCACAGCGGTAGGGATTATTACAGCTGTCATTGCAAAGAGTAATATTGTTTTTACCAATTTGTTCATATCTTTTTCAGCTTCCCAATGTTTTATTGGCGTTTGCTTCAAGACTCTGCCAGCTGCCAGCTTTTTCGCCGTTGACAATGCGGTAATAAGCCGCAAGGGCGATCATAAGCGCGTTATCAGTCACCAGATCAGGGCGTGGAATATGAAGCTCGCAATTTGGAATTTTTTTCTTCACAGCACCGCAAAGCTGATTTTGCAGCTCTTTGTTAGCCGCAACCCCTCCGCCTAATAGAATATTCCTCACCTTATATTCTTCTGCCGCTTTTATAGTCTTATAAACAAGAACGTCAACCACGGCTTGTTGGAAAGACGCCGCTATATCGGCTCTATACTGGTCAAGCAATGGATCTTTGCTACTTGCAGCCTTCTCTATTTTCTTTTTGCAAAAGCGGTCGGAAATACCGCGAGATCTTATCTCGTACAGGACTGCCGTTTTTAGTCCTGAAAAACTAAAATCATAGTTCTTGCTGTTTATCATTGGCCGAGCGAGTTTGAACTTATCCCTGTCTCCTTTTTTTGCTAATTTTTCTATTGAAGGACCTCCCGGATAGTCAAGGCCCAGAAGTTTAGCCACTTTGTCAAACGCCTCGCCAGCCGCATCATCCAAGGTTTTTCCAATTGTTTTATAGTCCAAATCCTTCTTCATTAGCACAAGCTGGGTATGTCCGCCAGATGCTATCAAGCATAAAACTGGAAATTTTGGCTTCCAAAGTCTGAAGTTGTCTTTATTTTTTATTGCTGGCTTTTTTAATTTTTGACCCTCATCTTTGGAGCTGTCAGCTGCACTTAACGCCGATCCTGAATTTTGAGAAGTTTTTAGCCAGCCAATATAGATATGTCCTTCCAAATGATTAATGCCAACAAGAGGCTTGTCTAAGACATATGACAAAGTCTTTGCCGCGTTTACGCCGACCATCAGAGCTGGTATCAGCCCTGGGCCGCTTGTGACTGCGATGTAGTCAATTTTGTCTCCATCTACTTTTGCCTTTTCAAAAGCTTCAGCCAGAACAGGAATCATATTTTTCAAATGCATTCTGGAAGCCAAAGATGGAACAACTCCTCCGTATTCCCTGTGCGCTTTTATTTGCGAAGAAACCACATTTGCCAAAATTCTTACCGCATTGGTCTTGAACTCTGCAATTGCTGCCGCTGTTTCATCGCAAGATGTTTCAATAGCCAAGATAATCATAATGAATTTTTATAAAAGCTCTATCCGATCCTATCTTTTCCAACCCATTCTCTCAAAACTTTCGGCACGATGATGCTGCCGTCTTTTTGTTGGTAATTTTCCAAGATAGCAATCAAAGGCCTTGGACTTGCAAGAGCAGTATTGTTAAGCATATATACATATTTTTTATTTCCGTCTTTATCTTTGTATTTCACATTCAGTCTTCTTGCCTGCCAGTCAAGAAAATTAGAAGCCGAACCTGTTTCTCCATATCCATTTCTGCTTGGTATCCACGTCTCTATATCAAACATTTTATACTTGCCGGCGCTCATATCGCCAGTGCAAATCTGTAAAACCCTGTGCGGCAGATTCAACTCTCTGTGCAATTCTTTTGATATTTCCACCATCTCTTTCTGCATTCTGTCGGACTCTTCAATGTCGGCCTTCGTGATACAAACCTGTTCCACCTTCATAAATTCGTGAACGCGGTAAATTCCTTTTGTGTCTTTGCCATAGCTTCCAATCTCGCTTCGGTAGCACTGCGAAAATCCGCAGATTTTAAGAGGCAGGTCTTTTTCATCCAAAACTTCATTGGCATAATAGGCTAGAAGAGATGGTTCCGCTGTCCCGACTAAAAATTTGTTTTCTTTTCTCACTGTGCCGTCTGGCAGCTTTTCATCATTGGCAATCTTATAAATCTCGTCAACTTCTGGATTATATTTTCTGCCAGCGAAATATCCACTGCCGAACAAGACAAATTCCCTCACCAAGGTTGGCGGGATCATTGGCTTGAATCCTTTTTCTATCAACTTTTTCAGCGCGTACATCATCAATCCCATTTGCAGCATCACCGCTTCGTTTTTGATGTAATATCCTCTGTATCCAGCTACCTTCACCCCTCGTTCAAAGTCAATCAGATCCAAGTCTCTTGCCAGCTCTATATAACTTTTTGGCTTAAAATCAAATTTTGGCGGCTCTCCCCACCTATAAATTTCCACATTATCCCTTTCGTCTTTGCCAATCGGTGTATCTTCGGACGGAATGGTTGGAACTTTTACCATCATTTCTAGGTATTCTTCTTCTGTCTTCCTAAACTGTTCTTCCACCCTGGTGATCTCTGCTTTAATTTTTTTACCTCTTTCAATCTGTTCCGCTGTCGGTTTTCCATGCTTGACCGCTCTTGCCAGCTTGTTTCTTTCAGCCTGCAGCTTCTCAATTTTATTTTGCAGCTCCCTTCTTTCTCTATCAAGTTGAAGCAGTCTTTCAACATCAAGGCTGATATTTTTGTTTCTTGCCGCCTCCTTAATTTTTTCCGCATTTTCTCTTATAAACTTAATGTCCAGCATACTTTTTAGTTAGAATCTTTTTTTGGTCTCATCATTGGGAAAAAGACGACATCTCTGATGCTTTTCTGATTAGACAAAACCATAAAGAACCTGTCAATTCCAACTCCGAATCCTGCTGTGGGAGGCATTCCATACTCAAGCGCTCTCACAAAATCTGTGTCCATCATTTGCGCTTCTTTATCACCGGCTTTGCGAAGTTTTTCCTGCAAAGCAAATCTTTCTTTTTGATCGATTGGGTCATTCAGCTCTGAAAAGCCGTTCCCAATTTCCATTCCCGCGATCAGCACTTGGAATCTCTGTGTTTTTGACTTGTCATCGTCTTTCCTCTTTGCAAGAGGTGAAATGTCAACAGGGTGATTCACCAAGAATGACGGCTGAATCAGTTTTGGTCTAACCAATTTTTTATACAAAACATCTATTAATCTTCCTCTGCCGGAAGCTGGATCAATTGGAATTCCTTTATCTTTTAGAACTTTCTGCATACTTTCTTTGGTTTGATGTTCGTCAATATCCACTCCTGCTTCTTTTATTATAATCTCTCTGTAATCAATTCTTTTCCATGGAGTTTTGAAGTTCAAGATATGGTTTTGGTATTCAATTTCAAGAGTTCCAAAAGTCTTTTGGATGACCGCCACATAGAATTCCTCCACAAATTTCATTAGCTCTTCGTAATCTGCATACGCACAATAGAACTCAAGTTCTGTAAACTCCTGCAGGTGCTGAGTGCTTATCCCTTCGTTTCTAAAAACCTTGCCTATTTCGTAAATTTTTTCAAACCCTCCTACTATCAGCCTTTTGAGATGAAGCTCTAGCGAGATGCGCAGGTACAAGTCAATGTCCAGCTTGTTGTGATGCGTAATAAATGGTTCGGCATCAGCTCCACCAGGAACATCTTCCAAAACAGGTGTTTCTACCTCCATATAACCTTTGGAGTTGAGATATTCTCTTATGTTGTTTATAAACTCTGTTCTTTTAACAAACAATGCTTTCACCTGTTCATTCATTATCAGATCAAGGTATCTTTTTCTGTACCTTTCTTCTCTATCAGAAAGACCGTGCCATTTTTCAGGCAGCGGAAGGAGCGATTTTGTCAGAATTTTATATTCTTCAACATTAAGAGTCTTCTCGCCCTTTTTCGTGGTAAACAACACTCCGCCTGCTTGGATAAAATCGCCGATGTCTAAGTTCTTAAGCATCTTGTACTTCTCTTTTCCGATCCTGTCCCGTCTTAAAAGCAATTGAATCTGCCCGCTGTTGTCGTGAAGATTCATAAAAGTAAGGCCGCCGTGAGTTCTTATCATTCTTATCCTGCCAGCCAAAACTATTTTCTTGCCTGACTCTGAAAACTTCTCAAAGTTGTCAAGAGCTGTTTTTATGGCATGGGTTCTCTCAGATTTTGCCGGATAAGGATCAATACCAAGATTTCTTATTTTCTCAAGTTTATGAAGTCTTGCTTTTCTTAGCTCATTTATCATTTTGGCTTACTTAGTTTTTCTTAGTTTATAATTTGGGTGTTGTTTTCATTTGGACTATGCAAGCAGCAATTGGCTGATAGCAATCTCTATTCTTAGCGGCAATCTTCCATAAATATACTATTTTGAACAGAATAAGTCAAAAAAAGAAGCCTTATAAAAAGGCTAAACAAAAGGGTTGATTTAAAGTTGAAAAATCCGACAGTCTTCTGATATTTCGAGAGGCGCATTTTTTATATATTCCTTTTGTTGCTTAACTACTTTTTCCCTTTGCGCTTTCTCATAAAACATTACAACAGCCATTCCAAAGCCTCCTACAAAGAGAAGGATCTTTATTATTATAGGAGCGGAAATGGAACTCGCTATAATAAAGCTGGCTGACGATAGTGATATAGAAATTATTGCCGTAAACAATCCTTCTCTATTCACTTCTAAACTATTCATTTATTTTTTTCCTCCATTCTTCATGCATGGATTAACTTACTACAAACTAAAATGATGTCAAGTTTTCCAGCCTTTAATCAACTTGAATCCGTTGTTGGCTTGGAAAAAAACGGCTTATTCTTTCCGGAGAAAAAATTCACAGGAGGTACGCAATGGCAAAAACAAAAGAGATAAATAATACAAAAGTAACAAGATCGAAATACTTGATAATAAAGTAAAAAGACGTTTGTAGAGCTAAGAAATGCTAATTATAGAATATACAATCTTGCCCTTGGGTGTTTCTACTTCAACTTTATCACCTGCCTTGTGTCCCAAAAAAGACATAGCTAGCGGTGATTCGTTGGAAATTTTTCCTTCTGCTGGATTTGCCTCGTTGGAACCAACAATCGTAAATGTGCGTTCTTTTTTATTGCTTCTGACGGTGATGGTTGAACCTATCTGAACGACATTTGATTTGGGATGTCTGTCATCAATTGTCTGTGCGTTTTTGAGTATCTCTTCCAACTCTGCAATCCTTTTTTCATTAAGTGCCTGCTGCTCTTTTGCTTCCGAATACTCTGCATTCTCGCTCAAATCACCCAGATCTTTAGCAGCTTGAATTCTTTTAGCAATCTCCTGCCTTTTTGTTGTTTTGAGGTAGTTAAGTTCTTCTTTTAATTTTTTTAAACCTTCTTTAGTAACAAACTGTTTTGCCATTTGTTTTTGTTTACTTTTTATTTATTCAACTAAAAAACCTCTATAACTATTTATAGAGAAATATGTTGGTAGCTTTTTACTGCTTTTTGAGTTAAGAGTTAATAAAAGCTGCAAAAACCGTTAGGCATATGGTATCACACTAATATTGTCTGTCAAGTCGCCGTATTATTCCTGTACTCGACAACTGAAAAATTCACAATCCACGTTTTCAAGTTTTCTGTATCTATTCATTACAAGACATCACATTTATTACAGGGCATCGCAAGTGGTAAAGATACATATGTTCTGCAGTGCTTTTGCTTTCAATAGAGGTTTTGTGTTTCTGTGAGTCGCTCTGCTGGCGCAAGGTTTCACAACTTGAAGATGAAGAAGGGGAAAGAGGAAAGTAGAAAATGAGTGTTTCGGCATCTCTTGACCAATTTTTATTTAGGTCTTATGATTAGCGTACGCTCTTTGCATCTTTATTTTTATGACCGCGCTCAAGTTGTGCGGAGGAGGGAAAATGATAATGAAAACGATTCCAGTGGAGTTTTTTAGGAAAATAAAGAAAAGAAAAAGGGAGATATGGCTGGGAAGATGCGTCAGCAGCTCGGGAGCAAAAATTATCATAACCCCCGCAGACGATTCTTTCAATCCGGATCAAAACTCAATATACTTCATTCACGAGCCTGATGACCTGTACGAAAAACCATTCTGCATCTGGAACGGCAAGTACATATTCAGAAAAGCAGTGATTCAAGTGCCAGTAAAAGAAGTCAAAATTAGCACAAAGAATGGTGTTGATGCTGATGCTATAAAGGTAATAGAAGTAGAACCAGGAATCTACGTACCATTTCATCTGCTAAAGCGCAATAAAATCTCTATTCTGCTTAGGCTTCAGCGGGATGGAGATAATATGTTATCCCTCATATGGGTAGAAAACGAGGGATACAGAAAAAAAGTACTGAGATATCTTAGAAAGAATTTCGTTGAAGCCATAGTCAGATGTCACTATGGCGTAATAAAAGTGAAAGCAGTAAAATTAGAAAACGAAATTTTCAGGGAAAGAATAATGGAGCCGTTTAGGCATTATTTTTCAAGAAAAAACAATGGAGATTAAAAATCTCTAATTTTTTTGTCAGAAAGCTTTATTTTTGAGTCTCTTGCATTATTATAATGAAACTTGCATATATATAACATAATATATCATATAACGGATAAGATAAGTTTGATTTATGTTTTTATTTGCATTACATCAAACGAATTAGAAAAACTGTAAAAACAAGTCCCAAAATTCCTCCCACAAGAACTTCAAGCGGCTTATGTCCCACTCTTTCTTTCAAAACAGGATAGTCTTCTTTTTTAATTTCAGCAAGTTCTCTTACGAGTTTGTTTATAATTTTTCCGTTGTCTCCAATGTTCACTCTTATTCTTAGGGCATCATAGAGGACCACATAGAGAAGAACGAAGCTTATGGCAAAAGTTGTTGAGAACACGCCGTCGTAATAGGCGACAGTAGAAGTGAGTGAAACTAAAAAGGCGGTGTGAGCAGACGGCATATGACCCGGATCAAAAAAGTACTTGATTTCTATTCTCTTGTGTTTTACTGCGAAAAGCAGGAATTTTATAAATTGGACAGCGCAGCCTGTGAGTATGGGCACAATAACAGGTGGGTAAGTCATTAGTATGTTTTAGGCTGTTAACGAATGTATTATAGCATAAAATAATTGCAAGAAGTAGCCTCCACGGTTTATATCCGAATGGTAAACATTTTTATTGATAAGGCAATTCTTGAACAGTTTAAACTTAGAGGCTAACAGTAGAAATTTCTAATTTCCGATTTTTCGATTTACAATACTTAAAAGTTTTCAATTTTCAAACTATGAGACATTAGCTGGTAACAAATAACTGATAGTAATTTGACTAATAGTAATTTCTCTTGGAGCTTATGGAATTTATTGGAGATCTAAAAATTATCTGGCGGTTTCTATCAAAATATAAAAGGCAGTTTTATATTGTTTTTGTTGTGGCAATTTTTGCTTCTTCGGTTGAGGCGATTATCCCTTATATTTATGGGAAAATCATTGATTTGATTATT
This sequence comes from uncultured Candidatus Saccharibacteria bacterium, assembly GCA_964456605.1. Classification (GTDB taxonomy): domain Bacteria; phylum Patescibacteriota; class Minisyncoccia; order JAHIHE01; family JAGLIN01; genus CAYWAL01. The sequence continues at coordinate 16,182 of CAYWAL010000002.1, read as the reverse complement.
GCTGATGAAACAGTAGAGGTGATTTTTGGCATTCTCCTCCTGTGGTTGGTTTTGAGTCTTGTTAGAGATTGGGGAAAGAGATATGTCTTTATCAAAGGAAGAACAATATCTATGAGGTGTATGCATGACCTTGTACTGCTTTTAAATGAGCATTCTTTGAAACTGAATCTTCAGTATCACAAAAGTCAAAAAAGCGGCAAATTGTCGTCACGCTACATCAAAGCGTCTGATGCTTTAGAAGATTTGCTTAATGAAGTTGTTTTTTGGTTTGGTCGCGATATGATAATGTTGTTCTTCGTGTTGCTTTTGATGGCGATATTTATCAAGTGGGTGTTAGTTTTGGTAATCTTGTTGAATATTTTAGTTTATTTTGCTATAAGTTTGAAGTATTCAAGAGAAAGTACAAATTATCTGGTGAAAGTGATAAAGTCTTATGAGGACGCTTTTGGTTTTATTCATGATTCGGTTTCTAATATCCATACTGTCAAATCAAATTCAAAAGAAGAGTATGAGAATAAAAAAGTTTCATCTGTGTTTGAAAACAAGACAAGAAAGTTTTATGAGAAGTTTCTTAATGTTCTGAAGAAGGAAAGTCTCCTGCAGGAAACATCTTTTGTTGCTGGAATTTTGACTTTGTTTGTTATTATGGTTTTAATGTTTAAGAATAATGAGATAACAGTTGGACAGATTACCTCGGTTATTGTTTACTTAGGGCTTATTAACATTCCTGTTAGAAGGATAGGAATGCATATAGATCAGTTTAGGAGAAAAATGGGAGTTCTAAAGCGCGGATATAGTCTGCTTGATGAGGAAACGGAACCGTACTATAAAAAGGGAGCTATTCATCTAAAGAGAGTTAGAGGCGAGATAGAGTTCAGAAATGTGAGCTTCTTTTATCACGAGACAAGGCAGGTTTTGAGGAATATAAGTTTTAAAGTTAGAGCCGGGGAGATTGTGGCGTTGGTTGGCGAGAGCGGAGTAGGGAAGTCGACTATGGTAGATTTGATTTCGCGATACAATATTCCAACTTCGGGAAAAATATTTTTGGACGGAATTGACATTCAAAAGATAGATTTAAGAAGTTTGAGAAAACAGATTGCGATTGTTCCGCAGGAAGTGGGCTTGTTTAATGACACTCTTAGGAATAATATAACCTATGGAAAATTGGATGCTTCGGAGGAAGAAATATGGGAAGCCGTGAAAGCAGCCAATGCGGATGAGTTTATAAATAGTTTTCCGAATAAACTAGACCAGGAAGTGGGAGAGAGAGGTGTTAAACTTTCGACGGGCCAGAAACAAAGAGTGGCGATTGCTCGAGCAATTCTGAAAGATCCGAAGATTCTGATTTTGGACGAGGCAACTTCAGCATTGGATTCCAAGTCGGAAATGCTGGTTCAGGATGCGTTGAAAAAATTGATAAAAGGAAGAACCACTTTTGTAATTGCTCATCGCTTAAGCACAATAGTAAATGCAGACAAGATTTTGGTGATTGATAAGGGTCGTATTGTGGAAGAAGGAAAGCATAAGGAGTTGCTGGCAAATAGAGGGCTGTATTATAGGTTTTTTACCCTGCAGTCTCTGGGAGAGAGTGATAGGTGAGTGGATCAAGTGTCAAGATTCAAATGTAAAATCAACACAAGCGCAAAGAGCTAAATTAATTTAGTCTTTAGGAAAAAAATGTTAGTTGAAATTCAAAAAGATGTTCCGCTGTCAAGGTATACCACTTTCAGAATCGGTGGACCAGCCAAGTATTTTTGTGTTGTTAGGGGTATTGATGAAATAAAAGAAGCTTTGGAATTTGCTCGCAAAGAAAATTTGAAGATTTTTGTTTTAGGCGGTGGAAGCAACTTGCTGGTTTCTGATAGAGGGTTTGATGGTATGGTTATAAGAATTCAGAATTCAGGATTCAAAATTCAAAATTCAAATGCCGTCTGTGGCGGAGGGTTGCCTTTAGCAAAGTTGATTTCCAAGTCAGTAAAATTAGGCTTAGCTGGACTTGAATGGGCTGCTGGAATTCCTGGAACAGTTGGCGGAGCGATTTGTAATAATGCAGGAGCAAATGGAGGATCTATGAGTGATATTGTGGAAGAAGTAGAGGCTGTTCAGATGGATTTCACAGGCGCAACAAGACTATGGAACCGATGTCTCTTAACCAACAAACAGTGTCAGTTTTCTTATCGAGATAGTTTGTTTAGAAGAAAAAAAAACTTTATTATTCTGAACGCTGTTTTGAGACTGAAAAAGGGAGACAAAGAAAAAAGTCGAAGAATGATTGCAGAATATCTGATTTCGAGGAAGGAAAAGCAGCCGTTGGAATATCCAAGCGCAGGAAGTGTTTTTAGAAATCCAAGTGTCAGCAAAGAACAGTTAAAAGGTATAATAAAGGAATATCCTGATCTGAGTGAGAAATGTTTGACATTTGTGAAAGGTCCTAAGCAACTCACTGTTCCCGCTGGCTGCTTCATTGAAGCACTTGGATTAGGCGGAAAAAAAGTTGGCGGAGCTATGATTTCGGAAAAACATTGTAATTTTATTGTGAATACAGGAGATGCTAAAGCTGAGGATGTGATTATTCTAATAAGTTTGATAAAACAAAAAGTGAGAGATAATTTTGGAATTCAGCTTATTGAGGAAATTGAATATGTGGGATTTTAGGTTCTTCTTTATCTATTAACCTATCCCTTAAAGAACTACGAATCCTTTAGAAAATTGACAATCACAGTGAATAAGATAAAATGAAAAAAGTTGGATAATTTAGAATATATGTTTGTAAGAAAAATAGGAATAGATCTAGGAACTGCTAATACTTTAGTGTTTGTGCCGCAAAAAGGGGTTGTTGTAAACGAACCGTCGGTTGTTGCTGTTTCACTTGATGATAATAGAATTTTGGCTGTGGGCAATGAAGCGAAAGAAATGTTGGGCAAAACTCCTGACAACATTTGTGCAAGCAAACCTGTAAGAGATGGAGTCATTGCCGACTACAAAATTACGGAGGCAATGATAAGATATTTTATCAACAAAGTCAGCGGAAAAATAAGGCTCTTTAAGCCGGAAGTGGTAGTGTCTGTTCCAGCAGGTATTACTTCAACGGAAAGAAGAGCTGTTATTGAGGCAACACTGCAAGCAGGAGCAAAGGCTGCTTACATTGTCAAAGAACCCGTTCTTGCCGCTATTGGAGCAGAGATACCAATCAATACTCCCTGTGGCAATATGGTGATAGATATTGGAGGAGGAACGTCGGAAGTGGCAGTTATATCTTTAGGGGGCATTGTTGCGTTTTCTTCGGTGAGGGTTGGAGGAGATAAGCTTGATCAAGCCATTTCAGAGTACATTAAAAAGAAGCACGGAGTTGCTATTGGCGAGCGAAATGCCGAAGAAATAAAAATAAGAATCGGTAGCGCGGTAGTTGTGGAGGAAAGCGATAGTTTTATGGAGGTAAGAGGGAGAAATCTAGTTTCAGGACTTCCTGAGACTGTCAGGATAAGTTCTATTGAGGTTACCGAGGCTATTCAAGACGAACTTGAGGAAATAATCAGAGCTGTCAAAAATGTTTTACAAAAAACCCCTCCTGAACTATCTTCCGATGTAATTGACAGGGGAATGATTTTAAGTGGAGGCGGAGCTCTTCTTCGAAATATAGACAAACTTTTGGCTGAGGCAACAGGCGTTCCTTGTTACATTGCTGACGATCCTCTTTTGTGTGTAGCAAAAGGAACAGGAACAGTTTTAGACAATTTAGACCTATATAAGAGGAGCATTATTTCCAAAGGGTAAAAGAAGAAAGCAGTTTAATAATGAAAATTGGTATTGACGCTTCAAGAGCCTTTGTGAAAGAAAGAACAGGAATAGAAGAATACTCCTATCGACTGATTGAGAGGTTTGCAATGATGGATATATCGAGCCATCAAGTTTTTTTATATGTTAGGAAAAATTCTACAATAGATCTTAACCTGCCTGCCAATTTTTTTGTCAGGGAAATAAAAAACAGACTGATGTGGACGCAGCTTGGTCTGTCTTTAAAAATGAGAAAGGAGGCTGTTGATGTATTGTTTATTCCTTCCTATACTGTTCCACTTATCCATCCTGCCAATACTGTTGTTACCATCCATGGGTTAGAGTATAAGTATTATCCTCAAGGATATCCTGTGGGGGAAAGATTTTCACTGGAGTTGAATACTTTAGCTGCGGTTAAATGGTCAAGAAAAATTATAACGCCGTCGAAAAATACAAAAAGAGACTTAATGAAATTTTATGATGTTGATCCTGAGAAAATAAAAGTTATTCCTCATGGAGTGATAAATGACGGCGGTTTGAGGCCAACTGTGGATAAAAATGAACAAAGTTTCAAGATTCTGTTTATTGGTAGATTGGAAAAAAGAAAGAATTTGGTAGGTTTAATCAAAGCGTTCGAGATTTTTAGAAGAAGTGTGTCTCAGAATGTAGTATGTCAGTTGATATTGGCGGGGAAGGCTGGATTTGGATTTGAGAGGATAAAGGAGGAGATTAGAAAGTCGCCGTATAAAAGAGACATAATACTGAAGCAATACGTCTCTGAAGCGGAAAAGGAAAAGTTGTATAAAGAGGCGGGTTTATTCGCTCTGGTTTCATTTTACGAAGGGTTTGGACTGCCGATCTTGGAGGCAATGAGTTATGGTGTGCCTGTGATTTGCTCTGGTGTATCTTCTCTTGGGGAAATAGCGAAAGAAGCGGCTCTATTAGTTGATCCGAGAAATGTTGAAAAAATTGCAGAGGCGATAGAGAGGATTTTTAGAAACAGTGATTTGAGAAGAGAAATGATTAAGAAAGGACTTGAAAACGCCCAGAGATTTAGCTGGGAACAGTGTGCAAAGGAGACATTGGATGTATTGCTTGATTCTTGCAAGGGTGAGGTTTGAAAGGTTTTTGGCTGAAACAGTCAGCAAAAAACAGGACTGCAGTTGTTATGGTGCCAGAATTTGTCGAAGAATTGCGGTAGATTGCAAGCCAAATTATCTTTAGCGAAGGTAATATATGCTGTCGTATAAACTCAAAAGGCCCAAAATTGCAATTGCCCACGATTTTCTTACTTATTTTGGTGGCGCTGAGCAGGTCTTGAGATCTTTGCATAATTTGTATCCAGAGGCTCCAATTTACACTTTGCTGTATGACAAGGACGAAGTGGAAAGGCATTTTCCGAAGGCTAGAATAAAGTCATCATTTTTAGGCAGGCTTCCAAGGCTTGCAAGAAAAAAGAAGTACCTTCTTCCTTTTTTTTCTGTTGCTGCAGAAACTTTTGATCTGAGGGATTTTAATGTTGTTATCTCCAGCTCAAGCTCGTTTGCTAAAGGAGTTATTACTAAGCTGAAAACAATTCACATTTGCTACTGTCATACTCCCACCAGATTCTTATGGGATTGGCATTATAATTATCTTGAGGAAAATAAAATAAAGGGCTTGAAGAAAATGCTTGTTTTGCCCGTTCTGCACTATTTAAGAATGTGGGATAAATGTGCTGCGGATAGAGTGGATTATTTCATTGCCAACTCCCAAAATACAGCAGACAGAATTAAGAAGTTTTACAAAAAAGACAGTAAAGTTATTTATCCGCCGGTAGATGTTGATAAGTTTAGAGGTCAAGATCTCGAATTTGAAGCTAATAACAGGGGAGATTATTTTTTGATTGTCTCTCGTCTAAGCCCGTATAAGAGAGTTAATGTTGCTGTGGAGGCCTTTAATAAGCTCGAGCTCCCCCTTCTTATTATAGGAGAAGGAAAGGAGAAGAAAAGGTTGGAAAGAATAGCGGAAAAAAATATCAAATTTTTAGGATTCCAACCTGAAGAGAAACTAGCACAGTATTACCAGAATTGCCAAGCGCTGATTTTTCCATCAGAAGACGATTTTGGAATAACTCCAGTGGAAGCGATGTCTTTTGGCAAACCTGTGCTGGCATATAGAAAAGGAGGTGCTCTTGAAACGGTTGTGGAAGGAGTAACAGGTGAGTTCTTTGACGATCCTACTGCTGAAGTTTTAGCAGATGGAGTAAGGAGAATAAGAGATAATTATAAGAACTATGATAGTCGAGTTATAAAAAGACATGCAAGGAAATTTTCAAGAGAGAGATTTGAAAAGGAGATAAAAGAATTTATTGACAGTATAGTACTTGAAAGGCTGGAGTGATGGATAATGAGCAGTAAATGATAAGTGAGGAGAAAAATTACAATATCTCAATCCGATTCAGTTTGTTTGAGCTGACACCCTTGACTTGACACCCAGTGTCCGAAGACACTGGGTGTCCTGTTTTTCATTAGCTCCTCTTCCGCCTGTATGGTTATTGGGCAATCGCCGCACTTTTTGGCAAGGAGCCTGCTTATGATTGATTTAATTCTGAAAATATGGTAGAGTTGGTTTGTATTAAGCCCAACTATGAATCTAAAGAAAGTAATAATTGGCAATGAGAAAATAGCCGAAATATTGGAGAGAAGTTACCGGCGAGGAAGATTATCTCATGCCTATCTATTTGAAGGACCTGAACATATTGGCAAGAAGACACTTGCGCTTGGTTTTTGTCAGCTGCTTTTGGGGTGCGACAAAGAAAAAATCCAAGGGAATGTAGATTTGACGATTATACGTCCGGATGAAGAGAGTTTACAGATAACAGTGGAGAAAATAAGAGAGCTTCAGAGAACGTTAAGTTTTTATCCATACTATTCGAAATATAAAGTTGCTATAATAGAAGAGGCAGAGAAAATGAACAAGGCGGCTGCCAATGCTCTTCTCAAAACTTTAGAAGAACCAAACGAAACAACCATCTTGATACTGTTAACATCCGAGGCTGGAAATTTGCTTGACACGATAAAGTCTAGATGTCAGATATTGAAATTTCTACCAGTCAAAAAATCTTTATTAAAGAAGTTTTTTCAGTCGACAAAAGTTGAAGCTGTGGACTCTGAAAAAATAATAGAGATAGCTGGCTGCAAACCTGGCAAAATTGTAGAGCTTATTGCAGACAAAAACAAAATCACAAAACTTGAAGAGAACATAAATGAGCTTTTAGACATTATTGAAAAAAGCGAATATGAAAAGATTGAAAAAGCCGAAATTATTTCTGCGAACGATATAAAGGAGATCATAGATATGTTGGATGTATGGACTATTTACTTTAGAAGAATTTTAATAGAAGAGTACAAAAATGGATCCTTGATAAGAAAAAACGTGCTGGTGGAAACTAAAAAGTGTATAGATCTGATAAGCAAAACCAAAAAAGATCTCCTAAGAGGCAATATAAATACAAGATTAGCAATTGAGAATCTTCTTCTTCAGATGTAAATACTTTGAATTACAAAACACAATCTCTTATTTTTTATCATCCGTCATCCTGAACACTTCAAAAGAAAGATTCCATCTGTAGAGCGGATAGGAGACATAGTACAGAAACACAGCCATTTCTATGAGATCTTTCACTTTGTTTATGGTAATAGGTTTGTCACATTGTTGCTCTGAGTTCCTGAAAGGAGCGAAAGATCCCGTCTGGAGAAAAGAGGTTGTCATCCTGAGCGACCAAAGGGAGCGAAGGATCCCGTTTGGAGTAAGGTAAGACACACTGCCGAAGGTATCACTTCCCATCTCGGGATCCTTCGGGCTCCGCCCTCAGGATGACAGATGGGGTGTCATCCTGAGCGCTAGCGAAGGATCCCGTTTGGAACCTAATGAGACGTAATGCTGTTTAATGACCATTTCTCCTTTCTACAGGATCCTTCGAGGCTTTGCCCTCAGGATATGGGATATTTCGTGATTCAAAGTAATGCAACGCGTTCGTTCACTTATAAGATGAAAATTTAATAGTATAACTGCTTATCACTAGAACAACTATGAGGGTCATCAAAAAGGCATTATTTTTACTGCTTCTTGTGTTGGTGGCAGTTTCTTTTAGCGGTTGCCTTAATTTATCTCGCAAAGAGAGAAAAAGGGCTGTCAATGATAATCAAGGTGTCTTTAAGTCTGTTGACGGAGGAAAGACTTGGGAGCATAAGGTAAAGGTCAAAGATGGAAGCTTGATTGACAAGGTGAAGATATCTAGTATGGTAATGGATCCTAAGAATAACAGTGTATTATATTTGGGAACAAGAAATCACGGGTTGTATAAGACGACGAATGGAGCTGATTTATGGGAAAAGGTAGGTGACAAGAATAACATCTTGAGCGGCACCGCCACCATTAATGACATTGCTATAGAAAGAGATAATCCGGATATAATCTATCTTGCAACATTAAACAACAACAAAGGGGAACTACTGAAATCCGAAGATGGAGGGAAAAGTTGGAGCAAGTCCTATATCATTGCAGAGGAGAATAAGCCTGTAAATGCTGTTGAGATTGATCCGCTGTTCAGCAATGTGATTTACATAGGAACGGAACAAGGAGGAATAATGAAAAGCGAGGATAGAGGCAGAACTTGGATCGCTTTGCATTGGTTTGATTCGGGAGTGAGGGATATTCTGATTGATTTTAGGAACAGTAATGGTATATTTGTAAGAACATCAAATGAGATTTTAAAATCAGTAGACAGGGGAGCAAGTTGGGAAAGTTTGAATGAGAAAATCACTAACACAGCAGGAGTAAAAGTAGACTTTGGAAAAATAAGCTCTGTAACAATGAACGATGTTAATCCTCTTGTGATCTATATTAATTATTTGAATTTGATATTGGCAACAAGAGATGGAGGATATACATGGGAAAGACTAAACACAATTACTCCTTCAAAAACAGCGGTTGGTACCATACCTCAAATTAAGCAGATCGGAGTAAGAGACAACATTATCTACTATGGAGCGGGTAACGTTCTGTATAAGAGTGAGAATAAGGGTAAGAGCTGGTCAAGTTATAGCATACCGATAATAGGAGATGTTCGCTATACGGTAAGCGACTACACTAATCCAGATGTGATTTATGTGGGCGCTTTCTATGAGCCGCCTCCAAAGCCTAAAAAAAGAAGGAGTCTATTTTTTCCATACTAGGGCTTCATTACATTAGCGGTGGTGCCTGAAGATCTAAAACTGCAGCAACGTGTCTTGTTCGATTTTCACCCAGGATCCTTCGCTAGCGCTCAGGATGACGCCTTCTCGTCATCCTGAGGGCGAAGCCCGAAGGATCCCGTAGAAGAAAGAATGGCTGCAGCAACGTGTCTTGTTTAATTGTCAGACGGGATCCTTCGCCTTCGG
>CAYWAL010000002.1:0-6885 GCA_964456605.1 uncultured Candidatus Saccharibacteria bacterium | reverse complement strand
CAGACGGGATCCTTCGCCTTCGGTTCAGGATGACACTGTTGCATTTTGTAATTCTAGGTAATTAGACATTAGACGTCGAAGTTTTATGTTGAAACTCTACAACACCTATACAAAGAAAGTGGAAATATTTAAGCCGCTTAAGGAAGGAAAGGTCAAAATGTACAATTGTGGACCCACTGTTTACGACTATGTTCATATCGGCAATTTCAGGACCTACCTAATGGCTGATTTTTTGCGTCGGACTTTGGAGTATATAGGCTACAAAGTAGAGCAGGTTAAAAACATAACAGATGTCGGGCATCTAACTGAAGATGATATAGAAGCAGGGGAGGACAAGATAATAAGAGCGGCCAGAAAAGAAAAGAAAAGTCCTTACGACATTGCAAGGTTTTATGAAGAGGCTTTTCACAGAGATGAAAAAAAATTAAATATTCTTCCAGCTCACAAATTTCCGAGGGCAACGGAGTATATAGATCGAATGATAGGTATGATAACCACGCTCATTAGAAATGGTTATGCCTATGAAAGCAATGGCTCAGTATTCTATGATGTTGAGAAGTTTAAGGACTATGGCAGACTCTCTGGTAATACGTTGGAAAATCTGAAAACAGGAGCTCGTCTTGAGGTTCATCCTGATAAAAAACATCCCTATGACTTTGCTTTGTGGCTTAAAGCTGATCCAAAGCATCTTATGCAATGGGATTCTCCTTGGAGTCGCGGTTATCCCGGCTGGCACATAGAATGTTCTGCAATGAGCACGGCGAATTTGGGAGAAACCATAGACATTCACACCGGGGGAGAGGACAATATATTTCCACATCATGAAGATGAAATTGCTCAATCAGAAGGAGCAACTGGAAAAAAATTCGTAAACTATTGGGTTCATGGGAGGCACTTGCTTGTTGATGGCGAAAAGATGTCAAAGTCTAAAGGGAACTTCTATAAGATATCAGATATTGAGAAGAAAGGTTTAAATCCAATAGCTTTTAGATACCTATGCCTTACCACTCATTTCCAATCTCCGCTTAATTTTACATGGAAAAGCTTGACATCTAGTCAAAAAGCATTAGATAGATTGTATGATTTTATGAGATTTCCAAGAAGCAGGGGTGGATCTACTTCTTCTGCGAAATTGAATTTTTATAAAGGTGAGTTTAGAGACGCTCTTGAAAATAATTTGGACACTTCCAGAGCTCTTTCTATTGTTTGGGAGATGATACATTCAAGGGAGATAAGTTACACTGACAAGAAAGCAGCTCTTCTTGAATTTGATAAAGTTTTGGGGCTAGGCTTAAATAAAATAGAAAAAGAGAGAATAGAAATTCCACAGGAAGTAGAGAAACTGGTGGAAGAAAGAGAGAAAGCTAGAAAAAACAAGGATTGGAATTTTGCTGATAAATTAAGGGAAGAAATTGAAGAAAGGGGTTTTATTGTTGAGGATACCAAAGAAGGAACAATACTAAAAAGTATCTCCAGAAGATAATAAAAGATTCTATGTCTGAAGAGACAAAAAATCCTGAATTTGAAATAACTGACAGGCTTCCCCCACAGAATATAGAAGCGGAGCAATCGGTGCTGGGATCTTTAATGATAGACAAGAACGCAATTATTAAAATTGCGGACTTGATAAAGCCGGAAGATTTCTATAAGGACAGCCACGGCAAAATTTATGAAGCTATGGTTTATCTGTATGAACATCGCCAGCCGATTGATCTTATCAGCCTTTCCAACAGATTAAAGGAAACAGGGCATCTGGAAGAAGTGGGTGGATACAGCTATTTAGTTTCTCTTGCTAATATGGTGCCTACGGCTGCGAATGTTGTCCACTATGCGAAGATAGTGGAAAAAAAGGCGGTATTGAGACGGTTGATTGATAATGCTTCGCAGATAATAAACAATGCCTATAATGAAGCGGAAGAAGTGGACAAGGTTTTGGATGAAGCCGAGCAAAAAATATTTTCGGTATCTCAAAAACATATCCGCCAGGATTTCATTCCTGTAAAGCCAATTTTAGAGGAAGCTTTCGACAGAATAGATGAACTGCACAAAAACAAAGGGAAGCTGAGAGGTATTCCGACGGGGTTTATAGATCTCGATAATATTCTAGCTGGACTTCAGAAATCAAATTTAATTGTTGTTGGAGCAAGGCCTAGTATGGGAAAGTCTTCTTTTGGGCTAGATTTGGCTAGATATGCAGCCACAAAGGAAAAAGTGCCTGTTGGGATTTTTTCTCTTGAGATGTCGAAAGAGGAAGTGATAGATCGTCTCATATGTTCTCAGGCGGAGGTTGACTTGTGGAAATTGAGAACAGGACGGCTCTCCAGCGCTGGAGAGAACGATGATTTTTCACGAATTGGGCATGCTATGGGTATCCTTTCAGAGGCGCCAATTTTTATAGATGATACTGCTGGCATCAATGTTATGGAGATGAGAACTATGGCTAGACGTCTGCAGGCTGAACATGGCTTGGGGTTAATTATTGTTGACTATCTTCAACTTATGGAAGGACGTGGAAGGACTGATAATCGTGTTCAGGAGGTAAGCGAGATTTCAAGATCACTGAAAGGACTCGCGAGAGAACTGGATATTCCAGTTGTTGCTCTGTCTCAGCTTTCGAGGGTAATTGAATCCAGAACAGACCAGAAACCAAAACTTTCGGATCTAAGAGAGAGTGGATCTATAGAGCAAGATGCCGATGTCGTTATGTTTATATATAGAGAGGATAAGGTGAAAGAAAACTCAAAAAATAAGAATATCGCGGAAATAATAATTGCCAAACACAGAAATGGTCCTGTTGGAAGTGTAAAACTTTATTTCAGCGAACAGTATACAAGCTTTAGAAACTTAGATAGGACATATAGTGATTGAGACTGAATTTTCTTGATAGCGTCATTTGTAGTTTATTAGCTATGATGTATCCCAAATCAATAAGGAACCTGATAGAGGAATTTTCCAAGCTGCCGGGAATTGGCCCACGCACTGCTGCACGATTTGCTTTTAGCTTGTTGAGACGTTCTGATCAAGACCTGAAGCTTCTGGCGGACGCTGTGTTGAATTTGAAAAAAGAAACAAGAATTTGCAGAAATTGCTTTAATATCTCGGAAAAAGAGCTTTGTGAATTTTGCTCCAATCCGAAGAGAGACAGATCTATTATCTGTGTTGTGGAAGAAGCAATAAATATTCCAGCCATTGAAAACACAAAGCAGTACAATGGCTTATACCATGTTTTAGGCGGTACAATAAAACCAAATGAAGGAATTGGTCCTGATGATCTCAGAATAAAGGAACTGGTCCGGAGAATAAAAAACAATAGTATTAAAGAGGTAATCATTGCTACCAACCCCACTACGGAAGGAGAAACCACGGCTCTGTATCTTGCAAAATCTTTAAAACCTTATGGTCTAAAAATTACTCGCCTTGCACGGGGACTGGCTACTGGTAGCGACCTTGAGTATGCTGATGAAATGACAGTCTCGAGTGCTTTGGCTGGAAGGAGAGAGTATAGATAGTTATAATTTTTATGCAATAGACTCAAATTAAAACGGCTGAGACTTCTCAGCTGTTTTTTAAACAAATGGCAAATGCGTCAAAAATTACTTTGCTCCTGTAATTTTTTCAATTTCTACTTCCGTGAAGTATTGACGATGGCCGGCTTTTCTCTTGTATCGTTTCTTGGCTTTAAATTTTACAACTTCGACCTTTTTTGCTCTTCCTTGTTTCACTATACTTGCTTCAACTCTAGCATTTTCTACTAGTGGCTTTCCAATATTGATTTCTTTTCCGTCATCTGATGCAACAAGCAGAACTTGGTCAAATACGACCTTTGATCCTTCTTCTCCTTTAAGTTTTTCAACTTTCAGCCTGCTTTTTGGAGAAACCTTGTATTGTTTTCCACCTGTTTTTATAACTGCAATCATGTTTTATTTAAATAAATTTAACAAAAACAAAACAAACTCGAAAGTTGTTAGAGTTATTATGAATGACTAAACGAAAGTTTTTTGAAATATTGCTTCCAACTTGGCGATATAGGAACATCCATTTTGTTGATAATGCATCAGTCAATCAAATACTAGCAACTAACTGGTTTTGTGTCAATAGTTCGCATAACTGACATAACTGAAGTGAGATTGGTTGCGAAGCATAAAATAAATTGAAAACTTATAAATTTTTTCTTAATATCACAAAGCAAGCACTTGCTTTGGTTATTTTCCTTAAGATAATCTATCTTGCTTACACTATTTCAATTTGTTCTTCATTCTCTCCAATTTTATATCCTCTCCCTCGTATATATACGCTTTCTACTATGCCTATCATGGTTAGAAAGCTTATCAGTGAGCTGCCTCCATAGCTTATAAAAGGAAGCGGAATTCCCATCACTGGCATAATTCCTGTGTTCATTCCCACATTTATAACAATATGGAATATCAATATGAATGAGGTTCCTAGAACCAGCAATTTTCCGAAATTGTCATCTGTCTCCAGAGCAATCTTGAAAAGTCGGTGAAAAACAACTCCAAACAGTCCTAACACAAATAAGACTCCGATAAAGCCCATCTCTTCAGCAATAACAGCAAAGACGAAATCAGTGTGCTTCTCAGGCAAAAAATTGAGCTGGCTTTGAGATCCATGTCCAAGTCCTTTGCCCCAGATGTTTCCTGACCCTATAGCTATAATCGATTGAATGACATTATAGCCCGCTCCCAAAGGATCAGATTGCGGATTGATGAAGCTTATTATTCTATCTTTCTGGTATTCTTTCAGGACGAAGAACCAACTTCCGGCAAAAGAGACTAAACCTAGAAGTAGGATTATTACAATATGTTTCCTGTTCATTCCTGATACAGCCAGCATTAGGAACCAAACGAAAACCAAGGTTAAAGAGGTGCCCAGATCTGGCTGCAATGCGATTAATAAAGATGGTACAAACACATAAATTCCTGAAACAACGATGTTTTTCCAAGTCAGGTTGCTTACTTTGTTAGACAGATATTTAGCTAGAATGATTATAATTACTACCTTAACGAATTCAGATGGTTGAAAGCTAAAGAAACCAAAATCAAACCAACCAACAGTTCCCCTTTTTAAAGAGCCCAAAAATAGAACAGCGGTCAGAAGAAGACATGCAAAAACATAAAGCATGCCAGTATAATTCTTCAATGCACGGTAATCAAGAAAACTTACACTTGCTGCTAAAACAACTCCGATTATTGCAAACACAGTCTGCTTTTTAAAATTGAGAAGATCTACTCCACTGGCGCTGTATGATGTACTGAGAATTGTTACTAATCCGAATAAAATTAAAACCGCAACGGCAGTAAACAGGACTATGTCTAGTTTCTTGATAAAGTCAAAATTCATAGATTTTTCTGGGTTATGAAATATGCTCCTACTTCTTTTTCCGCACAAAGAGGCCAAGGGATAAAACCGATTTGCCAGAGGTCATATTGCTGAAAACTTCTCATTATTGCAAGAGGTTCAACCTCCATAACATAATTTATGGTTCACCCGCTGTGTAGCAGGTGATGCTTGAAATAGGTCTTGCAATAAATCACGGAATTGCTTGCAGTTTCCTCCTATAACAAAAAAGACCCGACGCTTGCACAGCGCAAGTCTCTGAGCAGGTTGACCTTTGAGTTGATTTCCATAACCACCTCAATTGTCGCCTCTCAATTTATCATCTTATCATCCCCATCCTTTTACTTTTAATCCCATCTTTGCTGCTTCTCTTTGTGCTGCTTGTTTACTTGTTCCTTCTCCTTCTGCAACCTTTTCATCTCCTAAAAATGCTCCTACAATAAAATGCTTGTCGTGATCAGGACCCCATTCTTTCAGAACCTCATAAGAAGGAGTTATACCAACTTTTTCCTGCGCTTCTTCTTGGAACTTGCTTTTTGCATCTTGGTAAAGCTTATTGCTGATAACAGTGTCCATCTTGCAGAGAACAAAATCTGTTATAAACTTTTTTGCTTTTCTGTATCCCTGATCAAGATAAATAGCGCCAATTACAGCCTCTAGAGTGTTAGCGAGAATATATTGGCGTGCTTTACCTCTATCTTTTCTCTCTCCCTTGCTCATTAATATGTGTTTTTCCAAGTCGATTTCGCAAGCAATAGAGGCTAGCATTTTGCCATTGACCAATGCCGATCTATAACTTGTAAGTTCTCCTTCTGGATTGGGAAAGTTTTTATAAAGATACTCTGTGACCACGAGTTCCAAAACTGCATCGCCCAGAAATTCCATTCTCTCATTGCTGTCAAGCTTCAAGTCACGGTGCTCATTTAAATAAGAACGGTGAATTAAAGCCTGCCTCAGAAGATCTTTGTTTTTAAAAATGACTCCGATCTTCTTTTCTAGAGTTATTAAGTTAGACATAGCTCTGCATTTAACGTAATTTAACTTTTAAACATTCTTTCTAGGTTTTCCTCTTTTCAATATCCTTTTCCATTTCTTTATAAAGTGTTCCTAAAACTCCATTTACAAATTTGCCGCTTGATTTTCCTCCAAAAGTTTTTGCCAGTTCTATCGCTTCGTTAATTGCTACTTTTGGAGGTACATCACTCCTTTTGCTGAAGAGGAGCTCATAAATACCAATTCTGAGAATATTTCTATCCACTACTGTTATTTGTTCGATGGGCCACTCAGGAGCCAGTCTCTTTATAATAAGATCTATCTTTCCAAGGTTTTCAAAAACGCCATTTACTATGTCTGAGACGAAATCATTGTTTTCACTATCTAAGCCATGCTCTTTAATGCCATTTGTTGTAATTTCATTGAGCTCCTTCCTATTAAACCTTTCCCTCTTACAAGAAGACTTGTCAATCATTGAATTTTTAAAATCCCACTCGTATAAGCTCTGCATCGCAATCAATCTAGCTAGGTGCCTGC
>CAYWAL010000001.1:0-31749 GCA_964456605.1 uncultured Candidatus Saccharibacteria bacterium | reverse complement strand
AATGCTACGATTGCCTTCCTTCCTGCGGGATCCTTCGGTCGCTACGCTTCCTCAGGATGACAGAAACTGCCACCACCATCGCTATCACAACGGGATTCTTCGCTTCGCTCAAAATGACAGTGTTTTCACGATTGTCATCCTAAGGGATCAAAAGGAGCGAAGGATCCTGTTTTCTTTTGTCCCCGTTGTTTCAGTGCCATTTTGTATGGCAGAACCAATACCATTTTATTAGTGTCGTTTTAAATGACTTAGTACGAATTGTTTACTCAAAGAGCGTTTTTTGTTAAAATGAAAAAAACTGGTTTTTGGAAAAGAAACATAGATTCTTGGCTTTCCTCAAAACATCAGCCATCAAATAACTTGAATATGCGCACCATCGTTTTATGATTGAAGAACTGAATACAGCTGTTTTTAGATATATAAACAATTTTGCTGGCAAAAGCGAAATTTTAGATATTTTTGCTATTGCGGTAGCGGAATACTTGGTATTTGTTTTCGTGTTGTGGCTGGTTTATTTGTGGTTTGAGGGCGGCAAGAAGCATAAAAATATTGTCCTCTACAGTGTTTACTCTGCTATTTTGGGACTTTCGCTGAATTTTCTTATATCTCTTTTTTATTTCCACCCAAGGCCGTTTATGGTTCCGATTGGGAAGATGTTAATCCACCATATTCCTGAAACCTCCTTTCCTTCTGGCCATACCACTTTCACACTCTCTATAGCTTTAATGCTTGTCTATTTTAGAAAGACGCGAAAGTCTGGACTAGTTTTGTCAGCGCTTGGATTTGTGGTAGGATTGGCGCGGGTGTTCTGCGGAGTTCATTTTCCATTGGATATTGTTGGCTCCGCCGCCGTTGCACTGGTTTCTTCTTTTCTCATCTATTCGCTGCGGTCGCAACTGACGCCTCTGAACCAGCTTGTTATTAACTTGTATCTTGGGTTGGTTAAAAAGGGAACATATGAAGCAAATAAAACTGTGTCTGAATAACAAAGTTAAAATAAAAAAGACATTGACTGCGGCAGTTGCTGTTCTAAAGCGCGGCGGCGTTATTGTTTATCCGACAGACACCCTGTATGGGCTTGGAGCCAATGCCTTCAATGAAAATGCGATTATAAAAGTGTGTGAAATAAAGAAGCGGAGAAGAGACAAGCCAATCTCGGTCATAGTAAGGGACATAAAGATGGCAAGGAAAATTGCTTGCATTGACTCAAGAGTGGAAAAAATGCTAAACAAGATCTGGCCAGGACCTATTACGGTGGTTCTCAGAAAGAAAGATGTTATTCCATACGCTCTAACAGGTGGAGGCGAAACCGTAGCTTTGAGAATTCCAAAGAGTAAATTTATTTTGGCGCTTATGGAAAAGATAGATTTTCCCATAACGGCGACAAGCGCGAATATCTCGGAAGAAAGAAATCTGCTAGAGCCAGAAGAAATAGTTGAAGAATTAGGAAAAGGAAGGATGACTCCAGAACTGTTCATAAATTCGGGCAAGGTAAAGAAACCAGAGCCATCAACCATTATAGATCTTACAACGCCAGAGCCCCGAGTGATTAGGATAGGCGTTGTTGGAAAAGAAAAAATGAAGGAACTCTTTGAGAAATTCAGCTAGATGGACGCTACAAGAGAAGAGACTCTCTTTCTTATTTTGGGTTAAGACAGGAATAAATTATCCTCTCTTCAACTTTGTTTACAGCGGAGGAGAAAACCACAGAGGTTTCCTGAAGTATAATATGTTCTATGAACTGTCAGTCACGGCTGGAAAAGCCCTTGTTGCTTGGATTGTATTTTTTATCTCGCTATACCTGAGTGGGTTTAATTTTTGGCTTGTTTCATTTAGTTTTGCTGGCCTGTGGTCGATTCTATTCCTGTCAAAGTTTTTTTATAAAAAGGTTTTAGTAGAAGTGTGATGAAGATAAGTCGAAAGTCGGAATCTGAAATCAGCTATATGAGAGAAGGAGGAAAAATTTTATCGTATATTTTGCAATTGCTGGCTGAAAACGTAAAGCCCGGGGTCTATGGCGAAGAGCTGGAAGAAATAGCTGAGAGGGAAATTAAGAGATATAATCTTACTCCTTCCTTTAAGAATTACCGCATAAGCAAGGAGGGCAGACCTTTTCCATCTTCAATCTGCCTTTCTATAAATGATGAGATTGTTCACGGGTTTCCATTCGATAAAGTCATAAAGGATGGAGATGTTGTTGGCATTGATATGGGGGTAAAATATAGAGGACTCCACACTGATAGTGCCGTTACGGTTGGAGCTGGCAGGCTTAGCGATAAAGCGAGCAAGCTTATTGAAGTTACAAGAAACTCATTGCAGATTGGGATAGAGCAAGTCAAAGCTGGGGGCAGAGTAGGGGATATAGGATTTGCAATCCAGAGCTATGTGGAAAAAAATGGTTTCTCTGTAGTAAGGGATCTAGTTGGTCATGGTGTCGGAAGATCAATTCATGAACTGCCGGAAATTCCGAATTTTGGAGAAAAAGGGAAAGGATTGGAATTGCGCGCGGGAATGACTTTTGCTATAGAACCAATGGTCAATGCCGGCAGCTGGAGGATAAAATGCGACCCCGATCAGTGGACAATAAGAACGCTGGATGGAAGTTTATCAGCACATTTTGAGCATACAGTAGCGGTGACGCAAAAGGGATGCGAAGTTTTAACAGCTGGGTAATCCATCAAACAGCGATTATAACAGGGAGATGTGTTTAATAACTTTGAAAAATTCTTTATCTGACGGCTCATAGTAGTAAAATTATCTGTCATTGCAAGAAAGAGTAGCAACCGAAGCAATTTCGGACTTTTAGCATTGCAGGCTATTGTATAGCTGCTATCCTGAAATATGAAGATTGCTTCAACTGCTTGCAGCAAGAAGTTTGGCGGACTGCGGTGCCTCTCTGCTTGCTGTGAGTTTAAAGCGCATTTCAGACTGTTGTCAATCTATCTTGATGTCTGGTAAACTCTTATGAGAATACTAAGTATTGACTATGGCGAGAAAAAAATAGGTCTGGCAATTTCAGATAGAAGTGGGAGATTAGCCAGGCGTTTTCTGACACTTGAAAACAAGTCTTTGAAGGATTCTGTTGAAAAAATAGGAAATATAGTTACAAGGAAGAATATTGGAGAAATTGTGGTGGGTCTGCCTATCGGACTGAAAACTGAGAGCGAGCAGACACAAAAAACAAATGATTTTATAAATCATCTGGCTAAAAGAATAGACATTCCGATTATAAGGGTGAACGAGGTGTTCACCTCTAAAATGGCTGAAGAAAATTTGAGAGAAGCTGGAGTTAAAAAGAAAGAAATTAAGAAGATTATAGATCAGGAAGCTGCGCGAATAATTTTGCAGGAATACCTAGATGGTAAATAAAGAAGG
Source organism: uncultured Candidatus Saccharibacteria bacterium (assembly GCA_964456605.1). GTDB lineage: Bacteria > Patescibacteriota > Minisyncoccia > JAHIHE01 > JAGLIN01 > CAYWAL01. The sequence continues at coordinate 28,374 of CAYWAL010000001.1, read as the reverse complement.
ACCTATGGATAGAGAAATATACTTATCAGTGGTTATTCCAGCCTACAATGAAGAAGAATTGATAAAAGATACTTTGAATAGTGTGGAGTGTTTTCTTTCTTGTCAGAAGTATAACTATGAAATAATTGTTGTTGATGATGGTTCACAGGACAGCACATTTTCGGCAGTAAAAGATTTAGTGCCATCCTTTGGAAATTTGAAGATTATAAGAAATGGGAGAAATCGGGGGAAGGGATATTCTGTTTCGAGAGGAATGCTATTCTCAAAAGGTAAATTCAGGATATTTATGGACGCTGATAATTCAACAAGCATAGATCAAATCACGAATCTCTTTCCATTTCTGGAAAATGGTTATGATGTTGTAATAGGTGACAGGACGCTCAAAGAAAGCAGGATCAAGAAACATCAACCGTTGCATAAGGAGCTTCTGGGCAATATTGGAAATAAATTAATCAGGTTTCTCGCTGTTCCTGAAATTGGCGACACTCAATGCGGTTTTAAGCTCTTCTCGGCTGAGGCGGCGGAAGATATTTTTTCGAAATTGACAATCGACCGGTGGGGTTTTGACATTGAAGTGTTGGCCATTGCAAAGAGTCTAGGCTACAAGATAAAAACTGTGCCTGTGGCTTGGTCAAATAGAGAGAAAACCAATGTCCGTTTGAGAGACTATATACTCACTTTTCTAGAACTGCTAAAAATAAAGATGAATTCGATAAGAAAAAAATATGGCAACTGAAAACAAAAGAGAAAAAATATTTTCTCAGCTTAGAAAGGATCTTGTAAGCGGAACGTGGGTTCTGTTTTCCACCAAGAGGGGTAAAAGGCCTGATTTTTTTGGAAAAAGGAAACAGGAAAAGGAGAGCGAAGAAGAGGCAGGGAATTGTCCGTTCTGTAAGAAAAATATATCGAAGCAGGAAAAAGACACCCTGATATATCTAAGGGAAAATGGAGATTGGAGCTTGAAAGTTTTTCCGAACAAGTTTCCAGCTTTGTCGTCCGAATATAAAGATTTGAACAGAAGAGAACACGGACCGTTCGAAGTGATTGACGGAGTAGGATATCATGAGGTTCTTGTGACTGAAGACCACAAAAAAGATATTCCAGACATGGAGATTAGCGAGGTCGCTGAAATTATTAATGCTTATCAAGAAAGATACCTAGCGTTGATGAACAGAAAGCACATAAAGTACATCTCTATATTCAAGAACAAAGGGCATCAAGCAGGAGCTTCAGTCAGGCATCCTCACAGTCAAATTGTGGCTATGCCTGTAATAGACCCTGATATTGTAAGAAGCATAAACGGAAGTAAAAATTACTATGTCTCGCACAGAAAATGCGTACACTGCACTATGATTGAGTGGGAAAGGGAAAATGGCAAAAGAATGCTGTTTGAAAATGAGGAATTTATTGTTGTTTGTCCTTTTGTTTCCAGGGTTTCCTTTGAAACAAGAATCTATCCTAAAATGCATCTTTCCTATTTTGAGAGAATCACCAACGATCAGAAAACAAAACTGGCTGAGGCAGTCAAATTCTGTTTATTGAAGATGAAGTTGAATATGAATGATCCTGCCTATAATATGTTTCTGCATACTGCTCCGTGTGACGGCAGAACCTATGATCACTATCATTGGCATTTCGAAATATTTCCAAAGACGAATATTTGGGCAGGGCTTGAACTTAGCACGGGAATAGAGGTTTGTTCTATAATCCCGGAAAGAGCAGCACGAATACTAAGAGAGTAATCAGAGGTACTTAGAAATTTAGTTTGAGGATTCTTTCTCGCTGTCAAGTAAATCTGTCATTTTGCAGGGTATCTTAGGAAGATGATTGATAGCTGAACAAAAACATTTAGCATCCTTTGCAAGATGGAAAATTTTGCATCTTGGCAGGGATACTTGTTGGCAGAACATAGCGTTCCAGACCGTCTGGAAGCTTTTTCTTCAGACTCATATCGGACTAAGTTATGTATGCAAACAGTTTTATGAGATATACTTATAAAACTCTAAGGATAACTGCTTGGCTCTTGTTAGTTATAACTCCATTGGTTCTATTTTCTGGTCTTTCTATGACAAAGCGTTCTTTATCTTCCTGGAGTAATTATGAGGCACTTTATTATATACACACTGTAACGGTGTCCATTCTTTTTGTTCCGCTTTTTTATTTGCATTCGCTCTGTGGAATTTTGACTTTAGTGTCCCGGAATGAGTTTTGGAATAGAAAACCGTTGAAAATGCTTGCAGGTATAATTTGGACATTCGTTTTTGTCGTTTTTATTCTATTTTATACTTTGGGAAATTCCGTTCAAGATCTAGTTGCAGGGCAATATCAGGAAAGTTCACAAAACATAGAAGAGCGTGGATCAGGCATGTCATATGTTCCTCCCAAGTCGGTTTTATTAGACATTTCAGAAATAAGCAAGCACAATACTCAACAAGACTGTTGGATAATTGTGAACAGTAGAGTCTATGACGTCACAGAATATCTTGAATATCATCCGGGAGGACCAGAAACTATAATTCCTTATTGTGGTAAAGATGCAACGTATGCTTTCCAAGTAGACAAGCCCCACTCTTCAAAGGCAGCAAGTTTACTCAACTCTCTCTATGTCGGTGATGTTGATTTAAAATCTGCTGCAAAAAAGTATGAGAGGTAAAATGAAATAAAAGGACGATTGCTGGTTCCAGACACAGTATCTGGTTGACAAAATTGTATTTCCGTTAAGAGAATCAGGTCTGCTGTGATCCAGTCTGTAATGGAACAGCCTTTCTCAACCACAATCGTCTCTCCTTTCGCTTAGATTTTACATTGTGCGGGACGGTTGACTTGCAATTGCAGAAGTTGTATTCTATACTTATAAAAGGTGCGCAGGATGTTAACTGGTGAGAGGATTTTGTGTCTCAAAACTGTCTGGACGAAGGTTGCAAAGTAGCATTTTTGAAATTCCTCCAGCGCAGTAGGAAGTTATGCGTAACATTTTTAATTGTTATGACAGAAATGAAAAAGGAAAGTCAGAATAATGTAGGTGATATAGACACGCTTGAAAATGACACTAGCAGAATCCAGCAATTTTTCTCGGAACTTAAGGGATTTTCTATTGAAACTCTGAGGGTAGTAGTGATAAGTCTTGTTGTAATAGTAGCAATCAGGACATTTGTAATGCAGCCTTTTTTTGTGAGTGGGAAAAGTATGGAGCCAAATTTTCACGATGGGGACTATCTTATTGTTAATGAAATTGCTTATAGATTTGGCGATCCTAAGCGTGGAGATGTGATTGTGTTCCGTTATCCAAAGAATCCGTCAGAGTTTTTTATAAAGAGAATAGTAGGACTTCCAGGAGAGAAAATTGAGATAAAAGACGGCAGAGTAAAAATTTATAACAGCGATCATCCAGAAGGAATGGTTCTTAAAGAAGATGCCTATCTCCCGCCGAATGTGAATACAAGCGGTGAGTATGTCGCCGAGCTTAAAAATGATGAGTATTATGTTTTAGGAGACAACAGGGAGGCTAGCGCGGATTCTCGTTTGTGGGGAAAGTTAAAAAGACGGTTTATAATTGGATATGCCTGGATCAGAGCCTGGCCGCTTGACGAGTTTTCTGTTTTTGAGAAAGTAAAGTACTAAAATATGCCTGCAAGAAAAAAACAAAGAAGCAGGGAACCGAAGCGTTCACGAAGAAAACTTACGCCAATTCAGACTGTGAAGGGGATGAAAGATATTCTTCCTCCCGAACAGTTTGCGTGGGATCATGTTCTAGGCATAAGCGAGAAGCTATGTCGTGATTTTGGTTTTGGAAGAATTGAAACTCCCATTTTAGAATATACTTCATTGTATGAGAGAGGAGTGGGAGAGGCGACTGACATAGTTGAAAAGGAAATGTATTCTTTTGAAACTATGGGAAAAGACAAGGTTTCTCTCCGACCCGAAGGAACGGCTGGTGTGGCGCGTGCCTATATTGAAAACGGAATGAGTAAATGGTCTCAACCTGTGAAACTTTACTATATGGGTCCAATGTTTCGTTATGAAAATCCGCAGGCTGGCAGGTATAGAGAGCATCATCAATTCGGTTTTGAGGTTTTTGGAGATCAGTGTCCTGCTGTTGATGCTCAGGTAATATATTTGGCTTGGAAGATATTTCAAAAAATTGGGATTAAAGAGATAACAATTCAAATTAACAGCATAGGGTGCTCTGAATGCAGACCACGTTATAAAAGTTTGCTTATTGACTACTATGAAATGAAGGTAAACAAATTGTGTGCTAACTGCAAGGAAAGGTTGTTAAAGAATCCGCTCCGTCTTCTTGACTGCAAGCAGGAGAAATGTATGCAGGTCGCTTCTTCGGCTCCTCAAATCATTGATCATCTTTGTGAAAACTGTCATAACCACTTTAAAAATGTATTGGAATTTTTAGACGAATTAGAATTGCCATATGCTTTGAATCCGACTCTTGTTCGAGGATTGGACTATTATACGAAGACAGTTTTTGAAATTTGGCCCGGTGGTCTGAAAGAGGAAGTAAGACAATCGTCCCTGGGAGGCGGAGGCAGGTATGACGATTTAGTCAAGTGTCTTGGAGGAGAGCCGACACCGGCGGTTGGTTTTTCTTTTGGAATTGAGAGAGTGATTGAAAAAATGTTGGAAGTAGGCATTAGTTTTGATCAGCGAATTACGAAGCAAGTCTTTCTTGTGCAACTTGGAGATTTAGCAAGAAAGAAAATGCTTAAACTTTTTGACAAATTGTTGGACAGCAATGTCTCGGTGGGAGAATCTATAGGAAGAAGAAGTATGAAGTCTCAACTGAAGATAGCAAATAAGCTTGGTTCAAAGTTGGCTCTGATTATTGGTCAGAAAGAGGCGCTGGACAATACTGTTATTATTAGAGATATGAAGAGTGGTATGCAGGAAGTTGTAACAATGGAGAGAGTCGTGAAGGAGGTAGAAAGAAGGTTGAAAGAGTTAAAAGGATAGCTTTCTTATTTTTTTCATCTCTGATATGAGAATGATTTAGTATAGTATGACCGAAGAACAACGGGAGAAATGGAACAAATTTGTGTCTGAAAACAATATGTATAGTTTTCTGCAGGCATGGGAATGGGGCGAGTTTCAAAGAGCTGCGGGTAAAAAAATCTATAGAATTAATGTTGGGAAAAGAAAAGATCCTGATGCAACGGCTTTAATCTTGAGACACAGTTTTCCTTTGGGAAGAAATTATTTGTATTGTCCTAGAGGACCGGTGGTGAAGAAAACAATAAAAGGGAGTGCAAAAAAAGAAGTTTTGAGAGTTGTTTTTGGCAGAATTGCGGAAATTGCGAAAAAAGAAAAAAGCTTGTTCTTGAGGTTCGATCCGCCGGTAGAGTGTAATAAAAACGATCTTAGCGATATAAAGGATAATGTTGTCTCCTTCCTTTCAGATGTTTGCACAAATCGTTCTTCTTCAAAATTTAACTTTCAAAAGTCGCCCTCTGAAATTCAACCGCAAGATACTCTAGTGCTGGACCTTTCAGAAACGGAGGAAAGGCTTCTTAGTGGAATGAAGCAGAAGACGAGGTATAACATTAGACTTGCAGAGAGAAAAGGCGTAAGAGTGATTTCGACCGCAGATTATGAAAGATATTTTTCTGATTTTTGGAATCTGATGAAGGAAACATCTCGGCGCAATAAGATTGTTTCTCACAGTGAAAGTTATTACTACCGAATGTTGAAGACTCTCTGTCCTGGTGCAGTTTTTCTGGAAGAAAGAGGAGTTTCTTTAGGTAGAAAAAAACGCCTTTGTGCCAGGCTTTATCTTGCGGAGTATAAGAAAAAGATTATTGCAGCGAACATTGTTTTGTTTTTTGGAGATCTTGCAGTTTATCTTCATGGAGCGTCGTCCAATGAGCACAGAAATGTAATGGCGACATACCTTTTGCAGTGGAGACAGATAATGGATGCAAAAGATGTTGGGTGCATGAGATATGATTTTTGGGGTATAACAATAGGAGGAGGAAAGAAAAATTGGGCTGGGATTACAAGATTTAAGAAAGGGTTTGGAGGAGACGAGGTAAGATATATAGGAGCCTATGACCTTGTTTTTGACAGTCTGGGGTACAATGTATATAATAAACTTGCTAGTACTTATAGAAGAATTTTAACACATATAAGGGCGCTATGAAAAAGGAGAAACCGATAAAGATAAGAATAAGCCGTTATGATAATGGCAGCAAGAATAAGAGAGAAGACAAAAAAATCAAAAAGCTTGACTTGGATGAAATGATAAAGAGAAAAGATGCAGAAGAAGGAGGTTTTTCTGTTACAAAGAGGATTAAAAGCCTCGAGAGTATGATTGAGAAAATAAAAAGAGAGAATAAGGATTACGAAATAAAGGATTTGAAAGAAGATCGAACGAGAGGAAAAAATGTTTTGAAGAAACAGGAAGGGAGTAATTTTTGGCTGAAAATCAGCAAATTTTGCCTTTATATTTTGATTTTTCTACTTCCGCTATTTTTTCTTCCGTTTACTTCTTATCCTGTGGAGACAAACAAGCAGATCTTAAGCATCTTTTTGATTTCGCTTTCTCTTATCTTCTACTTAGTTTATTGTCTTGAGAACAAAAAGTTCTTTTATCCCAAGTCTCTACTTGCTATAGCAGTGTTGGTCTTGTTGTTTGTTTTTGGGGTAAGCACTGCTTTTTCAAAAGCGAAGTTTGTAAGTTTGTTTGGAAATTTTGTTCAGTCGGACAGCTTAGTTGTTTTTCTTATCTCGTCCATAGCCTTCTGGCTGGCGGCTGTCTTGGTTGAGAAGAAAGATTTGTGGAAAATTGGATTTTCTTTTTTTGTCAGCTTGGCGCTAGTGGTGGGAATTGGTCTACTTCAACTGTTTAGATACTACATTTTTCCTTCTCTTGCGGGAAATTCTGTTGGCGACTTAGGATTCACTAAGCAAAGCAATTTCAATACACTTGGTTCTCCTTTAAATTGGGGCATTTTCATTGCTTTTGCTTTGGTGCTAATTGTTTTAATTCTCATAAATACTCGTTTGTCTTTAGTTTATAAAGTGGTTTTGGAAGCTGCGGCGCTGATTATTATTGCGGCACTAATTGTCCTTAACTATCCAATCTTGTGGCTTGCGATTGCCTTAGTGATGATAGTTTTAGCCTCTTACTGTTTTGCATCTTTTTCAAGGGTGAGTTTTCCGCTGACGATCTTGGTTATTTCTTTGTTTTTTGCCTTATTTGGTTCCTCTTTGCCAACGTTAGTTAATATTTCCCCTCAAGTTAGACCTAGTCTTTCTTCCACTTTAGTAGTAGCAAAAGAAACTCTTCGACCAAGAGCTGATCAGTCCCCTCTAGAAAATGGAAAGCGAGCTCTATTTGGGTTGGGTACTTCGACTTTTGAATATGCCTTTGCTGCCTATCGTCCAAACGGCCCTAGCGAAATGGAATCAGGTAATGAGAGGTTTGCTCAGGGATTTAGCTTTATCACGACTCTTCCGACAACAGCAGGTGTGCTAGGTGTTTTTGCTATTCTGTTTTTAATCTTTTCCTTTTTGAGAGAGATTGTAAAGAATTTAAAAGACAGAGATAGATTGATTATTTCTGGCGGAATACTGTTTCTCATTGCCCTGTGGTTTTTCTACCCTGCATTTTTAACTCAATTCATTTTTATTTTTGTAGGATTGGGGATTGTTGTTTCAGGTTCGAGGAAGGAGGTTGATCTTACCGTCAGTTCTAAACGTCGCGCTTTTGTGTCTTTTTTGGCATTTGTTGTTTTAATGACTGGCAGTTTGGCTTTGTCTTATTTCACTGCTCAGAAGTACCTAGGTGCTGTTTATTATGAAAGAGCTAATCGCGCTTATGCTCGATCAGGAAATATTAATGAGTCCCTGGCAAAGTTTGAGAAAGCGGCAAAGCTAGATCCTTATTCAGACAAATATCAACGCGCTCTGAGTCAGGTATTGTTTTTTCAGGCAGAAGAAGCAAGAAAGAATTTAACAAACTTGCCAGAGACCAGTAAGGAGATTCAGTCTAAAGGCGTGAAAGATACTATTTCAAGAAGCATTAAAGTTGCTCGTCGGGCAACAGATCTCAATCCTCTTGATTCTTTAAATTGGGCAAATTTAGCGAGTATTTATGAGAGAATAATTCCTATTGCCAAGGGAGCAGACAGTTTTGCGGTGAAGAACTATAAAAGAGCAATTCAAGCGGATCCTAAAAATCCCCAGTTGTATCTAAGTTTGTCCCGGACACTGGTAACTGTTGCAGATTACAAAAAGAATAAGGGAGAAAAGGAGGAAGTTTGGAAGAAAGATCTGAAAGAAGCTGAAGATTTCCTTAAGAAGGCGATTGAATTGAAGCCGAGATATGCGGAAGCCTACTCGATGCAGGCGGAAATCTACATCAGAGAAGGCAGAACACAAGAAGCAATTGAGAAACTAAAGGAAGCAGAATCTTTTGCTCCGTTTGATGCTAAACTTGCTTTTCAGCTGGGAGTTATCTACTACAACAACAAGAGATTTATTGAGGCAAAGTCTGAGTTTGAAAAAGCTGTTGAGCTTGACGGGAACTATTCCAATGCTCTCTATTCTTTGGGTTTGGTGTATGATCGTCTTGGCGATAAGCAAAAGGCAATTGAGCAGTTTGAGAAAGTTGCCAGACTAAATCCTGATAATATGGAAGTTAAGATGATTCTCAATAATTTAAGAAGCGGGAAATCTGCTTTCAAGGAAGGAACGGGCACTGCTTCAAGCAAGTGAGGAAGGGAAAGAAAACTTCGAATTCCGTAAGAAACAAGGTAGATAATTGTTGCACTTGGAAGTTTGAAAATTGGTTGATTGATGATTGAGTGAAAACTGAGAAGGGGCAGCGTGAAAATTATTTTTACATTTTTCCAGATATCTACTATCAAGCAACCCTGCATTCTTGCGGGACACCTGCTTTGAGATAGTAAATCGTAAGCTTTTGTCCTTAGACTAAAGCTGTTCAAAGGTGACATATAAAATATGAAAGTTCTAATGTTTGGCTGGGAATTTCCTCCGTTTAACAGCGGTGGATTAGGAACTGCTTGTTACGGCATAACGAAAGCTCTGAGCAAGAAAGGTGTTGAGATAACTTTTGTTCTTCCTAGAAGTTTGAGTGTTAAGGAGGGGTTTCTGAATATAATTTCAACTAAGCTGCCAAAAGTAAAAATAAAGGAGGTTGACTCTCTTCTTGCTTCTTATATTACTTTCCAGAGCTACAAGAGGAGGTTTTTGTTGTTAGAGGAAGGCAGCAGTGATTTAGAAAGGTACTATTGCAAAGATCTGATGCAGGAGGTAGAGAGATATTCTGCAATGGCAAAGGATATTGCTTTGGAGGTTGAGCATGATGTGATTCATGTTCACGACTGGATGACTTTCCCAGCCGGTATTGAGGCTAACAAGGTGTCGGGCAAGCCGCTTGTAGCACATGTGCATTCAACAGAAATAGACAGGAGTGGAGGGCATGGCGTCAATCCTCAGGTTTTTAGAGTTGAGAGAGAAGGAATTAAAAAGGCAGAGAGAATTATTGCAGTGAGCAATCTTACCAAGAGCAGAATTTTAAAGGGCTATGGGGTAGAGAAGGATAAGATTGATGTGGTTTATAATGCAGTTGACAGGGATAAATTTAGCGGTGTCCTCAAAGGTCAAAATTATTTCAAAATTCATAACAAAAAGATAGTTCTGTTTCTAGGGAGGCTAACTCTTCATAAAGGACCTGACTATTTTCTTTATGCGGCTAAAAAAGTATTGGAGAGGAAAGAGGATGTTATTTTTGTGATTGCTGGCACTGGAGATATGGAAGAGCAAATTATAGAACAAACTGCTGAGTTGGGTATTTCTGACAGGGTTCTTTTTACAGGATTCTTGCAGGATGATCAGCTTAGGGAAATTTACAAATTAGCAAACCTTTATGTTATGCCTTCCGTTTCTGAGCCTTTTGGGATTACCACACTTGAAGCTCTTGCCAGTGGAACTCCTGTAATTATTTCCAAGCAATCAGGTGTGAGCGAGGTTCTAAATCATTGTCTTAAAGTTGATTTTTGGGATACTGATGAAATGGCAAATAAAATTATTGCGGTTCTAGAAAATGAAGAATTGGAAGAATGCCTGGCTAGCAATGGGTTTGCCGAAGTCGCTAAATTCAGTTGGGATGATGCGGCTAAGAAGATTATCGAAATATACAACCAGTTGCTTGGTAAAAATGTTATGCATAGAGTCTATAGTTTGTGGTACTGATTTTTTAATTCTTAACCTTATTCTTAATCTTCAAAGCCGTGCCTTCAGTGTGTTTCTATTTTCAAGTTCACCAGCCCTATAGGATAAAGAAGTATTCAGTTTTTGATATTGGGCGAGACCATAACTATTTTGACGATGAAAACTTAAAGGAGAGAGGAAGTAGAGCAGTGCTAGAAAAGGTAGCAAGGAAGTGTTATCTTCCAACGAATCAGATTTTGCTTGATTTGATTCATCGCTATCCCGAGTTTAAGGTTAGTTATTCTTTCTCAGGAGTTGTTCTGGAACAGATGGAGAAATATACACCGGAGGTAATCGATTCGTTTAAGAGACTTGTAAAGACAGGCAATGTGGAGATTCTCGATGAGACATACTATCATTCTCTTTCCTTCTTCTATTCTGACGAGGAGTTTATAGAACAAGTGAAGCAGCACAGGCAGAAAATAAAAGAGATTTTTGACTATGAGCCGAGGGTTTTTAGAAACACGGAACTTGCCTATAATAATGAGCTAGCTCGTCTTTTGGAAAAAATGGGATATGAGGGTGTATTAGCAGAAGGCTGGGAGTATTATTTGCAAGATAGGTCGCCTAATTTTTTGTATCGTCCGGTGGGAACGACTAAAATAAAACTGCTTCTCAAGAACTATAGACTTTCCGATGATATTGCTTTTAGGTTTTCAAACAGAGAATGGAAAGAATATCCATTATATGCTACTAAATTTTGCCAGTGGATAAATTCTATAAATGGCAATGGCCACACAGTTAACCTTTTTATGGATTACGAGACCTTTGGTGAGCATCAATGGGAAGATAGCGGGATATTTGATTTTATGAAAGCTTTGCCTGAGGAGATTATGAAGCATCCTGACAACAACTTCAAAACTCCCTCCGAGCTTCTTGATTCCTATGAGCCTGTAGATAGACTTGATGTTCCAAATGTCTTGAGTTGGGCTGATACTGAGAGAGATTTGAGTGCGTGGATGGGAAACTCAATGCAAAGGTCGGCGCTTAGAAAGCTTTATGATCTTGAAGAAGATGTTTTGAACTCTGGCGATCCGAAACTTATAGAAGATTGGAGAAAGATGCAGATCAGCGATCATTTCTACTATATGTGCACTAAGTGGTTTTCTGATGGGGATGTACATAAATATTTCAATCCCTATGAGTCGCCATATGAAGCTTTTATAAATTTTATAAATGTGTTGAATGATTTTAGGTTTAGATTAGAAGAGAAGAGGCAAAACAGCAACCGCATATTATGAAAGCAGAGAGAAGTTTAAGTTATAAGTACTTATCAGAGGTAATTCTTAAATAAATTAAATAAAGCTATGCCAAAAAGAGTAAGGGACAGAAAACTAATAAGTGTTAACGATGCGTCATGTTTTTGGGTTAACAATGGTCCTATTCTCAGAAATCTCAAAGACTTGAGAGATGCATTGTTAACAATGAGTAAGGAAACTTTCAGGTACCATGTGAACGAAGAAAAAAATGATTTTGCTGTCTGGGTGAGAGAAGTGTTAAAGGATACTGCGTTGGCGAATAAGTTGGCAAAAGTGAAAACTCTGAAAACTGCGGCTAAGACTGTTGAAAAAAGACTGAAGGAATATGGGGTATTATAATAACTGTTAGGGATATTGATATTTCCATCGGACAAGATAGTGTGGTGTCACTACTCTTTGTGGCCATAATGCTTCTTTTTGTATCATCATATTCAAAATTACCATAAATAAGTAGCAAACTTGACTGCTAATGTTTGAGCATTGATTCCTTTCGCACCTTAGTTTGAATGGTTTACTTAAAAGTAGTTCATTTTTAGATGTCACCTATGAAGGAGAAAAATTGTGAAACAATATACCTGAGCTCTGACGAGGAAATTGCCTCAATCGTTGACAAGTTGGAACAGTGTGATAAAAGGGAGATCACATTGGCAGTGCCTCAAGAGTCAGCGCTTCTGCAAAGTGTAGTGAATCTAAAGATACTCAAAAAGAGAGCCGATGAACTGGGGAAGAAAGTTTCAATAATTACGATTAATGGTGAGGAAAAGGAAACTACCAATGATCATAGATTTGAAACAGTTTCTCAAGCGCAGTCGTCTGGCAATGTGATCAAAACTGAGGCAGGCGACAAGATCAAGGTTAGGATTCAAAAGGACAAAGAAGAAGTTGAAAAAGAAATTGATAGAAAGACAGGCAGTGCTTTGGAAAATAAAGGCAAAGTTGCAATGTTTGATATAGTGAAAAGAGTTGGAGGTTCTGGTGTTGATAGAAAAAGCAAGGAAACAAGTTTTGTTACAAGGAAGGTAGAAAGTAGAAAATTGGAAGATGCTTTCAAAGAAAGGTTTGGGCAGAGCGAAGAGAAGGTGACTATGACAGAAAGAAGGAAAAGAAGAATCATTCTTCTTCCTTCAATAAGCTCAAAGGTTTTTGTTTCTTTTATTTTTATCTCTCTTGTAACAGTACTAGCATCTGCAGCGTTTGCGCTTCCCAAGGCGGATATAGATATTACCTTAAGAACCAATACTGTAGCGTACGATTTTGAATTTGTAGCTGACGAATTTGCAAGCGAGGTGGATGTAGCAAGCGGCAGAATTCCGGCAAAAAGAATTGAAGTTAGGAATAAAGAAGTGGGCAATTATCCAGCCACGGGGAAGAAAGAGGTTGCTACCAAAGCAAGCGGCAACATTACAATATTCAATGAATATTCTTCTGCTCCGCAGAGGATTATTGCTAATACTAGGTTTCTGTCAAAAGAAGGATATATTTTTAGGATTAAAGAACCTGTAACTATTCCTGGGTTTTCAGTAACTGGAGGAAAAAAAATTCCTGGACAGGTTACAGTGAAAGTCTATGCCGACAAGCCCGGCGAGGAATATAACATAGGGGCAACTTCTTTCACTTTGCCTGGATTGCAAGGAACCAGAAAATATTCGGCAATCTATGCGAAGTCGATGTTGCCTATGACAGGCGGTGCGCGAAAGGGTGCTTCTTATTTTTCGGAAAGTGACTATATAATGGCTAAAGAGAAACTAATAGAGGCAGTAAAGGAGAAAAATGAGCAGGATTTCTTAAGCAAGCTCTCAGACGAGGATATAGTTTTAGAGGATACGAAAAAGAGAGAAGATATAAAGGTTGAGTCGAGTGTTAAGGTGGGGGATGTTGCTGACAGTTTTCAAATGACTGTTTCATTCAAAACAAGTGTTCTTGTAGTGAAAAAAGCTGATCTTGATAAGTTGGCAAAGGAAAAAGCCCACTCAAAGCTGGCTTCTAATAGAGAGCTGGTAGAAGGAAGCGGGAAGTATGAAATTGGCAAAATGGTGAAAAATGAAAATGGTCAGATAGTAATTCCAACTTATGCCAGCTGGGATTCAGTTGTAAAGATTGATGCTGAGCAGATAAAAAGAGAGATATCTGGTAAAAGTGAGGCAGAGTTGAGAGAGTATTTCAGAAATATGAAGGGGGTCAAAGTGGTTAAAGTTAACTTTTGGCCGTTTTGGGTAAAGAGTGTTCCTATCTCTTATGACAAGATAAACATATCGGTCAATTATTCGTCTTCTTCCTAGCTCTTTGGACTCTCTGAGAACCGGAAAGCTTATGGGTTGGTGTGGAAAAAGAGCAGGAATGATCATCAAAATTTAGCTGGTCGGTGAGTTAGTTTACAGTCTTTATTTTCGAATAGTTTGTTAGAGGACGTTAAAGACAACGTTGGACTGTATGTAGTCTCTTTATCTGGGATCGCTTCTGTAGCAGTGATATAGCAGCAATTAGGATTTTGAGTATTTTGTAATTCAAGATGGACAAAATTGTTATTCGCGGAGCTCGAGAGCACAATTTGAAAAATATCGATCTGGATTTGCCACGCAATAAGTTTATAGTTTTTACAGGAATATCTGGATCTGGAAAATCCACGCTTGCTTTTGATACCATTTTTGCAGAGGGTCAGAGAAGATATCTAGAAAGTCTCTCTAGTTATGCCAGGCAATTTTTGGGACAGATGGAGAAACCGGATGTAGATTATATAGAAGGTCTTTCTCCTGCTATTTCCATCAGTCAAAAATCTGCTTCTCATAATCCACGTTCGACAGTTGGCACGATTACAGAGATTTACGATTATATGCGTCTTTTTTTTGCAAAGATTGGGATTCCACATTGCGCTGAATGTGGAAAGCCAATCACTGCTCTTGCAGTTGAACAGATGGTAGAGAAAATTCTTGAGATTGGCGAGGGGAGAAAAGTGAAAATTTTTTCTCCGGTTGTAAGAGGAAGAAAAGGAGAATATTTTCAGCTTTTGAATGATTTATATCAGAGGGGCTACACGAAAGCAGTAATTGATGGCGAAATTGTGAATTTGAGCGAGAGGATTGAACTTAAAAAGTATAAAGTGCACAATATCAGTATTTTTATAGACGAAGTTGAAGTGAAGGCGGATAATATCAGCAGAATTTTTGAGGATGTTGAGCAAGCAACTAATCTGTCAGGTGGACTGATTTCCGTTATAGCAGGCAAGGTTAGAGTTACAATGAATAAAAATCTCTCATGTGAAAATTGCGGCTTAGGGTTTCCTGAAATAGAGCCCAGACTTTTTTCTTTTAACAGTCCCTATGGAGCCTGCAAGGCTTGCAGTGGCCTTGGAAGCAAGATGGAAATAGATCCAAAGCTTGTAATTCCTGACTATAATAAAACTATAAACGAGGGAGGAATCTTGCCATGGAGTTATAAGCCAAATAATTACTATGGTGCGCTTTTGAATGCTGTGGCGCAGAAGTTTAGGATTCCACAAAATGTCAGGTTGAAAGATATACCTAAAGAAAAAATAGATACCATATTATATGGGAGTGGAGATGAAGAGAAAATTGAAGTGAGATATTACACAAAAAGCGGTGTCAGATATTGGCATGTTTATTTTTCAGGCATTGTTAATGAGTTGGAAAGAAAGTATTTCAAGACGGACTCTTCTGCTGTTAGGAAGGAAATAGAAAAATATATGAATACAAGCCCGTGTAAAATGTGTGGAGGAAGCAGGTTGAGAAAAGAGGCTCTATCTGTGAAAGTGGGGGGGAAGAATATTACGGAAGTTTCTTCTATGTCCATAGATAAGGTTCTGGAATATTTCAACAGTCTCAGGTTAAGCAAAAGGGAAGCTATGGTCGTTGGTAAGGTAATAGAGGAGATAAAAAACAGGCTTGGTTTTTTATCCAGTGTAGGATTGAACTATCTTACCTTGGAAAGAAATGGAACGACATTGGCAGGAGGAGAAGCGCAGAGAATAAGACTTGCTTCTCAAATTGGCTCTTCTTTGGTAGGGGTTCTCTATATATTAGACGAACCTTCTATTGGTCTTCATGCTCGTGATAACAAGAGACTTCTTGGCACTCTAAAGCGCCTACGAGATCTGGGGAACACTCTTGTTGTTATTGAACACGATGAAGAAACGATGCGAGCCGCTGATTGGCTTGTTGATATAGGTCCTGGAGCAGGAAAGCGGGGAGGAAAAATTGTTTTTACTGGAACATATGATGAAATATTGAAGTGTAGCAGCTCAATCACTGGACAATATCTTTCTGGAAAGAAGACAATAGATGTTCCAAAGAAAAGAAGAAAAATTGGGAAAGGTTTTATCACGATATACAAAGCAAGAGAAAATAACTTGAAGAATATAGATGTAAGCATTCCTCTTCGCACTTTCACTTGCGTGACGGGAGTTTCAGGATCAGGAAAATCAAGTCTAATAAACGAGATTCTTTATAAGGCATTGGCTCGAAAATTGCATCGCCTTATGGAAAAACCTGGAGCATTCGGCAGAATTGAAGGTGTTGAAAATATAGACAAAGTAATTCAAATTGATCAGTCACCAATTGGAAGGACGCCCCGCAGTAATCCTGCCACCTACACCGGACTCTTTACTCCTATTCGCCGCCTTTTCGCTATGACAAGCGAGGCAAGAATGCGAGGTTATCAGCCTGGGCGATTTAGTTTTAATGTGCCGGGCGGAAGGTGCGAGGTTTGCAGGGGAGACGGCGTGATAAAAATTGAAATGCAGTTCTTGCCTGATGTATATCTTCCATGTGAGGTATGTAAAGGAAAAAGATATAATCAAGAGACGCTAAAAATAAGATACAAAGGGAAGAACATTGCTGAAATTTTGGAAATGACCGTTGATGAAGCATATAGTTTTTTTAAGAATATTCCGCAAATCAAAGATTTGTTGAAAGTACTCAGAGATGTTGGGCTGGGATACATTCATCTTGGTCAGTCAGCCACAACATTTTCAGGAGGAGAAGCGCAGAGGATAAAACTAGCCGCCGAGTTGGCTAAAAAGGCAACAGGCAAGACATTGTATATTTTAGATGAACCAACAACCGGTCTTCATTTTGATGATATAAAAAGGTTGTTGGATGTCTTGAACCGTTTGGTAGATAGCGGGAACACGGTGGTGGTAATAGAACACAATCTTGATGTGATAAAGTGTGCTGATTATATCATTGATCTTGGTCCTGAAGGAGGAGATGAGGGCGGGAAAGTTGTTGCTGTCGGAACGCCGGAAGAGGTTGCAAGATGTGGAAAAAGTTATACTGGAAAATTTTTGAAAAAAGTGCTAGAATAAGCCAGTTGTTATTTTGCCAGGCTTATAGATTTCGGATAGAAAGAAGAAAGGATTTGCCGCCTTCGTCTAGTGGTTTAGGACACCAGGTTCTCATCCTGGCAACAGGGGTTCGAATCCCCTAGGCGGTACTAAGGCAGTTTTCTTTTTCAGTATCCATTTCTGGTATTCTGTTCTTTTCAAGGCGTTCAAAATCGTCAATTATTAAGAGAAAAAGAAGGCAGATATAGGATAAACCTGTGGATAAATTTGCCTTCTTTTTTGTGGGTTTTTTCAAAAATGCCTAGAATAAGCCAAAAATTGACTTCTTATAGATCAGAGTTGAAGACGATTTGACTGTTATGTAAAGTGGTGTATAATGGGGTTGCAGGGTAGAATTGTGGATAAAAGTGGGGAAAACTCAAGGAATTTGTGGATAACTTCTAGGTTTTATGCCGCCAGCTGATGATGAGTAAGGAGTCGAAAAAGACAGTAGCGGAAACGATGAGTTTGTGAAAATATCAAGCATATGTTTATTGGAGAATATAATCATAATTTGGATGAGAAAGGAAGACTGTCAGTGCCAGTTAGATTTAGGAGTGAACTGAAGGAAGGGGGTGTAGTAACAAGGGGACTGGATGGGTGTTTGTTTTTATATCCTATGGGCGAATGGAAAGCTTTGGCGGACAAGCTGAGCCGCTTGCCGCTTAGTCAGTCGAATACAAGAGCTTTTGTGCGGCTAATGCTGGCTGGTGCTATGGAAGTGCGGATTGATAAACAGGGGAGAATTGTAATTCCCGATTATTTGAGGAAGTATGCAAAACTTAGAAAAAAAGTTGTTGTTAATGGGTTGTACAATCGGTTGGAGATCTGGGATGAAGATAAGTGGGAGCGATACAAAAGCAAAACGGAGAAAGAAAGTGGTGATATAGCGGAAAAACTTGGAGAATTAGGAGTATAAAAACGAAATTGGCGTTTGTGTGATCTGTTTCGGAATTATCTTTAACTGTTAGAGCACTGTTGGAGCAGGTAATGAAAGATCTAATGAAGTTTAGCAGAGAGACAATTCAGTATCTTTTATAACTTTAAGCCTATGTCATATTTTCATATTCCAGTTTTGTTAAAAGAAACTGTTGATGCTATAGATCCAAAACCCGGCGAGAATTTACTTGACGGAACAGTGGGGGGAGGAGGACATGCAGAAGCTATTTTGGAGAAAACAGCTCCGGATGGAAAGTTGCTGGGAATAGATCTTGACCAAGAGGCAATAGTTGAGAGCAAAAGAAGACTGAGCAAATATTCCAATAGAATAGTGTTGGTTAGGGGAAATTTTGTAGATTTTGTTGATTTTAAAAAGGAATATGATTTTTCTCCTCTGAATATATTTTTTCTAGATCTTGGAATTTCGTCCCACCAGCTTAATGATGAAGAACTGGGAATTTCTTTCCTAAAAAACTCTCCTTTGGATATGAGAATCGGGGGCTATGATTATACAGCCGATGACCGAAAAACAGCAGAAAACATTATTAACAAGTGGAGTGAAGAGAAAATAGCTTCCATTTTAAAAGAATATGGAGAAGAAAAATATGCTGATGCTATTGCCAAAGAAGTTGTGAGGGAGAGGAAAAGGAAAAGGATAACAAATACGCAGCAACTGGTTGAAGTGATTTCGAGAGCCGTGCCGGAGGGTTATAAGAAAAGAAAGATTCATTTTGCAACTAAAACTTTTCAGGCGCTGAGGATTGCAGTCAACAGGGAGCTTGAAAATCTTGAGAAAGTGCTCCCACTTGCTCTGGAAAATGTGGAAATTGGAGGGAGAATTGCAGTAATATCTTTTCATTCGCTTGAAGACAGAATTGTGAAGAATTTTTTTAGAAGAGAATCAAAGGATTGTATTTGCGAGCCAGAAACTCCGACTTGCGTTTGTAATCATAAAAAGAGATTGGAAGTCATTACAAAAAAGCCAATTCAAGCCACAGAAGAAGAGGTAGCGAGAAATCCAAGGTCAAGAAGTGCCAAACTAAGAGTGGCAAAAAAAGTGCTTTGAGAGAGGAGATGCAAGTATAAAACTGCTATTTTTTTGACGAAAGACTTTTTAATGCTTTTATTACTTTCAAACATATGCCTAGGCGTTCAGTTGTGAAAAAAAATAGAACAAATATAAAGACTGTTTCTCAAAAGATAGAAAGAAACAAAAGAATTGTTGGCTTTATGGTAGCGGTCCTCATTTGCGTTATGGGCTTGTTGTATATATCCACAGTAAACAGTATTACTACGAAGAGTTACCAATTGGAAAGTTATCGTGAAAGACTATTTAGTCTTCAGAGAGAAAATCAAAAGATGGCGATTGAAATTGCTGATTTGAAAGCTATGAATAACTTTGAGAATGAGTCTTATAGGTTTTATGCCATTAATCGAGAAGATGTGACTTATATAGTTTCTGGTTCTACTGCGATTGCAATGGAATAGCTGTGAAAGGGAATATAAGGCTCGAGCGAGTTATGGTCATCAATAATTTTGAATTGCAAGAAAGCATAAGCTTTTTTACTGCTACAGCAAGTAAGTTGCAAAAAAGCCCCTCTCTTATTCATCACTGTTGATAGGGGCTTTTAGAGAAAACTGGAGTGTTTTTTGGAAAGCCGTTGAAGTAGGATTGTTGGGTTATTGTTGTTAATTGTGGTTAGGACTTTGATTTCATTTGCGGCTTTTTGGTAGAGCCAGCTCAACTCTTGCCTGTGTTAGTTTTGGAGACGAGAATTGCTTTTTTAGCTCTATTTTAGCTCTATTTCAAGAGAAAAAAGTTTTCAAATCCCGAATCTTTATTGATGTTGATCTTGTAAAAAGCGTACTGGAGGAAAACTTCATTGAGGATGATGAGAAGCAGAAGTTGAAGTGATGTTATATAATCAGTAGTTTTTTATCTGTCATTATTGATTGTTGTGTTTATGCAAAGGAGAAAAAGGTCAAAAAGGTTGTTCAACAGTGTTAACTATACTCGGCGCATATACTTTTTGGCTTTTATTTTCCTGACACTGTTTTTTGTAATTTTTTTTAGGCTTTTTCAAATTCAAGTTGTGAAGCACGATTTTTACAAGGCTTTGGCTAGAGAACAGCACGAATTTTTTGAAAAAACAATTCCAAAAAGAGGAAGGATATTCATTAAAGATAAGTATTCCGACAAGCTCTATCCTTTGGCCGTTAACAAAGAATTACATCTCGTATACGCTGTTCCGAAAGATATCGATGACAAAGAAGCAACTGCCAAGAAATTATCAGAGATATTAGGAATGGAGGAAGAAGATGTTTTTAATATTATAAACAAGAAAAATGATTCTTATGAAGTGATAAAAAACAGGGTTTCAGACGAAGTGGCGAAAATGATAAAAAACGAGAAAATTTTGGGCGTGGCTGTTGCTCCTCAAGTTATTAGGTATTATCCCGGCGGTAGGCTGGCTGCAAATGTTGTGGGCTTTTTAGGGTATAAAGGAGACAAGAGAGCTGGGCAATATGGAGTAGAGGAGTACTACAATGAAAGACTTGAGGGAAAAATGGGTTTTTTGGAAATGGAGAAAGATGCGTCAGGGAAGTGGATGCCAGTCGGGCTGAAGAGTGTTCAACCTCCTAGAAATGGGGATGACATAGTGTTGACTATTGATCAAACAATTCAATATATTTCCGAAACGGTTTTAAGGAAGGCAGTTGAGAAGTATGGAGCAGACAGTGGAAATTTGATCGTGATGGACCCAAAATCTGGTGAGATTATTGCTATGGCTCAATATCCCACCTATGATCCCAATGAGTATTTTAAGGAGAAAGATATGAGCGTTTTCTTGAATTCCAACATTCATAATGTTTATGAACCCGGCTCAGTTCAGAAGCCTATAACTATGGCAATTGGTATAGATTTGGGAAAGATCAGTCCCGCTACCACATATGTTGACAAGGGATTTGTCAAAGTTGATGGCTGGACAATTCACAATGCTGATAGAAAGGCGCATGGTGAACAGACTATGACCCAAGTTCTTGAAAAATCACTGAACACTGGTGCAGTGTTTGTTCAGCAGAAAATAGGCAAGGACTATTTTTATCAGTATCTGAAGAGGTTTGGACTTGATGAACTTACAGGGATTGAGATAAGTGGCGAAAGAAAGGGAAACCTTTCCAATCTTGAGGTGAAAAGTGATATTAATTATGCAACTGCTTCATATGGACAGGGAATTTCTGTTACTCCTTTGGAAATGCTTTCTGCAATATCCTCTTTTGCTAATGACGGAAAGTTGATGAGACCACATATTGTGAGTGAGTTTATTCATCCTGATGGCACCTTTGAAAAAGTTGAACCAGAAGTTATTCGTCAGGTAGTGTCTCCAAAGACAGCAAATCTCATTTCAGCAATGATGGTTAGTGTCATAGAGAATGGACATTCTAAACTGGCAAGAGTAGAAGGATATAGATTCGCCGGCAAGACTGGCACAGCACAAGTTCCAGAGAAAGAAGAAAGAGGGTATGCAAAAAGAAAAACCATCCATACATTCATTGGTTTTGGTCCCCTTCCTAATCCAAAGTTCTCGATTTTGATTAAGCTAGACGGACCAAAAAACGCACTTTATGCTGCCGATACCACGGCTGCTGTTTTTCACGATTTGGCTTCCAGGTTGGTAGACTACTATAATATTCCTCCAACGGAAAGCAATTAGCGGTTTTCTTTGTTTCTCTCTCTTTTTTCCCTTTCGTATTGCTTAAGGGAATTTATTATATCATCAATGTTTCCATCGAGAATACTTTCAATCTCGTGCCAACTTTTTTTGATTCTGTGATCTGTCACTCTGTCCTGTGGCAAGTTGTACGTTCTTATTTTTTCGCTTCTTTCTCCAGTTCCAATTTGAACCCTGCGAGCCTCTCTCTCTTTTCTTTCTCTCTCTTCCTCTTTTTTTGCCAAAAGTCGCGACCTGAGGATCTGCAAAGCTTTGGCTTTATTTTTCAATTGGGATTTTTCGTCTTGGCAGGAAACAACTATCCCTGTTGGAATATGTGTTATTCTGACAGCAGAATCTGTTGTATTGACACTTTGTCCTCCTGGTCCTGAAGATCGGAACACATTAATTCTAATATCTTCTTCTTTTATTTTTATCTCTTCTTCTTCCGCTTTAGGAAGAACAGCTACCGTTGCTGTTGAAGTGTGGATGCGTCCTTGTTTTTCCGTTGCAGGAATTCTTTGAACCCGATGAACTCCTCTTTCATACTTCATTTTGGAATATACATCTGTTCCATCTATTTCAAATATAATCTCTTTGAAACCGCCGATAGTTGTTCTGTTTGAGCTTAGGATGGATATATTCCAATGCTGCTTTTCGGCAAATTTAGCGTACATACGAAAAAGATCCGCCGCAAACAGCCCTGCTTCATCTCCTCCTACCCCGGCGCGTATTTCAACAATCACATTTCTTTCATCTTTTGGATCTTTGGGAGTTAATAGATCTTCTAGTTCTTTTTCCAGTTTATCTTTTTTTGCAAGCAAGCTCTTATTTTCTTCTTCCGCAAGAGCGATTAAATCATTATCTTTTTCTTTCTCAATTATATCCTTATTCTCTCTTATATTTTTTTCTATCTTTAACAAATCTTCATATTTTTCCACAATCTCCCTCAGTTTATTTTGTTTTTTTATGAGTTTCTTTACTTTTTCCACATCAGAAATAGTCTCAGTTTTACTGAGCTCTTTTGTAACTAGTTCATATTCTTTTTTTATTTTTTCCAGCTTGTCTTTCATTTTGTAAATCTTTTTGATTTGTTTTATCTTTTCCATTTAATATGGCCGTTAATGTTATATTTTTCATAAATCTCCAAAATATCAGCGCAAAATCTTTTCAATTTTTCATTTCCTTCTTTTTTTGCCAGTTCATATAAACGAATAAACATTTTCTTTCCTGTTTCGGTTTGTCTTAAGGTTTTCTTAATAAAATTATGCTGGGCGCAAAGCGTTTGGCCGTTTTCTATCGTTGATTTTCCGCCAAGATATTTTGGTTTTATATGGTCAACATGAAGCTCAACGCCATCTTTTTTACCTCGCCCGCAGACAACGCATTTATAACCATCTCTCTTGAGTATTTGCGCTTTTTGTTCTGGTGTAAAATCCTCTAATTCTCGCTTTCTAACTGCGTTCGGATCATAGCGGTAAACCCCTTTTCTTACTTTTATTAGAAATCCTTCCTCGTGTAATTTCCTAATCGCTCGCCAAGGATCTCTTGGTTTTCTTTTGTAAAGCTTTAAGTATTTTTTCTCAACCCAATCAACAACAGGACCATGAGACATATCCTGTTTTGGATGTTTCTTAAAATATTCTATAATTAAGTCGTTTATTGATTTTTTCTTTTTCTTGCTTTTACTTATAATATTATTTGGTAAACTTTTACAATAAACTTTGTTGATCAATTTTTGCTTCTTGTTTTAGTCTTTTAATTGCTAAATCACAATATTTTTTATCAATATCAACTCCTATTCCTTTGCGATTGTTTTGACAGGTAGCAATAAGTGTTGTGCCGCTGCCTAAAAATGGATCAAGCACGGTGTCTCCCACGAAACTAAAAAGTTTAATGCATCTTCTCGGAAGTTCTACCGGAAAAGGCGCGGGATGTCCCACTCTTTTTTTACTTTCACCGCTAAATGTCCAAATTCCATTGGTCCATTCCATAAATTCTTTTTTAGTAATATCATTTTTCCTGCTACCGCTCCTTTTTTTCCAGTATTTTTTATACAAAACAACTATCACCTCAACAGGAGCAATAACATAAGGTGCAGAGGCAGACATAAAAGAACCCCACGCTGTGCGCCTTGAAATGTTTCCCTCGTTCCAGATTATTGTTGAGTGGTATTTCCAACCAATCTCTTTTGTAATGTTGGTAATATCTGCGCATACTGATTGCTGGCCTCCTTTATTTTTATCTAACGGAATATTTAGGCAGAATCTACCATCATCTTTGGCCAGCTCATAACATTTTTTTAGCCACTTTCTGGTAAATTCAAGATAGTCTTTGTAGGCTAAATCATCATCGTGGGAATTGTAATGTATATCAACATTGTAGGGAGGGGAAGTAACAATTAAATCAATAGAAGATTTTGATATAGCGGTAATTTTAAGGATATCATCGTTATAAATCAAAATATTCTTATGCTCAAAATAGGGAGCATTACTCTTCTTTGCGATTGTTTTTTTTGTGGTTTTTGAGGTCGTTGTGTCTGGCATAAATTATCCAATATTTTAAGCAGGTTTTTCGCTGGTTAACACTTCATCTGGTGTTTTGCAGATACCGAGCATCAAGGAACATCGGGATAGTATCAAGATAGTTGTCTTGTCACTCTGAGATAATCTAAATTCGCTCAGGTGAAAAATCTTTTAGGTTCAGTCGTGGACAATTGAATCAACGCAGTGGACATCTTGTGCTGTACTACTGCTGTACTACAGGACACCCAGTGTCTTGAGACACTGGGTGTCTAGAAAAGCGTTGGGTATCAAGGAGCGTTTTGTTATTGCCAGCAATGTTTGGACCACACCAGAACAATGTTTTGGATCACACCAGAAATGGTGTGATTATATAATCCACCTTGTGAAGACTCTGTCTAGCAAAGAATCATGAGGACTTCGCTTTATCTAACGGCAGAGCGCGCGGGAAGCTGTGTTAAAGGAAACATAAGGCAACTTCGACGTGTCGCTTTGCCGCCACTTTATCTTTCAGGAAGAGAGATTGTCTTTATTTTCAGCTTCCATCTTTCTTTCGGATTTTCTTCTTCTCTTTTCTCTTTTTGACACAATGTTTTCTTTTTTCTGGCTAAGCATTTTCTTGTATCTTTCAACTCTCCCTGTTGTGTCCACCACTTTCTTTTTTCCTGTATAGACTGGGTGGCATGCACCACAAACCTCAACCTTTATTTCTGGTATTGTTGATCTTGTTTCAAAAGTGTTGCCGCAAACGCATTTTACGATGCATTTACCGTATTGTGGGTGAATACCTTTTTTCATAGGATCTTCAGTTAGTTTTCTTTACTTTTATGTATAGTGGGGAGATTGTAGCAGAGAAATTTAATTTTGGCAAATTCTGTTCGATTATTTTCCATGACATTTTTTGTATTTCTTGCCGCTGCCGCAGGGACAAGGTTCGTTCCTTCCTATCTTGCGCTTTTTAGTTGCGGGAATCATACTTCCTGCTGTTTCATCTCCACCGCTTGTGAACACGTCCTTATTTTGCATTGGGGATTCAATGTTTCTTACAATTTGGACTTTAAATATACTGGAGACCACGCTTTTTTCAATTCCATCAAGGAGAGACTGGAACATACGATAGCTTTCTTTTTTATATTCAACTAATGGATCCCTTTGACCATACCCTCGCAATCCTATTCCTTCACGCAAGCTGTCCATGGAGTCCAGATGTTCTATCCAAAGAATATCAATACTTCTCAGTATTACCATCTTTTCTATTTGCCTTGCAGCAGCATATCCAATTTCTTCTTCTCGCTTGTTATAGGCGTTTGACAGTGCTTCGAAAATCAGATCTGTCATTAGGCTCCTTGCTTCTTCGTCGGGCCTGTTTGAGTTTGCAATCTCTTTGAGTCTACTTTCAAGCTCGCCGTCTACGGGGACTATTTTGCGAACTGACTCTGCCATTCCTCCTATATTCCACTTACTTCTAGCATCAGTGCTGTTTATTGAGACTATGTACTGTGCTTGGTTTTCAAACATCTGAAGAATTTTATCTTTCAGTTTCAGGAGCTCTGGAAAGTTTTCTTTGTTAATTTCTTTGTCTGTGTCTTCTATATTTTTAGCTATCTCAAGAATCTCTCTTCTCTTCTTGTAAATTACCTCTCTTTGTTTGTTCATTACATCATCGTATTCCAGAACATGCTTTCTAATGTCGAAATTATATCCCTCAATTTTGTTTTGCGCATTCTCAATTGATTTTGAAATGAAAGAATTTTCAATGGGCACATCTTCTTCAATTCCCAGCTTATCCATCATAGCCTTCACCTTTTCAGAGCCGAAGACGCGCATAAGATGATCTTCCATAGAGACAAAAAATCTTGTCTCGCCAGGCTCTCCTTGACGGCCCGCTCTTCCTCGCAGCTGATTGTCAATTCTTCTTGCTTCATGTCTCTCTGTTCCAAGAATGCACAATCCACCCAGTTCTTTTACTCCTTCTCCCAGTTTTATATCTGTTCCTCTTCCAGCCATATTTGTGGCAATGGTTACAGCGCCTTTTTGACCCGCTTTGGAGATAATGAGCGCTTCTTTCTCGTGAAATTTGGCATTTAGAACTTCGTGCTTTATTCCTTCTCTTGTGAGCATTTTACTGAGGAGTTCGGACTTTTCAATAGATATGGTACCAACCAAGACAGGCTGTCCTTTTTGATGATGTTTTTTTATCTCTCTGATTAAAGCCTTAAACTTTCCTCGCTCTGTTTTATATATAGAATCGTTGAAATCCTTTCTTATGACTGGCTTATTAGTAGGAATAACTACTACATCCAAATTATAAACTTTGGAGAATTCTTCCGCGCTAGTAGCGGCGGTACCAGTCATACCGGCAAGTTTGTTATATAACCTGAAGTAGTTTTGAAAAGTAATTGTGGCAAGAGTTCTGCTTTCTTTTTGGACTTTAACATTTTCTTTTGCTTCTATAGCTTGATGAAGACCTTCTCCGAATCTTCTGCCCGGCATAAGCCGTCCTGTGAACTCATCGACAATAATAACTTCACCATCCTTGACAACATAATCTCTGTCTCTCTTGAATAAAACTTCAGCTTTCAAGGCTTGTTCCAGGTGGTGGACAAGCATTATGCCACCTTCATTGTAGATGTTTTTCATCCCGAGCATTTTTTCGACTTTTTCCATTCCTTCTTCCGTAAGACTCACTGCTCTCATTTTTTCGTCAACGGTATAATCTTTCTCCTTTTCCAATTTCTTAACAAGACGGGCGAACGTTGTATACATTGTATCTGACTCTGTATCAGGTGCAGAGATAATAAGGGGAGTTCTTGCTTCGTCAATTAAAATGCTGTCAACTTCGTCTACTATTGCGTAGTTTAACTCTCTCTGCACTATCTGGCTTGTGTTTACAGCCATATTGTCGCGCAAGTAATCAAAGCCAAACTCATTGTTTGTTCCATAGGTAATATCGCATAGATATGCTTCTTTGCGGCTCACTTCTCGCAAGTTCTCCATTTCAACTGTAACTTCGTTTCCATCTGGCGCTGTTTTGGGATCAAACACGAATGATTTATCATGCTGGATAACTCCCACACTAAGTCCAAGCAAATGATAAATTGGCCCCATCCAGTTTGCGTCTCTTCTTGCCAGATAGTCATTTACAGTAACAAGATGAACACCCTTTCCAGTAAGAGCATTGAGGTAAAGCGGTAAAGTCGAGACTAATGTTTTGCCTTCTCCTGTTTTCATTTCTGCTATTTTTCCCTGGTGCAGAACCACCCCGCCAATCAATTGGACGTCGTAGTGTCTTTGCTTCAGTGTTCTTTTGGCGGCTTCCCTTACTACAGCAAAAGCTTCCGGCAAAATTTGGTCGAGAGTTTCTCCTTTTCTAATTCTATCTTTGAACACTTCTGTCTGATTTCTTAGCTCGCCATCAGAAAAAGCCTGGAATTTGCTTTCCAGTTTGTTAATCTCGTCAACAATGGGTTGGATTTTTTTTATGGCTTTCTCATTTGGATCGCCAAAAATTTTGTTAAGTATAAACATCGCTTGTTTTTAACAGTAGGTTTATTTTATGGTTTAGACTAATTTGGCGAAGTTGTCCATCTCGGTGCAACTTATTTTCTTGTTCTTCTGAACTTTCTGAATTCATTCTTTACCCATGCCAAAGGTGAAAGTCTTTTTAGTTTTTTGATTATTCTTGCTCCTGTTCTGATTTTGGTGTTTCTTTCATCTTTGTAGTTGCTTATCATCATCTTTAGTTCGTCCTTGACATCATCAATAGCTCCGTATATATCATCGCTTTCCACACTGCTCCTAAACATTTTTCCGGAAAACTGCAGATTGACTTCCGCCTTGTATATATCTCCTTGCTGATGATGCTGAGTTGTCTTAGCAAGCTCCACTCTGGCTATTATGCTGCTGCCTTCTATATTCTCGTTTTCTATGAATTTTTTTAATCCTCCTATTTTTTTGTTTACATAGTCTTTTAAATCATCATGGAGCTCTAAATTGGTACCTTTGATGATGATGTTCATATTTGTTTGCTAAACTGATTAAGTGGTTTATAGCAGAATTTCTTTGTAATTTCTGCAAGAAATAGTGGTAGAACTTTGTTTATATGCGATATAAGGCTGGGAATTTTCTATCACACATTGTACTAATAATACCACTATAAACTGAATTCATCAAGAATTATGTGTTCAACATTCTAGAGCCTGATTGAAAGGGTATCGGGTGTGCAATTTAACGATTTAATCATCTAGCAGAAATCTCGAAGGCTTGCTCTCAAATTGTTGGTAATCTAAAAGGAGATATATAATATATATAATATGGTTGTGATTGTGATTTAGTTTAGTGAGAAAAACCGATGATAG